>NC_003030.1:1323876-1651001 GCF_000008765.1 Clostridium acetobutylicum ATCC 824
AACTTGAAAACGCTGTAAATACTTATTACAAAAGTTTAGAGGACTTGTATGCAGAATATAAAGAAAGTAGCAATCAAATTATAGCAGAAATTCTTTCAGAACAAGAAACTTTTTCTAAAAGAAAACTTTTAGGTTCTTTAGATGAAGTTAAAAAATGGATATTGGAAAATTATAAAATCACCCTTTTATAGGTATTTTAGGAGGTAGAAAATGAAATTAACAAGTGAAGATAAAAAAACAATAACAGGATGGGGTATAAAGAAGAAGACTTGATACAAATTGAAGAAGCAACATCAAAGACAGTATATAAAATGGATGATAAAAAATCTCACAAAGAAAGCTTTAGAAGTATTAGGAAGAAAAACATATTTAAGCGGAATTTGTAGAAGTGCTTTTTATTGGTCAGCAGTAAGAAATAATAATAGCGAAGAAGTATATTTTGACTCATCAAAGTTATTTAAATAAAAAATAAGATTATGAAAGAGAGTTGTTAAGGATGAATGAATTGAAAATATTACTAGATACTGTATGTATAATGAATTATGATAAAAATTGTGGTGATTGCCCATTGAGAAACGGTAGATTTAAAGCGATAACAAAGGATAATAAATATAATGTAAAACTTAAAAAAATAGCAAAAGAATTTTTGAAAGATAAAATTTATTTTTTATATCAAGATAAGCAAGATGAAAAAGCAATATACTTAACTAACAAAAAAGTAATAGAAATGGACACTATAGACTAATTAGATTATGTCATAATGATTCATGTAATATATTAATTGATGAATTATCATTAGTTAATAACTTTAATGAAATTACTTTATAGTCTATTGAATGGAGATGTTGAAAGGTTGAGAAAAATAGAGAATAAATTATATAGGATACAATATTATACAAGGGTGGAAATTGTAGAAGCAGAAATCAAAAAAGAGCTATTTGAATATTTAGCGAAACAAGAAAGTAAAGGCTATTTAATAAGTAGTGTAGTGGAAATAGATTATTATACGGGGAAAACTCCACGTATAGCTTTCAAAACAAACAATGAATATAAGAAAATTAAAAGAACATTACAAATTAAATGAGATTGTTAAAGAAAAAATTGAAAAATAAATTATAGGGAGTTGTGTGAAAATGAATAAATTAGAAAGATTATATGAAATAAGAAAAGAACTTGATAAAACATTAAGAAAAATAGAATTAGAGCAAGTACAATTAAAAAATGAGATTACAGAAAAAAGAAATATAGGTTGGAATAAGATGTTTGATGATTTATATTCCTTGAAAAAATATTCATGTTTTATTGATACAGGAATTTCATTGTATAAATGTGGAGATGAAACGCTAGGTTTTGAAATTAGAGATGAATATATTTGTGTGATTTCTTGGAAGCATATTAATTGTGATGGTAAACGTATTGAACCAAGAACAGAAACATATTTTTTTACTATTAAGAAACAAGAACCATTTAAGACAGATCTTCTTTATAGGAATTATATGAAATATGTAATTTATGCTATAGAAAATTGGAACGAAGTGAAGGTTGAAATAGAAAGAAGATTATCAAAGAGAATAGAATCAGAAATGAAAAAGAAAATTTCTAATTTAGAAAAAAGACAAAATGAATTAGAAAAAGAACTCTCATTAATAAATCATTAAAAGTACATGGTTCATCAATGAGAGTTTTAAGTGGATAATTTAAGGTAAAAATGAAAGTGAATGATAAAGAGTGTGAATACCTTGAAAGGACAATTTTATCAATCCAACCAGTAGAGAACAAATTGGAAATAGCTATAAAGCCATTAGATTACTAAATAGAAGGTTTACTTTAAATTGAAGTAAAAAGTATAGAAAAATTTTATCTTTAAGCAAGAGTTAGTGGAATCAATTACTAGCTTTTTCATATACAAAAATATAATAAAAGAAATGGGGTTCTAATAATGTTAAAAAAATCAAATATACAATGGACTGCTAAACAGATTGCAAAAATGATGGACAAGGGTACTCTTGGATTTGACAATTCAGTACAACGTGGTTTATGTTGGAAAACTGATAAAAAGATATTGCTTATAGATTCAATGTTTCAGAATTATCCTATTCCAGCTTTTTATGCAGCAAGAAATGAAGATAAAACATATGATATGTTGGATGGAAAACAGCGTTGTCATGCAATTAAGGAATTTATAGAAGGAAAGTTTAAACTTGATGGAATAGAAGAAGTTGAGTTAGAAGATGGAGAATCAATTGATGTAAATGGAATGAGTTTTGAGGAATTACCAGAGGAATTACAAGATAGAGTAAAAGATTACTCTTTAACAGTATATTTCTTTTTGGATTTATCAGATGATCAAGTAAGTGAAATGTTTTATAGATTAAACAATGGAAAAGCTTTATCAGCAATAGAATTAACAAGAGTTAAAGCCAAAAGTTTTGATGCAATAAGGGAATTAGGTAATCATGAAATATTTAAAAATGCTCTAACATTAAAGCAGGTAAATAAATATACAAATGAAGATATTGTAATAAAGACGTATGCAATGTTATATACAGAAAACCCTAGTTTTGAAACTAAAAAAATAAGACCGCTTATGCAAGATGTAGAATTTACAGAACAACAAAAAGAAGAGATAAAAAAAGCATATAGTAAAATATTAGATATATGGAAAGCAATAAATACAGAAGATAAAGAACATAAAAAGATAGCTAAAAGAATTCTTACAAGAACGCATTTACTTACAATAATACCTATAGTAATTAAATCAGATAAAACTATAGAAGAACTAGCAAGTTGGTTATTAAAATTTTACAGTGGAAAAAGAAGAGCTTCTATAAGTGAAAAATATAATTCTGCTGCTGGTTCAGGTTCGGCAAGATCAGAATCTATCAAGATTAGATTAGAGGAACTTAAAAAAGACTATAACGAGTATTTTTCTAATCAAGATGAAGAAATCAACAAAAAAATAGAAGAGATTTTTAAAGAAGGTGACAGTATTGAATAATAAAGAAAAGGAAATAGAAAATTTATGTAGAATATATAATTTTAAATATGATTTTATAGGGAATTTTATTAGGATAAAAAGTAAATTAGATACGTGGTATATTAAAAGAAATCAGGTGATGAAGGAAGGAATTGTATTATATCATGAAAATACACGCCAAGGGGTGGGTATGCATCACCATGGTAAACATAAAAATTTGAAGTTCTTATTTAAAGAAATCGAATCGCATGATAACAGATTCTTTCTTCCACTGAAAGTAAGGTGTGCTTAAATGGGAGTATTTTTGTTTTTCGGAATAATAAAAATACTACTAGAGATTGTAATAGAGGTAATAAGATTTTTAAGAGACGTTTTTTCTTCTATAGTATGGATTAAAGAAAAGAATAATTTAAATAAAGAGTTGGAGGTGCGAAAAAGAAAATGAAGGTAGAAGAAAGACTTGAAATGTATGAAAAAAATCTTTTAGTTAAGTCTGAAGGAACTAGAAAACAATATTTAAATGATTTAAAAGTATGGTTTAGATATATGAAAAACAAAAAAAGGCAGATAACAAAAGATGAGGATTTTGTTAATATAGATTATAGGGAGATAAAAAAATTCATTAACTACTTAATAAAAAATGGGAGAGCAGCAACAACAATTAGAAGAAAAATTATTAGTTTAAAGTTATTCTTTCAATATTTAGATCAAGAAAAAATTGTATTAGATAACCCTTTTGATAAGATAGACAAAAGAGATTTACCTAAGATTCCTAAAAGATTGCCAAAATCATTAAGTATAGAAGAATGCAAAAGGTTGATAAATAGTGTTAATAGCAGAAATACTATTCGAGATAAGTGTATTATAATAATATTTTTATCAACAGGTATGAGATTATCAGAACTCATATCCCTAAATGTAGATAATATATTAGAAGAAGAAATAAGAATTATAGGTAAAGAAAATAAAGAAAGAGTAGTTTATTTAACAGATCAGGCAAAAAAGATTGTTAAATTATATATTAAACAAAGACCAAAAAATTTAAAGACAAAAGCTCTATTTTTATCAGAAAGAAATGGTAGAATAGCACGAGGAACTGTTCAAAATGCTATCAGAAATGCCATGTACAATGCAGGAATTAAAGGTGACAATGATGTTTTAGTACATATATTAAGACATACGTTTGCAACTCTATTATATCAAAGTGGAGAAGTAGATTTATTTCAGTTACAAGAATTATTAGGACACGAAGATGTTTCTACAACCAGAATATACACAGATGTTTCTAAAGAGCAATTAAAAAATGCAGTAGAAGCCAATCCTCTTAATAAGATATTTTGAATTTTTAATTTATAGCAATTAGTATATTGACTTTTTTCATACGAATTGCTATAATTGATTTTGTGAGGTGAAAAAAATGAATTTAAATATAGATAATCAAATTTTGAAAGGTAAAGAACTAGAAATTTCCGCATTTCTAAAGAAGAGATTTTTATTATCTCCCATATCTATTTCAAAAGAGATAGAAAAAATGCTAGAGGGAGACTATAGTATTCTTGAAACAGAAAAGGATCAAGAAGAATTTAAGAATATTTTATTTAAAGAGGATTTAAAAAATAAAAATAAGGTTGATAACGATACAAATGCGGATGTTTTAAAGATAGAATTAAGTAAACTTAAAAGATCAAATCAAAAAAAGGATGAAGATATACAAAGCTTAAAGAATGCATTACAAAAGGCTGCTGAAGATAACAATAGATTAAAAGGGCTTCTTTCTATTACAGTTAATAAAGAGTTAGTGGTAGTTGAAGATGAGGAAATTGATGAACTTTTTGTGCGCTATATGACATCATCAGGAGCTGTTAAAAAGTACAAAAAGGCTATTGTTATAGAGGAATTGGGTATTATTCCTAAGTCCTTTTACATCATTAAGAAAGGAGTAAGTAAAGATGAAGAACACGAGTAAATACTATTATAATTTATTTACGCAATTTTACCCAAAAGCTTCCAAAAGAATTCTAAAGACTATTATAGAAGTAGAAGAAAAAACGGGAAAAGGTTTGATGGAGTGGGAACAAAAGAATGGAAAAGAAGTAGGAATGTTAATGGATATTGTAAGACCATCAACACCTAGAGGAGTTAATTCAGTTTTATTAGTTCTCAGACAGTTTGCTGCTTATGTTGCATACGAAGAAAATATAACTATAGGAAATTTTCCTGTTACAGATTTATCAAGATATGTAAAAAAGGATGAAGTTAAGGAAACTTTAATTTCATATAAACAATATAAAGATATGTGTGGTGTTGTGCAATGTATAAGGGATAGATTAGTTATTGAATTATCTTGGGAGGGATTGAAACCTGATGAAATACAAAATTTAAAAATGCAAGATATTTCTTTTTTGAATAAAAAAGCTTTATTAAAAACAAAAAATAAAGAATATATTATAGAAGATAAAGATATTATAAAAGATCTTCATAATATAGAGAATGAAAAGGGAAAGGAGAAGATGGGGAAGGATGGGAGAGTATATACAATAGATTATAAAGAATGTCCTTATGTTATAAAGGCACTATTAATAGGATGTCGTACTGATGGTAAAGTGAAAGGAATAAGAAATATTTTTTCTAAAACTAAGCAGGAATATAAAGACGAATTTAGGAAAATAAACATAAACTTAGAGAAAGTAGATTTAAGAATTGTTAGAATGTCAAAGATGTTATTTCTACTAAAAAAGGGAGTATCTATTGAAGTTGTTGCTGCTGCTTATGGCTATGCAACAGCAGACTCTATTAAATGGTTAACAAAATTAAAGTAGTTATAGAGGGGGATAATAAAATGAAAAATGAAACTAAAGCAAAGGCAAAATTAGACTTATTTAAAAAGGTTAAAGAGTATATCTTATCTAAAGGAGAGAATATAGATGGAGATAGGTTTTATATGATACCTATCTCTTATGGGTATGTTGTTCTTTATATAAACGAATGGGATTGGCAAGTAGGAATATATCAGTATGGGGAAAAGCAGAATGAAAAGATAAGCAATCCCATAAATGTTAATTTACAAGATTCAAAAGACATTGAATTTTGTAAAAGTGCAATAGAAGAAATTTTGGAATTAGCAAAAATGGCTGTTTTTACAGAAGATGAAAAAAAGAGATATGATTATTATGAAAGAAAAATAGAAATGGGTATTATCCCTAATAAAGAGATAATAAATAAGTGTTATTTATATACATTTACAACGAATAGAGAGGTATCCGCTTTATTTTAATCACTTATGGCGATTAGTATTTTACAATTTTATAAAAATAAAATTTATGTTAAATGAATTTTATTTTTATAAAATGCATTAAAAAAGCAAGGACAAGGAGTAAAAAATGAGGTTAAGAAAAGTTCATAAAGAAATTTGTCAAATGAAACTATGGAAATACGAATATCAAAACGAAGAAGAAAAGGAAACACACAAAAAGCAAATGAGAAAAGCTTTATTTAACATAGAAAGTGAAAGCAAATTGGAAGTAGAATATAGCCAAACTATAAGAATAAACAATAGCTGTTAGAAGGTTATAAATTAAGATATAAGAGTGTAAAAAGGTTATATAAACAATTACAATTATATCTTATTAAATATAAATAATATTTAGGAGGAGTTAGAAATGATAAAAAAAATAACAAACAGGGAAATGATAAATGGGATAAGTGGAATGCAACAGCTAATGAAAAAAGAGCTACCAATAAGGGCTTCGTATGCACTAATGAAAAACAAAAATAAAGTTAATAGTGTATTAAAGAATTTTGATGAAATATCAAAAAAATTAACAGATAAATATGTGAAAAGAGATGAAAATGGAAATCCATTAAAAGATAAAAAAGGGTTACCTAAAAGTGACAACCAAGAGCAGTGGAACAAAGATTTTGAGGAGTTGTTAGATATTGAAAATGAAATAGATGTTCATCAAATTTCAATTAGTGATTTACAAGGGGTAAACTTATCTGTAGGGCAATTAGAAGCAATTAATTTTATGATCAAGGAGGAGTAAAGGCGATATAGGAAGAGATATAGATAAGAATTAAAAATAAAATTATATGGGTGTGATGTTATCAAATATACTTTTGATTTACCAAAATCGCTATATGCAACAAAAAAATGGATTAAAGGAAAGAGTGGGAGAAGTATCTTGGTGCGAATGAAAAAGTACCTTTGCTGTATATGTGTAAAAAACGTTCAAATCAAGATTTATTTAATTGTGTGAGGAATGGAAACAGGGTGGAAGTGATTGGCAACATCTACGAAAATCCTGAGTTATTAGAGGTAATTGTATGAATAGAAGACAAGTTAAAAAGATAAGTAAGAATATCAATAAGCGTATTCGTTTTTTTAACGCACATTTAACTATGTGTAGTAAAAGAAACGATAAGACAATATTGTATAGGAATATTAATAAAGCCTGTTATAGCAAAAAGTATAAGCCATTTAAGTTACTGAAAAAGGTTTATGAAAAAATATTTCTAGCAATAGACTTATGGAGTGGTAAAGATTATAGTGTGGAGACTATATATGAAATCAAAGATGGTAGTGCAACTCTTATAAAAACTAGCTTTTATAAGAAGAGAGAGGAGATATAAGTGAAAGAAATATATGTGAATATTCTACTAAGGGATGGAACACTCATTCATAAAGCTAGAATAGCAAAGAATAAAGTATGTAATAAAGGCGATATTGCATTTTTTTGTTCTACAAAGGAAGAAATTAAAGGAATTTTAGAAAGCAATAATCACTTAATTTGGATTTGTACAAAATATTTTCAAGGGAATATATCTTGTACAAGTATGATTGAATCATATTCTATATTAGAAGAATAAAGAGGTGTTATGTTTTGAAAATTGATACATTAGAAACGAATCAAACGGCAGAGAACAAAGAAGTTTACGTTGTTGATGTGGTGTTTATATCTGGAAAAGGTACTGCTTGTGATTGTGCTGTATATGCAGATAATAGTGGACTAAATCCACCATTAAAAAAGAAAAAAGATATTGTTGCAGCATTACAAGGAAAGAATATGGGGTTGGTAGTCCTAGAAAATAGGTATATTCGCTTAAAAACCAAAGCAGATTATATAGAGTCTTACAATATAAAAAAAATAAAGGAGAATGAGTTTTAATATGAAAATTTGTGTAGCAGAATTTTTAAAAAAGTACGAGAAGTACCATCCATTAATAAATAGATTAGAAGATAAGTGGCATTGCAATTTAGCTGATAGGATAATGAACATAGAACCTGTCAGTGATCCGTTAAATAATAAACATTTTTGTCATGGATATGGCAACACACTAGAAGAAGCAATATCTAGTAGTCTGAAAATTTTTAATCTAAGAAATAACAAATAAAATAAGGTGGTGTGTTTATATGAAGAAATCAGGATGCTTAGGGTGTTTTGTTCCGATTTTTTTAGTAATTCTTAATATAAGTATAGGAGCTTGGTCGGTACAAGAGATCCTTTCATGGTTTCATATTGCTATACCTACGATAGGTAATTTAATAATAGGATTATTTACAGGAGAAATAACTATACCTATTGCAGTATGTGGTTGGGTGCTGAAATTTTTTGGAGCTATTAGTTTCACTTGACTTATAACACTTAGTATTGTATTATAAATATAATGATAAATTTTAGGAGGAATGTTTCAATGGCAAAACAAGAGTATAAAGGAATTTTACAAGAACAGAAAGGATCATTTAGATTAAGAGGAAGAATTCAAGGACTTACAGAACCTAGAAAATCATTGGGATTTGAAGATGTTCCAGAAAAAGCAGACAAGAGAGCTTACAGAAAAATACGATTTATCTTACAAACATCAGATAGTAATAGTCCAGTTGTTGAGGTTTTTGGATGCACGCAAGATAATGCATATGCTTATAACAAAGAAAAGGAAAAGGCGTTGGCTGTTGATTGGAATAAGAGAAATAATCCATTACCTAAAGGATATGAGATTATTGAAACGGATTATGATTTAGCAAAAAGGATTAATGATGATTTTAAAGATGGTATGGATGTGGTAATTATAGGAAAACCATCATATAGTACTTATCAAAACAAAGATGGTGTAACTAAAGAACAATATACATTAAATATTTCGAAAGTACAACAATGTACTAATCCTATAAACTTTAGTGATGAAAAATTTAAGGAAGAAAATAATTTTACTCAGGAAATTACAATAAGAGAAGTAAGAGAAGATAAAAAAGAGCAAAGATTATATATATATGCATATATAATTGGATATGCAGGACGTTTTGAGCCAGCTACGTTTAGAGTTAATATAGAAACAAATCCTATGTTTGCAAAAGTTGTAAAAGGATTTAAATTTGGAGATGTAGTTAAGGTTAATGGAATTATAGAAAATAGGGTTGTGGTTCAAAATACAGATTGGGGAACACAAGTTGGAAGTAATTTTGATAAATGCTTACTGGTAACAGGTGCTGATCCTAAAAGCTATATAAAGAAAAAATATAAAAATACAGATTTTGTGAAAACACAAAAACAACAAGCAGAAGATATTTTTAATGGAAACGCATCTCAAGATAATTTAAGTCAAGAAGATGATAATGGATGGGGAACATCTGAAGAAAATATGGAAAATAGTAATAATAATGAAGTTTTCCCATTCCAATTATAGATTAGTTACAAAGAGGAGAATTTTATTTCTCCCACTTATAACAATTAGCACGAAAAGGAGAAATGATTATGAGTTTTGATTTAAGTGAATTAGGAGTAGAAAAAAATATACCAAAGGTTAATTTTACAGAGTATTCAGGTTTGATAGTTGCTGAACCAAAATGGGGGAAAACAACTTTATCAAGTCTGTACCCTAATGCAATTATATTACCTTTCGAAAAAGGCTATAAAGGAAATGTAGCAAATATCTTTAAGAGATTGTTTTCATGGGATGATTTTATAGAATTTATAGATAA
Organism: Clostridium acetobutylicum ATCC 824; assembly: GCF_000008765.1. Lineage (NCBI taxonomy): Bacteria > Bacillati > Bacillota > Clostridia > Eubacteriales > Clostridiaceae > Clostridium > Clostridium acetobutylicum. Next base: position 1,333,830 of record NC_003030.1, read on the forward strand.
GTTAGAAGAAAAAAGAGAAGAAATTGGAGATACAATTAAGGTACTTGTTTTTGATACAGTAAATGAAGCGTATAGTATGGTAGACAGATATACGTTACAAAGATTAAGTATTTTAGATGGTAAAAACTATATGGCAGCAAGAGAAGTTCCACATGGACAATTTTATTCAGAAAAAGATAAAGATTTTATGGAGCAAATTAGAAGAATTGAAAATCTAGGATTTATGCCTTTATTCATAAGTCATTTAGAGAAAAAAACAGTAACACCTAAGAAAGGAGAGCCTTATGATATATACACTAGTACTATGCCAGAAAGGTTACAAAAAATTATAAACCCTTTGGTTTCATATATTATTTATGGTGAAAGGACATTAGCAGATGATGGAAATGGAAATAAGATTCCAAAACGTGTATTACTGACTAAGAGTGACGAAATGGTTACTGCTGGATCAAGAGTTAGACTTGATCACAATATTGTTTTTGATACAGAAGAAGAAGCAATGGAAAAGTTTCAAAATGCTTTTAAAGATTCGATAAGAAAAACACTTATAAATGCAGGGATAGAAAAGGATTTAGATGTTTTATCAAAAGAACAGCAAGAAGAAAAGAATAAAGAGATAACAAAGAGTCTATCAGGGAAAAAAAATGAGATTGAGTTATCACAAGTAATAAAACAAATTCTTTCAGAAATAGGAACTCTAACTAAGGAAGGCAAAGCGCCATCTGTAATAATGCCTATTTTAACTGATAATGGTATAACAGATCCACATCTTATCTCGGAAGTAGATCTTGCTAAGAAAATATTAAAAGAATTACAAGATTTAAATTAAACAATTGTATATAAAAGATGCTTAAATAGGATGTGATGTAATTGACAAAAAGAGCTAGAGTAGGCTTATTTGGATTGTGTGTAATAAGTACATTATGTTTAAACAATAACACTACAATAAAAATAAATAAGCCTATAACGGCTTGTTTGCCACCAAAATCAGAAATGGTAGATAAGTTTGAATTTGATGGGGATAAAGAGTTTCAAAAAGTTCAATATAAATTGTGTTTAGAAGAAAAAGAGAAGCAAAGAATATTACAGCAAAAAACATGTGAGCAGCAAGTTGAATTAAAAAGGCAAAAAGAATTAAAAACTATAAAAATTGAATTGAGCTTTTATACAAATAATTGCATTGATTGTGGAAAAAATGATGCAATTTCTAAAAGTGGAAAGAAACTTGATGAATCTTATGTGTATTGTGCAGCACCTCCAGATATTCCATTTGGGACAATTATATCAATTAAAGGATTTGGTGATTTAATTGTTGTTGATAGGGGTAGAGCAATACATTATAAATATGATCAAGATGGAAATAAAATTATGAAATTGGATGTTTTTGTTTTAGGAGCCTCAGAGGAATTTCTTAACAGTAAGGGTATAGTGAAAACAACAGGGGTAATTAAGTAAAATAATTTTATCCCTGTTTGTACATATAAGAGAGGCTTAAATAAAAAATACGAGAGAAAAGGAAGGTATTAATTATAAATTTCAATTATCAGATAGTTCAAGAAATAAGTATCAAGATATTTATAGAATATCTTATAATCATGAGAATGTATTAATACTTAAGAAAACAATAATTTTTGAAGATTCAATTATAAAACCTATCAAAAATAAAAAATCTTTTTATTATGAATTAAAAACTATAGAGAATTGTTTTAGTGGTAACTATATTGATTTTAAGGGGTTATTAAATAAAGTTAACAATACTATAGAGGAAAACTATTAAAAAAATTTTTATATGCAAAATAAAAAATCAGTGTATTGTGTAGACGAGGTGGAATTTTGTTATGTATGTAAATACGTGGTATAGGCAATGTAGAATATTGAAATTTAATAGAGACTTAAGAATGGTAAATTTCTAAAGGTACTATTGATTACTATTGTATGTCATTTTTAAAAAGTTTATAATTTTATCATAATTAATTATTTACTTGTTAGGGGAGAGGATTTATCTTGGAATATAAATCATTAATCAATTTGTCAAGCATAAAAGATGATAAACATACAGATAAAACAATAAAAAGTATTTTGATGAATTTTGCAAAAAATATTGATAATCAAGAAGTTGCTGAAAATTTAATAGAGGAGTTTTATGTAGAAAATTATAATTTTGTAAAAAATGAGGATATTAGTGAGCAGGCTTGTAAATTTATTAATAATTTTATTAGATTAGTAGCTGATGCCTTTAGGGATTTAAAATCAATTGATAAAAATATCGAAAGAAGCATAAATGCTATGAAAAATAAGGATAAAGATAATTATGAATCAAAAAAACATAGTTATTTTATAGAAATAAACAAAAAAGCTAAATTAAGCAAAGAAAATTATATTTTAAATAAATTATTGTCAGAGCTAAAAAAAAGAATGAAACTTCAACAGAATGGGTTAGAAAAAGTTGGTATGTTTGAAAAGGATGATAATTATAGCTGGTATAAAGAATATTATGATCCAGAATATGATTTTAGCGTTTCAGTGAAATTTTTTGACGCTTTTCATTTCCACAAGGATAAGGTAGCAGAACTTATTAAATTAAAGAAAACTAATGAGGATAAGTACTACGAATATGTTAAAGATTTTATTTCGCATAAAAAGGTTAGTAACTATATTTTATCTAATGTAAAAAATAATTATATTTTAAAAATTAAAAAAGAAGTATTTGTAATATTATTAGCATTATTTCAGAAATCGGCATACCAAACATTTGTAAGTTTAGGAGCCATACAAGTTGAAGGGCTTTTTTATGATTTTTGTTCTGCAATTAAAGGGGGGGAAAGGAACGTTGAGGAAGGTACTATTATCAACAAACTTGATAAAGTTTTTGAAGATAATGAAATTCAAAAGCTTATGTATTATCCATATTTTGCGTTTGAAGTTCCAATATATCGAAATGAGGTAGCACATAATGGAATCATGAATGATAAACAAATAGAGCATAGGGCTTATGATATACTGCTTGATATGTATTCAATTATTAAACTTATGCAAAGGGATTCGTTGCCTTTTAATAATGTATATTTTTTAATATTCCAAATAAAGGAATACTCAAAGGCAAAAGACTATTCAGAAGAAAATTACTACTATATTTTAGATTCTTTAATTGATTGTCAACATTCTAATGTTATTGGGAAAGGAAAATTTAGTATATATTCAATTATAAAAAATATAGAAAAATACGAACCAATCCTTAGAACATATGAAATTTATTATGAAGATAAAAGAAGAAATTTAAACATATATGAAGAAGGATTAAAATTAAGAAAGACGTTTTATGATGATAATTTCTGGGAGTATCTTTTAAAAACGTTATCTGAGCATGATAATGAAAATCTTAATAAATTACTAAGGCAAATGTGTAATGAGTTTATAAGTGTCCTCCCAGGTTCTAATCAAGCAAAAAAAAGTTGTATTGAAATTAAGAAATTATTAGATAAACGAGAGCAATTTAGCTAGAGTTTTATTTTTATTGATGCTATTTAATATATATGTAGTTAGAATAATTGTTGTTTAGCAAAGTTGAAGGCTTATGCAGATATATGTATATCTGCATAAATACTTAAAGAGAGGAAGGAATGAGTTTTTGTGTGTGATTGCATAGAGCAAATACAAAATAAAATTAAAAATAATTTTTCAAAAAGGCATCCAGAGTCAAATACTAAAGAAGCTAAATTGCAAAATTTATATTTTGATACAGAAGATCATTGGGTTGTAAAACCATACATGCCCTTGAAGGTTGAGTATGAAAGTAAAACAAAAAAAGGGACAATTCAAAATAAACACGAAATCGTCAATATGCAAGTTAGATATTGCCCATTTTGTGGAAAATCTTATAAAGAAAAAGGAGAATGTAAATAGTGTTAAAATTGAAAAAAGGTATTAGTGTAGATCAGTTAAGAAGATATGGATTTAAAACAGGAAAAGAATGGGCTGATAAAGGTGAGAGGTGTTTAGAAGGGAGTGGATATGAATACCAACATAATTGGTATCACAAGTTTCTTATGGATGAAGAAAATCCTGATAAAATTTTATATGCTAATGAAGAATATGATCAACCTGTAGTGCAGATATCAATAAGAATAGGAGATAGTTTTCCTAATGATATGTATATAGAGTGCACACCTTCAGGAACTTATCATATAGGAGGTCGGGATTTAGATATCATAGAGGAAACAGTATTTGATTTAACTAATGATGGATTTTTAGAAAAATAGTTTGATATAAATAGGAGGATTATATTGATAGGTTTTCTGTCAAAGATAATATTCCAACTTTTAAGTATGAAAACTTACAGAACAAAACATTATTGATGGAAATAATAGAAAATGAAGAAGGACTTATAATTGGTGGAGTCGATATCAATACAGGTATAACATATATATTATTTTCTAAATTAAATAAGTTACAATTTTAAATAGTTAAATAAAAAAAGTAAAATATAATCAAAAGGAAATAAGGAAAATATGAATATTAAAAAGCAGCAACAGTTATATAAATTAAAAAAGAAATTATTAGATTACTGGTGCAAAATTATATATCCTTTAGCTTGGTTAATTAATAAAATATGTTATATTAAAAAGAAATCTGAATATAAAAAAATATTTAAGTGGTCAGATGAATATGTAATAAAGAGATTTACTGAATTGTGGATTAAAAGAAATATTGTTTACAATCATATTAAAGGAGAAAGAGAATTTGTCATATGTAGTTGGTGTAATGAGGATTTTGGATGGCATACGATTTTTGATGAGATGAGATTTTGTACAGATAAAAAAATTAAAATTTGGTATTATCATAACATAGATATAAATTCTAACAATAATATAACTAAACTAACACATTTTACAGAAATGTTTAAAAATAAACTTGAAAAGTATCCTAAAAATATTGAGTGTAAATGGATTAATAATTCCAAGAGAAAGGGTGAATATGGAGAAATAGTGGGATATAAAAAGAGTTTGGTCATTAAATTTTTAATGTAAGGAGATAGATGCTTTGATAAAGGAACATAAGTGTAAGTATTGTGGACTAAAAGGAATTCTGCCTTCATATCAAAAACATGATAGAAAAGGTAACTTAAAATGGAAAGAAAAAATAGTATTAAAAGATGAAGAAAAAACGAGGGAATTTAGAGTAGATAAAGAAGGAAATAAGATTCCAGATGTATATTATGCTCATAAAGAATGTGAAGATAGAGCAAAATATGAGCGTGAGAGTTGGTGTGAGCTATATGAATGGATAAAAGAAAAATGGTTTGATGTAAACTTACCATCAAATATGGTTGTAAGATTACAGGATCTTAGAAATGGCACTTCAAGATTAGGAAAAATTATAGATTCAAAAGCTGGATATGAATATAATTTAATTTTGGAATGTTTCAGAAATTATGAAGAAGAAGTTGAACAGGCTATCGGAGGAAAAGAATTTAACTCTAAAAACCAAAAAGCCAATTATATAATGACTATTATTGAAAATAAAATAGATAGCTTTCAAGGAAAAGAGAATCAGCAAAAAATATCAGAAATTAATACAAATAGTTTTGAATTTATAAAGGCAGAAAATATAGAGAAGCAAGAAGATAATAAAGGTGATTTTGATTTCTTAAAATAGACAACTTATAGCGGTTAGTATACAAAAAGGAGATTTTAAAAATGATAAAAGAAAGTATAATCTTGAAAAATTTAGAAGTTCCAACAGGAAATATATGTGTTATAAAAGGAGATAAAGGTAAGTTAGAATTTCTATCATTAGGTGACTATGGCAAAGAAGTAAACGTTAAAGCTGATTTTTTAGGAATTACTAGAGATTTAGAAGGAGTTCCAAATGGCAAAGTACAACCTTTAACTAAAAAATGGGTTGTAACCATGAGTACACAATATGGCTGTGATTCAGGGTGTAAATTTTGTGATGTGCCTAAAGTTGGGAAAGGCGTTAATGTAACTTACAATGATTTAAAAACACAGTTAGAACAGGCTTTAAATCTTCATCCAGAAATAGATCGTACAGAAAGATTGAATATACACTATGCAAGAATGGGAGAACCATCATGGAATAATGATGTTTTGGATTTTACAAGAAATTTAAAAAATATAGTAAAGCCTTATATTGGAGAAAGTTTGATACATCCAGTATTTACAACCATGTGTCCTAATAAAAATAAATTTTTGGCTCATAGAATAAATGAATGGGTAGATATAAAAAATAATCTTTTTCAAGGTGATGCAGGACTCCAATTAAGTATAAATTCGACAAATGAAAATCAAAGAAGAGATATGTTTAGAGGAAATGCTCTAACTTTAAATGAGATATCTTCAATAGGAAATGATTTACCTATGCCAAAGGGAAGGAAATACTGCTTGAATTTTGCATTAGCAGATGAGTATGAAGTAGATGCAAAAGTGCTGAAGAAATTGTTTGATCCAAGTAAATTTATGGTTAAGATAACACCATTGCATAAGACAGTATCTTCTATTGAAAATGATATAAAAACAACAAAAGGTTATGTGTCGTATACTCCATATAAAGATATAGAGAATGATTTGAAGAAAATGGGATTTGATGTTTTAGTGTTTGTACCAAGTTATGATGAGGACTTAGGAAGAATAACTTGTGGAAATGTAATATTAAGTGGAAGTTTGCCAAAATGTAAATATAAAATTAATTAATATCAAGGGAGGAAATCAAAATGATTAAAAAAAGAGAATGTCTAGAATTTATAGATAAGGTTGAAAAAAAAGCAATAAATAGTGTTGAGGAAAGATATTTAAAAAAAATAAAAAACGAAAAGATAAAGATACTTAAGGAAACAGGATATATGAAAAGGCTTAAAAAAATTCAGAAGAACTTTAATTTGATATTTGACGAGTTCAACAATCTAGCTTTGGAAATGAATGAAAATAAAGCAGTTGATTATGGCACTGGACGATACTATAACTTCGAGTATGAAGGAAGTCATTTTACATCAGAAGGAATAGTTAGAAGAACTATAGAGAATTGCTCTTTTCATGGAGGATCTGTTGAATTAATCGAGAATGAGGAAAAGAAGGAAATTGAAGCGGTAAAAGATAATTACGACAAAGTAAGGATTGTAGTAAAAAGAAACCCCAATGGAGTAAAAGCAGCTGAGTATCTAAAAGGATTAGGGTTTGATATAACATCTTTAGAAAAAGACGAATCAAGGGCTTTGACAATAAAGATAGATAAAACGAAGTTGTTTGTATGTGGAGAGAACAAATAAGAATTAAAAATGAATGGGTTTAGAAAATTAACATTAAAGGCAGGCGATAAAATGGAAGTTTTACAAGATATAACAACAGAATCTTTAGCAATAGGATATTTATATAGAGTACCTGATACTCTTGTAGAATATGAGGAATTAATTTCAGCTAAATATGACTTTATAGATGATAATTTAAGATTGTTGTATTTAGTACTTACTCTAACATATAAACAGGTTCAAAAAATAAATGAGACAACTGTTAGTATACAAGTATCTAAAATGGATGAAGAAACACAAAAAACATTTAAAAATTTTGGTGGTAATAATGCAATAAATAGATTAGTTAAAGTTGCTGCAAACTATGAAAATTTTGATACAATTTATCAGCAATTAAAAACGTGGAATTTAATTAGGGAGTTAGATAGACGAGGTTTTCCAGTAAGAAATAATTTAGATCAGTTAAAAAAAAGGAAAACTGATGAAATACTAAAAGCTTATGACTTGCAATTAGCAAAAGTAGGTTCATATATAAAAAATTTAAATGATTCAGTAGATTTAGGAAAAGGAATGAAAGAATTCTATACTAATTTAAAGAAGAAGCCAGATATAGGGGTTGCATTACCATTTCCTATTCTAAACACATTTACAAGAGGATGGAGAACGAGATGTGTATATGGTAGTGGAATGGGTTCAGGATTAGGAAAGAGTAGAGAAGTATGTTTTATAGCAATGTATTTAGCATATTTTAAGAATACACCTTTAGCGATTTTTGTAAACGAGCAGGATGAAAAAGAGTGGAAAGAAATGTTACTTACTACAGTTACTAATAATATAATTGCACCCAAAACAGGTGTTTATGTAGATCAAGAAAAAATTGTTACTGGTACTTGCAATGAAGAAGAAGACGAAGCTGTGCAGATGGCAGCGGAATTTATAGAAAAGAATCACAATATTAATTTTCTGGAACTTGAAGATTATTCTTATGATAATCTCAAAATAAACCTAAAAAAAGTTAAGCTAAAAGGAATAAGTCATGTCTTTTATGACACATATAAGGTTTTTAGATTTTCCAAAAGTAATATGGCGAGTTGGGAGCAATTTGTTGCAACAAGTGAATTGTTTAAAAAGATAGTTGGATCACCTAAGAAACGTGGACTAGACATGGCTTTATGGCTAACGTTTCAATTATTAGATGAAGCAGTAGTAAATAAAGTTTTAGATAACACAGCCACAGCTTCAGGAAAACAGATGAAGCATAATTTAGATATGATGAAAATGTCAAGAATATTAGATTATAAAGATAAAGAAAACATAGGTGTGAAAATTCAACAACCTAATAACCCAGATAATGGACAAGTTGAAATATTAAGTGTAGATAAAACTTATTATATGACAAAAGTTGAAAAAAACAGAGGAGGAAAAGATAAAGATTTTATCATTTATGAAGTTGATAAAGGGAAGATAATGTTTAAAGAATTAGGGTTTGCCTATTTTGGTTTAAAAAAGATTATGGGAAAAGATAAAAAGAGCAAGAATTAATAGCATTAATATATTGGCGAGAGGAGGTTTACGATATTGATAAAAGAGTGCTCCCCGAATGAGTATGAGGAGATAAAAAGGGTTTTGTTAGATGGGTTCATAAATGGATTGAGAAACAAAGAAGAATTTTATCAGGGATGGCTTTCACAAAATATTGCAAGCATATTCAGTGTTTATAACACAATTGAGTGTTATCATAAGAAATATCTTAGTAGAAATAAACAATTATTAACTTTTAATAAAGAATATTTTACACTAAAGTTTAGTTGTTATCTATGTCCATATTACTTGAATAAAGAGTGTAGAAGAAGGGTGTTTAGGGATGATAAAAGAAAAGATAGAAAAAGATGAAGGATTAAGAAAATTAATAAATGAATTAAACAGTAAAAAACAAATACTAAGAGTTGGTATAGTGTTTTTTAATGATGATATAAATATGAAAAAACAGTATGATTTTGTTAAAAATGAAATTGATGAATTGATAATTAGTACTAGGTTATATAAAGAATGTGGTGAAATTTGTACTAAAACAACAAGCTATAAATTATTAAAATTTAATTCTAATGTAGTAAGAGGGCAAAAATTCCATAAAATATATTATGAGAAATGTAGTAAGGATATATTAACAATTCTGTATACAATGATCTGTTCTAATAGTGAAAATAGAGTTAGAAATCCAATTGAAGAGTTTTACATTGAAGATAACTTAGATGAAAAAATAGGAAGTGATACATTATAAAAGCTGACTTTATAAGAAATCAAAAACTATATATTGTGTGAAAAATTTATAATATAATACTATATATAGTGCTGTATTATAATAAAAGAGGAGCTGATTTTAATAAATAAGTTAGATAAAATGAAACTAATTGAAGATTTAATTGAAAAGTTAAATAAATATTCCTACAGCTATTATGTGCTTGATAATCCAATTGTAGCTGATAAGGAATATGATATAATGTATGATGAGCTTAAAAGATTAGAAGAAGAAACAGAGTATATTAATCCTAATAGTCCAACTCAAAGGGTTGGTGATATTATCCTTGATAAATTTGAGAAAACACATCATAAAAATAAACTTTGGAGTCTTGATAAGGCTCAAAAGAAGGATGAAGTTAAAGCTTTTGTAAATAAGTGTGTTAAATTTGTAGAGCAATATAATTTAACACATAGTGAAAAATTGCCTTCACCACAATTCGTTGTAACACAAAAGCTTGATGGACTTACTATAAATTGTTCATACAATGAAAGTAGATTAATTAAATCTGCAACTAGGGGGACAGGGGAAATAGGAGAAGATATTACAGAACAAAGTAAAACCATTCTCAATCTTCCTAATGCTATAAATTATAGTGGAGAAATTGATGTTCATGGAGAAGCATTAATGACAAAAAATGCTTTAGAACAATATAATAGTAATTTAAAAGTAAATGAAACACCACTTAAAAACTTAAGGAATGGTGCAGCAGGAGCATTGAGAAATTTAAACATAAAAGAAACTGCAAGAAGAAAGCTAGTAGCTCAATTTTATGATCTTAGCTATACAGATAAGAAGTTAAAAAAATATAGTGAAATTTTATTATTTTTAAAATCTCAAGGATTTAACATAACTGAGTACAATATTTGTAATAATTTTGATGAAATTAACCAAGCTATTGATAATATAGGAGAGGTAAGAAGTAGCTTACAATACGATATAGATGGAGTTGTAATTCGATTAAATGATATAGAAACGAGTAGATTAATGGGCTATACAATAAAGTGTCCTAAATATGCAATAGCTTATAAATTTAAAGCAAAAGAAACAACTACAAAGCTAATAGATGTAGAATGGAACGTGGGCAGAAGTGGAAGAATCAATCCAACAGCTATTTTAGAACCTGTAGAATTAGCTGGAGTAATAGTTAAAAGAGCTACATTAAATAATATGGATGATATAAAGAGGAAAAAGATTAAAAAAGGTGCTAGAGTATTTCTAAGAAGATCTAATGATGTAATACCAGAGATTATGGGAGTTACAGAAGAGACAGAGGGAGAAACGAAGGAAATAGAAGCACCAACAATATGCCCATATTGCGGCAGTGAAATAGTAAAAGAAGGTGTACATTTATTTTGTGAAAATACTTTGTCCTGTAAACCCCAAATGGTAAAAAGTATAGTCCATTTTGCTAGCAGAAAAGCTATGAATATAGAAGGCTTTAGTGAGAAAACAGCAGAACAATTATTTGAGAAATTAAACATAAAAAGCATATCTGACTTATATAGAATAACTAAAGAAGAATTAATGTCATTGGATAAGTTTAAAGACAAAAAGGCTAGTAATCTTATAAATGCTATAGAGAAAAGTAAGGAATGTGATCTTGATTCATTTGTATACTCATTGGGTATACCAAATGTAGGAAAAAAAACAGCAACAGATTTATGTAAGCAATTTAAAAGCTTTGAGAACATAAAAAAAGCTTCTTATTTTGAGCTTATCTTGGTTCAAGATATAGGATCAATTGTTGCAAAAAGTATTGTTGATTTTTTTAAACAAGAAAAAATAGAAAAAAGTCTAAATGAATTATTTAAACTTGGAGTAAAACCATCTTATGAAGAAAGTGAAGTTTCAGAAAGTGTATTTAATGATAAAACTGTAGTTGCAACAGGAAGTCTTCAAAATTATAGCAGAACAGAAATAAAAGAAAAGTTGGAGAGCCTTGGTGCTAAGGTTGCTGGAAGTGTTAGTAAAAAAACTGATTATGTAATAGCAGGTGAAAATGCAGGATCTAAATATGACAAAGCTGTAGCACTTGGAGTTAAAATATTAACTGAAGAAAAGTTTGAAGAATTAATAGAAAGTGTAAAGTAGGTTTTATTTGACTTACAACACTTAGTATGGTACAGTAATTGTAGAAGGAGGGAATATATGAAAAGTAAATCTTTTAATATTTTGATAGAAATTTTAAACATAATAATTTATATTTTAAACAAAAATGATTTTAAGATTTATGATGAAGAAAATACGGATTATTATATATCTAAAATAGGATATAGCGGTTTATTAGATGAAATATTTTTTAAAGTGAAAGAGAGAAAAAAGTAAAATCTACTTTATATGGAGTGATAAAATGACAGCAAAGGAATTAAAAGAATTATTAACTCCTGAAAAGATTATTAAAATTTTAGAAGAAGTGGGTTGCCATAATGTAAGAAAAGATGGCAATACAATTAAAGCGGCAAACCCAGATGGTAATAATCCAACTGCTATTTGCTGCTATATTGATAACGATAATTTGAATTGCGAAGATTTTACTCGTGCAATTTTTCAGCAGAGAAGATGTAGAGATATTATAGCTTTAGTTGAATTCTTATGTAAGTTATCTTTTTCAAAGGCTATGAGAAAGATAACTAATATTCTTGGTTTATCATACTTCTATGAACCTAAACAACAAAAACCAAGCTTTTTGAAGTTTTTAGATTTTGTTGAAACAGGTAAAAAGGAAACAGAAGAAGATATTCTTAAGTCTTTCCCAGAAAACATTTTAAATCAATTTGTAAAGATACCCAATAGAAAATGGTTAGATGAAGGGATTTCAGAAAAAACTCAAAAATATTGGGAATGTTTTTTAGATGTAATAAGTCAAAGAATAATATTTCCTATCAGAGAAGAGTCGGCAGGAGAAATAGTAGGAGTAAAAGGAAGATTATTAGATGATGAGTTAATTGATAAAAATAAATATTTTCCAATATATGTTTACCCTAAAGGAAAAATACTTTTTGGAGCTTGGCAGAATGAAAAATATATAAAAGAAAAAAGTGAAGTTATAGTTGTAGAAAGCGAAAAATCTGTTATAAAGCTCTGGGGGATAGGAATTAAGAATGTAGTAGCAATAGGAGGAAAGTGCATTTCAGAAGTACAGGCAGAAAAGTTGTTGCGAATGAATGTGACAATAACTTTAGCTTTAGATAAAGATGTAACTGAGGAAGAAGTTTATGAGAACATTAAGAAACTAATGTATCCAGTAAAGACTGTAAATATCTTTATAATCAAGGATGAAGCGAATTTAATGAAAAAAGAAAAAGAATCTCCTTGTGACAATGTAGATACTTGGAGAATCTTATATAGCGTTTATAGAAAGGAAGTGCCTGTTATCGAGTGGAAAAACAATGGGTAAATTTAAACAAAAAACCTACAGATTTATCAATAGAAAATATTTTGAGAAATAGAGGGATAAAAAATTTAAAACATTTTCTTAATCCATTACCTTCTGATTTCATTCCATTAAGTAAATTAAAAAGAATATTTGAAGCAGCAGAAATAATAATAAAAGGAATAAAAGAAAATAAGAAATTTACAATCTTCTATGATTGTGACTTAGATGGTACTGCCGCAGGAACAATTATGAGAAAATATTTGTTGAACTTTACACCTAATGTTGATATTGCTTATAGTATTGGAAAAGAACATGGTTTAAGCAGTATTAATTTAGATAATATTATCCAAAATACAGATATTTTAATTGCTGTAGACTCTAGTACAGGCAACCACAAGGAGCAAGATTATTTAAAACAAAATGGGGTTGAAGTTATAATATATGATCATCATGATGAGCCTAACAATCAGAATGTTTGTATTGTTAATAGTCAGTTTGAAGATTACCCAAATAAACAATTAAGTGGAGCAGGAGTAGTATGGAAAGGCTGTCTTGCTATAGATAGCCTAATGAAAACAAAATATGCTTTGAATTATGTTGATTTAGCAGCAGCAGGAATCTTAGCGGATGTAATGGATGTTGGTGAATCATATATGGAGAACAGGTTAATTATAACTATGGGGTTTAAGCACCTTGTTAATGTTGGATTAAAGACTGCTATAGGAACGTATGATTTTAATAGTACATCCATATTATTTTCTGTGGCACCGCTGGTAAATGCAGCTATAAGGATGAGAGAAAATAAAATAGCAATTGATTTTTTATTTGAAGAAGAAAAAAAACAGTCAAAAAAATTACTTAAAAAATTAAAAGAAATAAAGGAAAAGCAGAATAAGTTGGTTGATATATCTATGATCAATTTGGAATTTCAAATGAAGCAAAATAACTCCGAAAACAAAAAAGTATCTTTTGGATTTGTTGAGAATAAAGGCATAGCTGGAGTTATTGCTACAAAAGTTTGTAGTAAATTTGATAAGCCAGCAATAGTTTTAAGTTACCCAAATCCAGCAAAAGATTTTGATAAATATATAGGAAGTTTAAGGTCTAATATAGATTTTAAAACTATTGTAAATAATACAAAATTAGCAAAATCACAAGGGCATGAAAGAGCAGCAGGAATAGAAATAAAAAAAGAAAATTTAGAAAAATTGCTTGATACATTAGAACAAAAATTAAAAAATAAGGAGTTTAAAAAGGTAGATAAGTTTGACTTGTTAATAAAAGCAGAATTTTTAACATTAAATTTGATTAAGCAAATAGAGAAAATAAATAGGTTAACAGGTAAAAATTTTCAACCAATAAATGTGGTTTTGGAGAATGTTGTGCCAGTAGACTTTACCATAATGATAAAGAAGCATATAAAATTTAATTTTAGAGATATAGAGTTTGTATATTGGAATTCTATTGATAAAATACAAGACTTTAAGACTACTTGTAGCGGTTTGTATAGAAGTCTTAGTGTTATGGGAATACCTCAAGTCTCATATTTTAGAGGAAGAGAGAAAAAGCAAATTATGATACAAGATTATAAAGATGTTAAAGATAACTTCGAATTTTTAAAAGGATATACAACAGGAGATATATTATAAATGAAAATAATGAGTAAGAAACTGTTCGTAGTCGGAACAATGACGATTATATCATTTTTTTCTGCTTTAATTCATTTGCAGAACATGATATTTATAATATTTATTTTTATATATTTGCTTATGTTGCTTTTATTTATTAATTAATGTGGAGGGATAGAGAATGAGTTTTACTAATGATGCTAAGATCAACTCTATTGTATACGCCCATTATGTGTGGAAGAAGGGAGAAAAAAATAAATTCGCACAAGTAAAAGTCATATAGCTTATAGCAATTAGTATGAAAGGATCTGTTTTTAAGATGTCTAATATAAACGCTATGTTGAAGCTTATAGATGGTATTACTTTTTTACCAGACAAAGATGATTTTTCAAAAGAGAAAATTCAAAGTACTTTTAAAAAGAAAATACACCCTAGAC
The DNA here is from genome assembly GCF_000008765.1 of Clostridium acetobutylicum ATCC 824. NCBI lineage: Bacteria > Bacillati > Bacillota > Clostridia > Eubacteriales > Clostridiaceae > Clostridium > Clostridium acetobutylicum. The sequence continues at coordinate 1,348,834 of NC_003030.1, forward strand.
AAGTTATAAGTTTTCTTGAAGAGATTCCTATAAGCATATATAAGGTTAAATTCAGATATACAACTTTTCGAGGAAACAGGAGAGAAAAGGAGATGTATTTTTTAATAAAAACATATTCTCCAGAGGAAGATATGCAAAAATATTTGGATAAATATATAAATGATTTCAATAAAAAATTTCCTAATAGACAATTATCAAACGTTCAAATTCTTGATAGTTGTTGTAAAGGATTAGTAACTCTTTGAGTTACAATTTTGGTTTTATTCTCAAGTTCCTCACAAAGAGGTTGTATAGCAAAATAGTAATTTAGTCACTTATTATTTTGCAAAAAAAACAGGCTAAAACGTAAAAAACACGCCTAAGAATATTCATTATTTTTACTTTAAGGCGGTAAGAGTGATGAGCATAGAAAATGCAAAAGATCATGAAACCAGATTAAAGGTAAGTATGTTTTAATCCTTATTTAGTTCAGACAATTTGAATTAAATAAGGTGGAGAAAATGAAACCAATTTTTGAAGAAGAAAAGTTATTCTTTGAGAAAAAAACAGGAATAAAGATACCCAACAATTGTTGGAGAAATGGAACAAAAATATATCTAAATTCAAGCAACAAAGAATTACTAATAAGATTTAAAATAGAAGATAATATTATAAAAATTGTTAAAAACAACATATACAAATTTGAAAAAAATATAGTTGCTGTAAGAGATAAAAAGCAAGTAAAAGTACTTCACAATTATACATTAGAAGAAGAAATATCACTTAATAAAAATAGGTTGATTTTTTTAGAGAATAGGTCAGTAAGTAAAAGTTTAAAATTTATAAAGAAATATAGGTATCACGAAAAAAGGTTAGCTCATTCAGGTGGAAAAGATAGTGATGTCTTATTCTATATTTTTGTAAATAAAATTTTACCATTGCTTAAAAACAAAGATTATAAAATTGATTTTAATAATACGACAAATGATACAGCACAAACTTATTTACACATAAAAGAACTACCCAATGATAAGTTAAACATTCACAATCCCCAAAAAGGAATTATTGAATGGATAACCGAAGATAAAAATTATTTTCTTCCATGCGTTACAAATAGAAATTGTTGCAGTAATTACAAAGAAGGTAGGATGAAAGACTACTTGGATAAGGACAAAAAGTATTTGCTTATTTTGGGGATGCGAAGAGATGAGTCTCCAGATAGATCAAAATATGATTATGATTTAAATAAATCAATGGGAGAGAAAAATAATGTTCCTGAGAATTGGAAAAGGTTTTTACCTATTCTTGAATGGACAGATATAGATATTTGGCTTTATATTCTTATGAATAATATAAAAGTAAATCATATGTACAAGCTAGGATATAATCGCTGTGGATGTCTTATATGTCCTTTTCAAAGTGATTATATAGATTTATTAACTCAATATTTTTATCCTTTTCAATGGAGTAGATGGATGAAAATAGTTGAGAAGAATTACGAAGTATGTAGTGTAGGAAGTAATTTAAAATGGAGTTTAAAAGAATGGTTAGAAGGAAGATGGAAACAAGGTAAAAGCCAGATTTATGAAATTACAAAGCTCAAAATGACAAAAGAAAGAATCCAAAAAGTTATGAAATTACTTGGTATATCAGAAGAACTTGCTAAAAAATACTTTAAAAAAGAATGTTTTTGCTGTGGTAAAAAACTAAATCCAGAAGAGATTGGAATGTCGTTAAAAGTTGCAGGACAAGAAAAGGGATTCAGTAATGTTGCTGATGAAGATTATTTATGTAAGAAATGCTATTGCGATAAGTATAATATTGATAAAAAAACATTTAAGAATAAAGTTTTTAAGTATAGAAAAGATAAGTGCAGCCTATTTTAGAAATGAAAGGAGAAAAGGGTGAAGAGAACAATAAAGTTTATTAAAAGGATTTTTAAGTATAATAAAAATTATACTTTGGTGAAAAATTCGAAACAACTTTATATTTGTAATAATTTCGAAGCAAGAAATAGAAATAAAAACAATAAATATAAAATCCCATATGGTAAACCACAATGTCCTACATTTAAAGATGATAGATGTTGTGGTGGATGTTCTTTGATTCGTCAATGTGATAATGTTGTTGATTGCAATTGCAGTGGATTTGTTAAGTCAGCTATGGGTGGAACAGATAAAGATTATTATATGAAGAAAAGTAGTAAGTATAGTGAATTAGGTAGGATAATAGGAGGTAAATTTGATTGGGATTATTTTCGATTAAATACGTTTAAGCAAGATATTAAAACTAAAAAGTTTTTTGTGTTAGAAATTAATAATGTAAATTATATAGCAGAATCAAAATCAGGAGTGAACAATAAAGGGTTTTTTAAATGTTTTATAAAAGATTTAAACTGTTATAAAAAAATAAGCTATAAAGATTTACCAATGCATTTTCACTTTATAAAACGTACAAAATAGCTAATTCGTGGAGATGATTTATGTCACATGAAGAACTAACTGTAAAAATATTTTTGGAAGTAGAGTCAAATAGGGGAGTACACTTTTTATTTGACTTATAACGTTTAGTATGATAACATGATAAGGTAAAAGGAGGATGTTTTATGAAAGTTGTATATAGAATAACTTATCCAAATGGAAAAATTTATATTGGCAAAGATTTGACCGATAGTATTAACTATTTTGGAAGTGCAAATAATGATTTAATAGAAAAAGATTTTACAAGAGAACAAAAAAGAGATTTCACAATAAGGAAAGAAATATTATGGGAGTCAGAAAGCGCAACAGACAAAGAAGTTAACAAAAAAGAAATTGAATATATAAGACTTTATGAATCCAATAATCCTCAAATAGGATATAATAGATTTCCTAAATTTAAAGAGAAATAACGTAGTAGACACTAAAAGCGTATAAAATACGAATTTTATAAGAAGGGAAGTGACAAACAATAGATAACAAAGCGTTTATAAATCAATCAACCATTGATAACTGGAATGCATTGAGTGGAAAAATAAAGCAAATAGAAAACCTCACAAAGTTATATAGTGACAATTTAAATTATAAGTTGGAAAAAATTTCTGATTCACTATATAAGATGGAAAATGATTTAAGGTATAAAGGAGGTAATGGGAATGGGAAAGATAATTAGCTATAAAACTTATCTTAAGAATCTAGTTATTAAAGGATATAACCTAGAAATTCAAAAACAAAAGATATTACCTAAGTTAGAAGCAAGAATAAATAAATTACTTGAATGGGAAGATAATGCTGTTAGAAAGGAGATAATAGATGATAAAGAGAAATATAAGTATAAATAGGTTATCTGATTTAATATATTGTTCTGGTTTACTAAAACCATATATATTCAATGACATTTACCAAAGAGTCAGGGATTGGATTTATTCAGGAGGAACATTAAAAGATGATTATATAAAAAGACAATATAAATATGCTGAAAATGTTATTAATTATAGAAAAAATAAAAAAAGAAAAAATGTTTTAATTTAGAGATGAAATATTATAAAAGAGGGGAATAAGTTGAATGATAAAAAAATTTAGTTTACTAGTTATTTCATTATTTTTTGCTTCACTTATAGCAGTTAGCATTAGCGCAAGGGGAGTTCATGGTGGGTTTCATTCTGGAAGTTTTCATAGTTCTTTTCATTCTTCATCAAGTCATATATCTACACATTCATTTAGTAGTAAAAGTATTACTCATTCATCAGGTATAAAACATTCTACTTTAAGAAATGGATTTAAAACAGGAAACTTTAGTAAAGCACCAAAAACTAAAATAGCATCAAAGAAAAGTAAAAAAGCTAAAATACCTACTATTAAAAAACATGTTATAGTTAGGAAAAATATAAATGTTTATCACACTACTGTGGTTCATAATCACTATTACAATCATAACCATAGTCACTATAGTTATAATTCTTATGGTGGGTATAAAGGAAATTTTTGGAGTAATTATTTTTTATATAGAGCTATAACTCATAGTTCTCAACCTATTTATAACAATGGATATTATAGCTATAGGTCATATGTTGGTGTGAAATCGGTTATGTTTGATGTAATTACATTTATAATAATTTTTATAATTGTAGCTGCTATTATAATTTTTATTAAAAAGAAAAGAAAATAAAGTCTGAAATAAAATACTTTGTTTTAGTAATAGTAAGAGTAAAAATCTAACAAGGAAGTGTAAATAATATGAAAAAAACAAGAAAGCAAGAATTAGATAAATGTTTCATAAAGGCAAAAAATCAAGCTTATAGTTATGTTGCTGTAGTAATAAAAATAGAGGGCTTTCCTGTGCCAGAGATTATAGTAAATTATCAAGAAAATTTTGATAAGAAACAGGAGTATTATGATAAAACTTATGATGATAATTTAAACCATAAATTTGCTAAAGGAATTAAGATTGTAGCAATTAGTGTAGCAAATGATTTAAGTGAATTCAAAGATTTATTTAAGCCCAACAAGAATAAAAAAATAAAATGATTTTTTATAATGTAATTAATTATTAACACTTAATACATTATAAAGGAAAGATGGTGATTGGATATATGGAATCAAATAAAAATAATTCTAAATGGAAAGATATTTTAATGGATGGGGAAATACTCCAAATAGAAAATATCTTTAATGGAAGCCATAATAAGAAGAATAACGGTCTTATTATATTTAAAATAAAAGATAAACTAGGAAACGTAAATAAACTTACTTTTGTTTCAAAAAGTGCTGATATGTCTATTCAAGTAGAAAAAGCAGAAAGGCTTATAAAAAAAGGATCATATTATAGGCATTTTAAAGGAAATTACTATAAAGTACTTTATATAGCTGAAAATAGTGAAGATAAGGAAAAGGTGGTAGTGTATCAGGCTATGTATGGAGAAAAAAAAGTATACGTAAGACCTTTTAAAATGTTTATATCTAAAGTAGATCATTGCAAATATCCAGAAATTGAACAAGAATATAGGTTTATGTCTATATCTGAATTGGAAAATCAATTTGGTACAAGTGTTGTAGCTAGTTGGAATATGCAAAATATCTATGTTGACCATACGATATAGTTTTTAAAAATGTAAGGAGGAGTTAGTTTAATGATAAAAAAAGTTATAAAACGTGATGGTAGAGAAAAGGATTTTGATATATTAAGAATAGAACATGCAATAAAAAAAGCAGAAAAATCTATCGAAGTAAACGAATGTTGGGATGATGATGCTTTATGTGACATTTTGATGAAAATAGATGAAACAAACTTGAAAAAAATTGAAATTGAAAAAGTTCAAGATATAGTAATAGATGTCCTAAATAAATATAATAAAAATGTTGCAAAGGCTTATTCAGATTACAGAAAAGAAAGGACAAAAATAAGACAAGATAAGTCTAATCTTATGAAGATTATAGACAAGATAGGGGTAGAAACCGATAGAGATAACGCTAATGTTGGGAATAATTTTAGTTCAAAGCTTCTTAGAATAGCGAGTGAATCTAATAAAGTTCATAACTTATTAAAAATGCCAAGGAAAATAGCTCAAGCGCATGAGAATGGAGACATTTATATTCATGATTTAGATAGCTATAATTTAACTACAAACTGCCTTCATATTCCGACAAAAGAAGTTCTACAAAGTGGATTTAATACAGGTTATGGATATATAAAACCACCAAAGAGGATAGAATCAGCTTCGGAACTTTCATGCATACTTCTACAATCAACGCAAAATGATATGTTTGGAGGTCAGTCACATCCTGATTTTGATAACGATATGGCTGAGTTTGTTGAGCCAACTAGACAGGAAATAAGAAAAAATCTTAGTGCAATTGGGAGAATAGATAATACAAGAATAGAAGAAGAATTAAAACATAGAATACATCAGGCTATGCAAGGTGTAATATATAATTTAAATACAATGCATAGTAGAGCTGGTTCACAAGTGCCATTTTCGTCTATAAATATTGGAATACCAAGATCTAAGGATGCTGCACTTGTATGTAGAATATTTCTAGAGGAATATGAAAAAGGACTTGGAAATGGTGAACAGCCAATTTTTCCTAATATAATTTTTAGAGTTAAAAGTGGCGTGAATAGAAACGAAAATGATCCATACTATTATTTATTTAAACTAGCTTGTAGAGTCACAGCTAAAAGAATGAACCCTACATTTATGAATATAGATGCTGATTTTAATAAAGAGTATTATGATAAAGGTATAATACCAGCAACTATGGGATGTAGAACCTATGTATGTTCTAATATTAATGGTGAAGAAGGTTCAATAGGACGAGGAAATATAGCACCTACAACTATTAACTTACCAAGACTAGGTATACTTGCAAAAGGTGATGTAGATAAATTCTTTGAACTTTTACATTCAAGACTTGAAATCGCAAAAGAAAGCTTGCTTCACAGATATAGTGTGCTTAAAAAGTTAAAAGTTAAAGATTTACCATTTGTTATGGGACAAAGCCTTATGAAAGGTTCTGAAAATTTAAAATCAAATGACTCAATAGAACCAGTTTTAAGACAAGGAACTTGGGCTATTGGATTTATTGGACTTGCAGAAACACTTGTGGCACTTACAGGACATCATCATGGAGAAACAGAAGAAGCAAAAGAACTTGGATTTAAGATAATTTCATATATAAGAGATTATACGGATAAAATGACAAAAGAAATTAATCTAAATTGGAGCTGTTATGCTACACCAGCAGAGGGCTTGTCTGGAAAGTTTATAGCTAAAGATAAGATTCGTTTTGGAAACATAAAAGGCGTTACAGACAAGGATTACTATACTAATAGTTATCATATACCAGTTAGTTTTGGTATATCTATAAAGAAAAAAATAAGTATTGAAGCACCTTATCACAAATTATGTAATGGTGGACATATATCATATATAGAACTTGATGGTTATCCAAATGAAGAAACTGTAATGAATATAGTTAAATATGCTTATGAAAACACTAATATAAGTTATATTGGAATGAATTTTCATATAAGATATTGCAAGGACTGTGGAAAGTATTTGGATGCATCAGATATGAAGTGCAATAAGTGCGGAAGCCACGATATTCAGGGAATATCAAGAGTTACAGGATATTTAAGTTTAGATGAAAGATTTGGTGCTGGAAAAGCAGCAGAAAGAGCTGATAGAATATCACAAGTAACGGAAAAACATATATATAGAGAGGAATAAAAATAAGTTATGAAAAAAATAAAGTGTAAAGTGGATTTTGAAGATATGAGATTTTTACCTCAGTATAAAACGGAGGGATCAGTAGGACTAGACTTAAGAGCGTGGAGATATATTTTACCCAAAAGTAAAGAAATGCATAAATTTTCAGGTGATTTTTATTTAAACCCTCATAAAAGGATTTTAATAAAAACGGGAGTTCATATTGAGTTACCTCCTAATATAGAAGCCCAATTAAGACCTAGGAGTGGTCTTGCTTTAGAGCATGGTATTACCGCTATACTTGGTACAATTGATAATGATTATAGGGGCGATATAGGTATAATTTTATTAAACACAAGCAATGAACCATTTGTCATACATGAAGGTGACAGGTTGGGACAATTAGTTTTTGCCAAATTCAGAAGATACAAATTAAATATAATTGATAATTTAAGTAATACAAAAAGAGCAAATAAGGGTTTTGGTTCTACTGGAATAGAGTAATGAACTTATAACGGTTAGTATGATTAAATGCTGTTGAAAAGGACTGAATAGATATTGGAAGATGAATATAAAAAATATATTGATAAGAAGATAGAAGATGGATTAATAGCAAAAGATGGTACTCCATTAAAATGTTTTTGTGGGTGTACTAATTTGGGAAATATCAATGAGTACTATGAAGAACATTGGATGGTAGAATATATAGTTAAATGTAAAGAATGTGGTAGACAATTAGGGCATTATGCTTATGGTTGTTGGGAACTTTAAGTTATAAAAGTTAAAACAATTAAGAGGAGAGATATATTATGTCAGAAAATAAAGAAAAAAACCAAATGATAGATAAAAACAATAAAAATAGTATAGAGGATTTTTTTAATTCTCTATTTATTACAGATGAGGAGAAAAAAGATGCTGAAGAAGTTAAAAAACTAGCATTTTATTCTGATGGTAGCATAGATGATGCTATTGAAAAATATAAAGAGTTAGAAGAGCAGCAAGAAAGGTTTAAGTCTATTTATAAAGAGAAAAAAGATAATTTAGATTTAAAATTAAATAGCCAGATTTCTAAACTAGAGAAACAAAAGAAATGGATTGCTTTTAATCTAAAACAAGCAGTAATGTCAGATAAAAATAAGAAGAAAACAAAAACTCAATATAGCTTGAAATTTTTATCAGGTACAGTGCAAATAAAAATACCACAGGAAACACTTATAAAACCTGATCTTAATGAAGATTTGCTTAAAACATTTCCCTCATTTATTGAAGAACAGACAGTAAAAACTTTAAATTGGAAAAACTTAAAAACTAAGTTAGAAATAATTGATGGCAGAGTTTATAACAAAGAAACTGGTGAAGATGTAACAGGTAAAATAGAAATTCAGAAATCACAAGAAAAAGTAGTAATTAAATAGGGAAAAGGATATATTTTCAAGAAATATTTTAACGATCTAATATATGAATATCTTTGTAAAAAAGATAATAGGACAAGCAATATGGATTTAGAACTTTGTCATAGCAATAAGGAGATTTTTACAGAAAATAAAATAATGCAAATGAGGTAAATTTATGTTGAAATTATTAACAATATTTTCTTAGTACTGTCTTTAATTCATTTATTCAAAGGAAGTTTAGTTGAATATTTGTTTTTTCTATCTAGAAACAAGATTTTAAATACTTACGAAAAAGATCAAGAATGATAGAAAAAGAGAATTTAATAAAAGGTTCTCTTATAGGACTGTTGGGACTTATTCTTGTCACAATAGATATAATTGTTGAAATCGGATATTATATCAATGAATTAAATTATGACAGATACAAATATCTAACACTTATAATGATATGTATATTTATTATTACAATTTCATTTACTATAATAAAATCTACTAAAAACAAAAGAAAAATAGACCTCAATAACTTGGAAGATAGAGCAAAGCTTAAGATAAAAATAGATAAATATTCAAAATTAAGCTTGGTGAATATTACCTTTACAATATTAGATATTGTTTATTATGGATATATGTTCTATATTATATTTTTAAGTAGCATGTTAATAAAATAGATAAATATATAGAAGATTGATTATAAATATAAAAAATAAACATGTATTTTCTGAGGATAAAGGTTAGTATAATATTTTCAAATGTTAAAGTTTCAGAAACTTCTATAGTGAAGGTATATACTTAAAAAGAAGTAAATTAGATATAAAGTATCAGGAGAATCTCAATAGAGATGAACAATATAAATAAATTAAAATAGTAAAAATGTTAGAAAAATAGCTCACTACCATATAGAAGAAATAGTGAGCTATTTTTTTTAGTTTGACATTAATTCCATATGATGCTATTATATAGTAAATAAAATTTATTACTGTAAGGAGAGTTTTGTCATATGTGTGTCTATGAGATATTACCTACAGGTGTGAAGTTAAAAAAACTAAGAGAGAAATATAAATTAAATCAAGATGATCTAGCGGGAAATGAAATAACAAGAAACCTTATAAGCCAGATAGAACATGGAAAGGCAAGACTAACTAGACATGCAGCTGAAATTATGTTTAAAAATTTACAGGGAATATGTAACAATCGGGATATAGAGACTGATGAGGATATAGAGTATTTATTAGAGGATGAGGAATCACAAGCTAATAAAATACTTGATAGATATATAACAGAACTTAAGGATTTAAGTGTTTATAAGGATGGAATGTTTCAAAATAAATTAGATGAAGTCGAAAACTTCACCGTAAATTGGAATATAATTGATAAAAAAATTATTATTTTTGAATTAGCTGGAGATTACTTTTTTAATACGAATGACTTACATAATAGTTGTATGTATTACGAAAAAGCCAAAGCATTGATGGATAATACTATTTATAGTGATAATCTTATATCTATTTTACGAAAATTGTCCATGGTGTATTTTTATATGGACAAATATGATGAGAACATAAAGTGCTGTGACTTTGCAATAAATAACTTTAAAAACATAAATGAAGAATATTATTGTATTTTCATGTATAATAGTGCGTTATGTTACATTAAGCTTAAAGAATATGATAAAGCCTTAAAAAGATTAGAAAAGATTGAAAAAAAAGTTCAGAGAATAGGTATGGATAGGTATTATGCTGTCATGAATCAAAAAGTTGTTTGTTTTGGAGAACTTGAGAGGTATGCTGAAAGTCTAGATTTAAATGAAAGAATAATCAATAATATAAATAAGGATAACTGTCAAAGCTATTTAGTGGCTTTAATTAATTCAATTTATATTCATATGGAACTTAACAATAAGGAAAAGGCAAAAGAAGTTTTAAATATTGTAGATGAATACATAAATAATTTGAACCAAAACAATAAGTATTTACCAAATACTTATTGTGAAGTAGGAAGAATGCATTCAAAACTGAATGAAACAAAAAAGGCAGAAAAATTTTATTATATAGCTTTAAATTATGCTAAAAAATTCAATCGTAACTCTTTGATAAAAGATATACTTTCAGATTTAATAGATATATATATTTCACTAAATGATGAAAAAAGTATATCAAAAATGAAGGATGAGTTTTTTGTAATCTGTGGAAGGGAGAAAAAAATATCTAGAAATCTCGAATGTAAACTGATAGAATTTTATTTAGAAGCAGAAGACATACAAACGCTTAAAGAATTATATAATTTTAATAAAAGAATTTCATAGGGGGAGTAGATATGTTCTTTTTAAAAAAGCACAAAAAGTTTTTATCAATGCTAGTTTTAACATTAGTAATAGGTGTTTTGGTAACAACTAAAGGTGGAATATCAATATTATCAATGTTTCCTGATGCACCATGGTAAGAGATATAAAGTAATAAGGTAAAATAGTGTTGGAATTAAGAAGACTTATAAGCTCTCTTAATTTCAACACTATTTTAATATCTAATGGGGAAAGTATAGCTTGTATGTATAAGTTTATGCTGTTTTTATCTTATAAGAAATACAAAGTAGATATCTCATTTATCTTTATTATTGATACTATATTGACTTATGACAATTAGTATGGTAATATAACTGTGAGGTGAAAAGGTGGTGATTAGTATTAAAAAATTAGATATTGTTGGAGTAATAATTTGTTGCTTAATGGCTATATTATCTTTTTTAGGAATATGGCACCCAAACAGGTTTGGAGTAGGATTTCTCTGGTTGCTTTGTGGATACTCTTATAAAGAAGTGGAGTTCTTCAAAAGAAAGTGAGGTGTAAATAGAGAGTAGTCCTTATTATATTAGGATAGCTAAATGTTAAAAGAATAAAAAAATTCAATATACTAATAACAATTAGTATATGAAGGAGAAATGTATTATGTTAGGAAAGTTATATTATAGAAGTGGTAGTTGCTTTGGAGAGATAGGGAAAGAAATAAAAACACCTAAAGGAGTTTTTCATATTGGAGATGTAATAAAAATTGGGAATAGAATATCTATATTTGTTGAGAATAAGAGTGTTTGTAGTTATCCATTTATTATGGGGAGGGAAGCATCTACAATAGAAGATATTCTTGAGGAAAACTTTAATAATTGGAAAATTGTTAAAAGTTATAAAGATTTAAAAGATGGAGATATTTATTTTGATAATTGTATTCAAGTGTTTCTTTTTCGAGGAGAACTTAAATATAAAAAAGATGAAAGCTTTTATGGATATATTGGGGATTACGCATTTAAAAATCAAGGAGAAATATTTAGAGTGGGAGATGTAATAGATATCATATGTGGGAAGAATTTTATTATAAAAAATATTAAAAATGAAGCTTTTATAAATGGGTTTAAAGGATCAAGTCTAAATGGTAAATTTAACAATTTGTATTTAGGATATAAAGAGAAGTTTAAATCTTTTTCTGATATCGCTCAAGGAGAAAAGTATGGTTTTGTAGAAGCAAAACTTTTTAATAATTCTCAAGCTAAACAAAGTGTTGTTTTAAAAGTAGAGTTAAGACAAATGAGTAATTTAATTATTGGAAGGATACTTTACCAAGATGAGGAGATTATTAAAAGAGGAAGTTTTAGATTCAAAGCCACCAATGGTATTAATTTAAAAAGTATAGATTCTCCTTATATGTCAGAGCATAATTTGTATTTAAAGGGAACAGACGATAAGGGTGATAAAATGTTTTTTTCATATGATGCAGAAACTATTGAACATGCTAAAGAAGTAATAAAAAATATAAATGTGGCTATTGAAGAGTTAAATGAAAACTATAAAAAAGAAGAAAGAAAAGAAGAAAAAATAAAAACATCTTTAAATAATTTATTTAACATAAAAGACTTGAAAATATCTGTAGATAGAAAAAAGAACGTAATTATTATTAAGATGGGAAATGTATCACGAAAGTGTCTTTTTCAAGATATAAATAGAGGTAATTTCTCAATCAATAGGGTAATAAAAAAATTAGTGTTAATACTACTTGAAGAAGAAATTGAAAGGAGTGAGCGTTAGTGTTAATTGCTCTTATGGGTGGATCATGTGTTGGTAAAGATACAGTATTAAAAATGCTTTATGCTGCCACAGGTATTCGTATTTGCATTTCAAATACAACTAGAACTATTCGAGAGGGTGAGCAGCAAGGTAAAGAGTATAATTTTATAACTGAAAAAGAATTTTTGCATGGTTTATCTTTAGATCAATATGTAGAGTATCGGAAATATAAAACAAAAGAAGGAATATGGTACTATGGATTACCCAAAATTGCAGTAAACCCAAAAGTAAACCAATTTATTATTGTTGATCAAGGTGGATACTATACTTTAATAAATAAATTTGGAAAACAAAATGTAAAGGGTATTTTTTTACAATGTCCTGAAAAGACAAAAATTAAAAGATTTTTAGAACGAGAAAAGGAAAAGGTTAAAAGTAACCGTAAGGATTTTTTTCTTGAATTTTACAGAAGGATGTTAGATGATTTAACTGCATTTCAAAAAGTAGAATTAGATCCTGATATCGAAAAGGTATATGGAAAAACATCTTTGGAAAATTTTTTAAAAGTTAAAGGAATGTTAGCTAAGTGGGGTGTTATAAATGAATAAACCAACATTAGGAATAGATTTAGATACAACTCTAAACACGTTAGATAGAGAATGGGTAAAACGATATAATGAAATATATAAGGATAAATTATTGCCATCAGATATAAAGGGCTGGGATATAGAAAATTATGTAAAGCCTGAATGTGGTAAAAAAATCTATGATATCCTGAAAGAACCTCATTTCTTTAGAAATTTAGGTGTGCAACCATTTGCTGAAACAGCCCTAGAGGAATTAACATCAATTTTTAATATTTATATTGTATCAGCAACACATTATAAAGTATGTGAAGATAAAGGAAATTGGATTAAAGAGAAGTTCCCTTTTATATCTTATCAAAATATTATATTTTGTCATAATAAAGGCTTAGTACACTTAGATATTTTAATTGATGATAACCCACTAAATTTAGAAAACTTTAAGGGAAATAAAATCTTGTTTGATGCACACCATAACAAAAGCGAAAACAGGTTTGTGAGGGCTAGAGATTGGTATGAAGCAAAAGCTTTATGTGAGTCATTAAAAGATTTCTTGTAAACAACTTATGACATTTAGTATATAAAACTAAGATTTTATAAATAATTGTAAAATAAAATCAATGAAAGGTCGAATTTTATGGGAATGGATATCAGTATATATAAATTTAAAAATATAAAATTAAAAACAAATGAAGAATATCAAGATTATATTAATAAAGAAGGATGCTCTAAGGAAGAAGAGTTATGCTATTGGAGAAAACATTATTGGATAAATGATTGGTTTAAGAAAAATGCAAAATTTTCTTTTAGGGATGAATTTCTTTTAATAAAAGAAGATATCTATAATTTTTATAATTTTTGTAATGAATTATTAAATAAGGGATATGAAAAATACAATATAAACAAAGACGATTTCTATTGTATGAGAAATGGAGATGTTATAGAAAATATAGATTTGATTCAAAAAGAGATAAAAAAGACAATAGAACAAATAAAACCTTTATTAGAATTTGATATTCAAAACAATACGCTTGTTTATGATATGAGTTGTTAGTCAATCTAATTTAAAATGTGAGGTGAAAATTTTGCATATTAAATTTATTACAAAAAAGGAACATAAGGTAAAATTAGAAAATTATATAGGTAAACCAATTATCAAAAAAGGAACTAAAGATTATCCAATTGGAGTAATTACTAAAGCAACAGAACACATTAATGATAATGGTTATATAACAATTGAGGCTGAAATATGGGATAAATTTATAGATATAAAAAATAAGTATTTATCAAATGAAAACTATTGTAGTATATCGCTAGAGTTTGAAGGAAGATTGAAATGAAACGAGATAAAAAAGTAACAACATATCCTAATATTAAAATAATTAAACCTTTCTTCTGGAAAGAATGTAGATTTTGTCATAAAGAATTTAAAAAAGAACAAGGCTTTGAGATAGAGGATTTATGTAAAGTGCAGAGGAGTTTATATAGAAGTATATCTGATAAATACAAAGATATTTTTTCACTTATTGTTGTAATGATTGCTGTAAAACCATAGAGGAAGTTAAAGAGAAAATTACAATAGAGAAGGAAAAAGCATCAAGACCACCATCTGATCCATCTTGTCAATATGGGATTAAAGATAAAAAATAGAATTTACATGAAGATTGGAGGAAAATATTATAATAAAAACGTTAGAGCTATTCGGAGGAATAGGCGCACCAAGAAAAGCATTTAAAAATATTGGAATAGACATAAAGGCTATTGATTACGTAGAGATAGATCCAAAGCCAGTAAAAACTTATAATGAAATGTTTAAAAAGGATTTAATGTATAAAACGCAAAATGTCATTGGATATAATCTCAAACCAGATGTTTTGATACATGGAAGTCCTTGCCAAGATTTTTCAATAGCAGGGTATCAAAAGGGAGCAGAGCAAGGTAGTGAGACAAGGTCAAGTCTTATGTGGGAGACTATCAGCATAATTAAACAAATGGGTATTTGGAAACCTCGAGTTGTAGTATGGGAAAATGTAAAAAATGTGCTATCAAAGCACATGAAACATAACTTTGATAAGTATTTAGAAGAAATGAAAAAAATGGGATATACCAATAACTATGAAATACTAAATGCTATGGATTTTGGACTGCCTCAGCGTAGGGAAAGAGTTTTTACGATTAGCTGTTTAGATGGTAAAAAATTTGATTTTGATAAATTGGAGCATAGGAAACTAAGACCTTTATCATCTTTTTTACAAACTAATGTTGATGAGTACTATACTGTTACCCAACCTAGTATTCTGAGAGCCATAGGTAAAAAAGGTGTCAGTAGAGCCACAATAATAAAAGATTATTGCTATACAATAACAACTCGACAAGATAGGTGTCCTGCTCAAGTTATCAGTCTAGGAAATGGAAAATATCGTTTTCTAACCGAAAAGGAGTGTTGGTTATTACAAGGCTTTTCAGAAGAAGATTTTGAAGCAGCCGCAAAAGTGAATAGTCGAAGAGATTTATATAAGCAGGCAGGAAATAGTATTCCAGTAACGATACTAGAAAGTATTTTCAAACAGGTTTTAGAGGAATGGAATAATAAACAAATAGCTGTGTAAAAAAGGAACTAAGAAAGAGTACCCTCGATATCTACTTTATACAGAAGATGAGAATGTATATAAAAGGATAGATAGATTTTAAATCAAGGAGTGGTGTGTCAATGAGTGATTGTCAGATAGTAGATACAATAAAAGAAAAGCATACTTATTTTGATGGAATTTGTTATTTTACTATAACAGATAGTAAATTTTATAACTGTTGATGAAAAGAAGATTAGACTAAAGAATAAAACATGTTGCACTAAAAATGATTAGGACTTGTGACATTTAGTATATTGAAAGGAAGATGATAAATTTATGTCTTACGCAGAGTTGCATTGCCATGACTGCTATAGTTTATTAGATGCTATATCTAAACCAGAAGAGATTATAAGCAAGGCAAAAGAATATGGATATTCAGCTATTGCTATAACTAATCATGGCAATATGTTCTCAATGGTTAATTTTCAAAAAGAAGGAGAGAAACAGGGAGTAAAAACTATTTTAGGAATAGAAGCTTATGAAGCAGACAATTTAAGGATAAAAGACGATACAAGATACCATTTAATTCTTCTAGCAAAAAATAACGAAGGGTTGAAAGCACTTTATGAACTATCCTCCATTTCTTATTTAGAAGGCTTTTATAAAAAACCTAGGTTAGATATAAAAGAAATTGAGCCTTATGCAAAAGACCTAATTATATCTAGTGCTTGCATGGCTGGAAGAATAGATAGGCTATTATTAGCAGATAAATATAATGAAGCTAAAGAATGGATTTATAAATATAAAAAAGTATTTCCCAACTTCTATTTAGAAATGCAGCATCATGATGTAATAGAACAAGCCAATCTGAACAAATTAATTGTAAGATTAGGAAAAGAAACAGGTACACCATATATAATGACTAGCGATTCTCATTATATTAATAAAGAAGATCAAAAAGCCCATTCTATATTTATTCAAACAAATGAAAAAAGAGAGGTTGGAGAAATATATGATGGTTGTTATTTGAAATCAGAAAAAGAAATAAAAGAAATAATGATGAAACAAATAGACAAAGATGATATAGAACTTGCTATAAGTAATACTGAAAAAATAGCAAAAGAATGTAATGTAAAAATAGATTTATCACTTCCTAATCAAATGCCAGAAATACCCATACCAAAAGAATTTAAAAATATTAATCAATATTATATGTATTTAATTAATAAAGGATTTAAGGAAAAAAAATTAAATAAACTTCCTAAGAATGAATTGAAAAAACATATTGAAAGAATTAAATCAGAATATGAAGTTTTAGATTATGTTCATTATATAGATTATTTTGTAATGTTATATATGCTAACCAAGGCAGCAAAAAAAAGAAATATACCTCTTGGATTTAGTCGTGGTTCAGGAGGAAATTGTTTGACATTGTTTGACATGGGGGTTACAGGAATAAATAGCTTAAGATATAACTTAGATTTTTCAAGATTTGCAAGTAAAGGTAGAACTTCATTAGCAGATTATGATATGGATATGTCAAAACGTAGAAGGAAAGAAATTATAGACATTTCAAAAGAATTATTTAATAAATATGAAGATATTCTTCATACACAAGTAGCTCCGATATGTACATTCAATTCATTTTCAACGAAAGTTGCCTGTAGAGATATAGGAAAAGCTCTTCAGGTAAATAATACTTATCCTGATTTAACATATCAAGTTAGGGACATTGTTGCAAAAATGATTCCAAAAGTTACAAGATATGATGAAGAAACAGGAGAAGCTATAGAAGAAGACCAGCAATTAAAAAGTATAATAGATTCTAATGAAAAATTACAAACTTATGCTAAAAAATATCCATTATGGTTTAAATACATTATAAAGTTAGAAGGGTTACCAAAATCTTTAGGATGTCATGCATCAGGAGTTGTCATATCCCCTAAACCAATTATAGATTATGCTCCATTGTGCTTAAACAAAGATAAACAGCCAATGATTCAACTAGAAATGCATAATGTTTTAGACGATTTACATTTAGTAAAAATGGACTTTTTAGGTTTAAAAACTCTTGATGTTATAGATGATGCTTTGAAATTAGCAAAATTAACTTATGATGATATAGATATAAATAAAATAAATTTAAATGATCCAAAAGTTTATAAAAATATCTATAAGAAGGGCAACACAATAGGCGTTTTCCAAATGGAAAGTGCAGAAGCTCGTCAAATGAATATTGATGCTCAGACAGATAATATAGAAGATGTAATTGCACTTAATGCTCTTAATAGACCTGCATGTAAAGCTATGTTTCCTGATTTTGTAGAAAACAAACAACATCCAGAAAATATGAAATTAATTCATGAAGATTTAAGATCTATATTGCAAAGCACATATGGAGTATTGTTATATCAGGAGCAATCTTTATCTATATTCCGATTAGCGAATTTTCCTGATTCAGAGGTGGATTTAGCACGTAGAGCCATTGGGAAAAAAGATATGGAAATCATGAAATCGCTTGAAGAAAAATTGAGAGATAAAGTAGTAAAAGATGAAGATGGTCATATTCTATGGCATTATGGACTGAAGCAAAGAGGATGGGCAGATAAACAAATAGAAGACATATGGAAACTTTTATTGAAACAAGCTACTTATTCATTCAACAAAGGACACTCTACTGCTTATGGATTACTTTCTTATATTACAGCATGGTTAAAGACTTATTATCCTACTGAATTTATGACAGCGCTATTGAATTCAGAAATAGGTGATTATGAAAAAATTGCGAAGTATATAATTGAATGCAAGAAAATGAATGTAAAAGTTATAGAACCAGATATAAATAAATCTATAGATTTTTTCTCAATAAGTAAAAGTTCTATATTATTCGGAATAAATATGATTAAAAATGTTGGAGATTCTGTTATTCCAGATATTATAAATAACAGACCATACCAGTCATTTAATGACTTCATAACACGCTGCAATATAGGTAAACGAGCTACTATAGCATTAATAAAATCAGGAGCTTTTAATGAGTTTAATAAAGATAAAAGCACTCTTTTATACGAATATTGTAAATCAGCATATACACCAACAGTATATAAACCTGTAAAAAACCTTAAAACAAAAAAACAAATGTTTGAGTTAGGTTTAGTTGAAGATGAAATTACTTGGAAAGATAAAGATTTATGCCTTGCTAGGTTAAATGCATACAACAAGAACAAGTATATTAAAAAAGAAAAAGAAAGATATGAGAAATGTTATAAAGAATTTGAAGAAAAATATATGCAAGGTAGTATAGAAGATTGGCAATTTGAAACTTTGTCTATGTATTTAACAGTTGATCCATTTAAAGAACTTAGGAAGATACTAAAACCATTTGATGATATGGGAGAAGGTATTGGTTTAATAGCTGGAACTATTTTTGCAATAGAAAATAAAGTAGATAAAAAAAATAATAAATATGCTTTTGTATCACTTATAAATCAAGAAAGTAAGATTATAGAAGCTGTAACATGGAGTAGTATTTATTCTCGTTATCAGGAATTTATAAAATCAGGAACAAAAATTATGTGTTTAGGAAAGAAAAAAGACACGCTGTTTAGTATAGATGAAATAAAGTTACTAGATGAATGGAAAAAAGAACTAAAAGGAAGTGTGTACAATAATTAGAAAAAAGGAAAGATACTTTATAAGGCATATAAATAAAAGAGTTTCTTACGCAGACAGACAAAAAATTAAAAGAACTACGTACTATTTGTTTTGGGTTATTCCTATCTTTATTAAAGATGAAATTGTTGGAGGTGATTATGAAATTTAAAAGACTACTTCTAACAAAAAGATAGTAAAAACAATATTTTGAATGAATACTTCTTAATATATTAAAAAAGTATTTTATAAAAATACAACAGAAAGAGGGTATTTTGTGGCTATAAATACAGGTAAAAGATTTGAAGAAGATTTCAAAAAATCTATTCCAGAAAAATATTGTGTTATTAGATTAAAAGATAGTGCTTCATCATGGAATGGTGGTACAAGTTCTAGGTTCACCATAAATAATCCATGTGATTATATTGTATTTGCCAACAAATGGTTACATTTAGTTGAACTAAAAAGTCATAAAGGTGCTAGTTTTCCTATAGCACCTAAATATAAGGAAAAGAAACGAATGAAGAAAATTAAAATAAATAGAAAGCAATGGTACAAAATAGCGCAAGTAATGCATAGTTTTAAATTTTTAAATATAGAGAAGTATATTCCTAAAAAGGTTAGCAATTATGGTGTTATTAAACCTAATCAAATTAATGATCTAATAAAATATCATAAAAAAGAGAATGTAAATGGAATATTTATTTTCAATTTATCTGAAAAAGATAGAACTTATTGCGTAGATTGTAGAGAAGTCAAGCAAGCTATAGATGAAAATAAAAAAAGCTTATCCATGGAATGGCTAAATTTACATGGAATTCTCTTGAATCAAGAAAAAAAGAAGACTAGATGGAAATATGATCTATCGCCTATGTTTGATTAACAAAACATTTTAAGAAAAAAATAGTTAACGATAAGGTAGTGGAAGAATTAATAAATAAATGTTAAGTTAAGTAAAAAAATATGGGATAGTACGCAATTCAAATTATTTGAAGCTAGAACAATTAGAAAAGGAGTGAATTGATGAAAAAAAGGAGTTTTAAAAAATATATTCCCAAAGGACGATTTTGCTTAGGATGCCCTTATAAAAGACTAATTAAATCAAGAGCCAATAAATCTAACTGTAATTTATCAAGTATATGTAAAAATAAATGTTGGTCTTCCGATACTACAAAATGTATAAAAGAGATATATGCATGTAAATATATCGGTATGCAGGATGGCGAAAGAAGAACAGGATTATGGGATGGGTTCAAAATATGTGAAGAAAAAATAAAATGACTTATAGCGTTTAGTATGATAAAATGTATTCAATGAGTAAAACGGAGATGATAAATTTGAATATAAATGAGAGAAATAAAGTAGTAGAAAAATACATGACATTGGTAAAGAGTATCGCTAGAAAATATATAAACCGTTCTGGAACTCTAGAGTTAGAGGATATGGTTCAAAGTGGTGCAATTAGTATGATTAATGCTGTGGAAAACTTTGATTATAATAAAGGCGTAAAGTTCTCCACATATGCTAGGCATTGTGTTGAAGGAGGTATGAAGAATTATTGTAAAAAGAATGAACTTATACATCTCTCAGAATATCAAAGGAAAGATCTGAGAAGAATTAAAAAATTATTTGATGAGAAACAATTGGAAAACAAAGATATAGATATAACTGAAATTTCTGCTGAATTAGGAATTGAAAAAGAAAAAGCAATAAATTTAATTTGCTTTTTAAATAAGGATAAGTATATTCCCATAGATGATTACGAATATAAATATGGAAAAAGTTTTGAAAAAGAAATTGTAGATAATATATTAATAAGAAGCTTAATAGAAAATCTTCCTAAAAACCAGCAAAATTTAATTCGAGAAAGATTAAAAGATATGTCTTTTACAGATATAGGTAAAAAGTATAACATAACAAGACAAGCAGTCCAACAATCTGTTAAAAGGATAATAAACAAAATGAAAAGAGAACTAGAATATGCTTAAGATGAAATTAATTGAAGTAAATGAAGAAAAGCAACAGGAGATTTTCAAGATAAACAATTCAGCTAGTAATATATCTAAGGTTCAATTTACTCATATAGGAGGAGAGGAGCAGAAAACTGATGATTTTTTTAAAGCTTTAGCATTAGGATATTTAAGAAGGAATAATCTAATTGACTAATAAAAAAAAAGGTACTACAATTTTATCATAGAGTAGATACGATTATATGACTACTCTATGATTTTTTATAATAGGGAGAATTTAGAATGGAAAAAATAATAGAGAAAAAAGAAAACTTAAAAAAGGTATATGGTTACGTAAGATTAAGTAGAGATGAAGATAAGGAACAAGCATCCTTAGAAAATCAAAAGCAAATTATTAGAACATATGCAAAGAACAATGGGTATATATTAGTTAAGATATTTGAAGACGACAATGTCTCTGGAATGACCTTTGATAGAGAAGGTTTAAATGAATTAAAAGAAGTTATTGAAAATGGCAATATAGATATTTTACTTGTAAAGGATTTATCTCGTATAGGTAGACACAAAGCTTATTCTGCTTTATTTATGGAAGAATTAAGATCTAAAAAGATTAAAGTTATATCTATTGCTGAAAATCTTGATAATATGGATGAAAATAATGATATACTAATAGGGTTCAAACAAATACTTAATGAACAGTATGCTAAAGATATAAGTAGAAAAATCAGAGCAGCGTTTCACCAAAAGCAAAAGGAGGGATTAGTTATAGTACCACCATTTGGATATGAAAAAAATAATCAGACTAATAAAATAGAGATTGATGAAGAATGCGCAGGTGTTGTCAAAAAAATCTTTTCATTATATATAGGTGGATTTGGGTATAAAAAAATAGCACAACAGTTAACAGAAGAAAAAGTTCACACACCATCTTGGCATCAGTTTCAGAAATCTGGAAAAGTATATCACGCAGGAAAGAAGTGGATCGGACAAGATATCTGGAGTGATAGAACAATAGCAAGAATACTTTCAAATGAAGCTTATATTGGAACACTTAAATGTCATACTACGACAAGAAGCGTTATTTATAAAACAAGGGGTTTAATACCTAAGGATGAACAAATAATACATGAAAATTTTTACCCGCCTATAATAGATGAAGAAGTTTGGGAAAAAACAAAAGCTATTAAGAAAAATAGAACAAGAGGTCACGTTAGGGCTTCAGGTAATAGCAAAATACATAAGTACGCAGGACTTCTTATATGTAAGGATTGTGGTAGTGGATTTGTTGCTAAAAAAAGAAAATGGAATGGAATAGAACGCATTGAATATATTTGTAATGCATATCACAGATTTGGGAAAACAGTATGTACACCACATAGAATAAGGGAAGAAGAATTAGATAATATCTTATGTGGATTCTTAGAGAGATTAAAAGAAACATGTGAAGAAAATTTAAATCGAGCAGATAAATTTATAACAAAGTGGAATAGTAAAAAAAGAAATTATGATAAATCTATAGATAAGATTCAAAGAGAAATTTTTTCTTTAAAAACCGAGGTTAAGGCTTACGCAAAGCAATTAGCAAAACAACTTATAAATGAAGAATTGTTTCAAGAGTTGACACAAGAAACAAAAGAAAAAATTGATATACTAGAAAATCAAATAGATACTTTTCAAGAGGTAAAGAAAATAAGTAAAAATGCAAAAGCAGGACTATTGAAAAGCAAGGAAATAATAGATAAAATAATCGAAGAAAAGGACTTAGTTAGTGCAGATTTACAAATGTTAGTAGATAAAATAATAGTCCATCAATCTTGTACAGGGGAATTAGAATTAGATATAAGAGTAAACACTCCTTTCAAATTACATTCAGAACTAAAATCTACTTTTACTGTCATAGAGGAGCAGTCCAGTTGAGGGGCGTGTGGGATAACCGTACGGGTTCAAGTCCCGTCCTTCGCACCAAAATAAATGATTTTCTGAAGTATTTGTGAAGCTCTTATTTTGAACCTACAGTTCAAACAAGGGAGTTCAATATTTAGATGAGTATATGTGCTTCATGTGAATCCTTTTACGGTATTGAATGAGATAGATGCATCTGTGAGGACACCCACCTATCGTAGAGATAGGTGTCAAAATTGGGGTAACGGTATTTTGGATTTACATTTGAATGTAGAGAGAGGTTTTAAAGACCTCTCTTTTTTTATTATACTTAATTATAATTTTTAGTGATTTTAAGTGAATTTTAGTAACATATTTACAAAATATACATGATTGAGTTGTTCTACATAAGAAGATAAATAAATATGTATATAATAAATAGTTTAAAGGGGAGGACTTCTACCTTGAAAAACGTTTATGATTATGGGATATATGCTGTTCGCTATGATGGAAATGACAAAAATAATCTTATTCAATCTACTAAAGTTTGTTTTATAAAAGATAATAATGTGAGTATGCCTGTTGAATTTTCAAGAGATTTTTTAATTGCTGATATAGAAGATGGGAATAAATATTATACTATGTATAAGAATAATAACAAGTGGGAAAGGAGAGAAATTGTAAGTATAGAGTATATAAAAGGGAATCCATATGTTAAAATAAGATTAGATGGTATAGAGGGTGATGATTTAGGAGAGCTTCCTAATTATTAATGATAACATTTACATTGTATACCAAAGAAAACAAGGAGGTATTTTTATGAGTGAAACTATAAGATTTGGGATTGTAGGAACGAGTAGTATAACAGAAAAATTTTTAGATGGATCTAATCATGTAAAGGACTTTTCTTTAACGGCAGTTTATTCAAGAGAAGAGAGTAAGGCAAGAGATTTTGCAAAAAAATATGGAGCTGAGAACATATTTACTGATTTAGAGAAAATGGCTAAAAGTGATTTGATAGATGCTGTATATATTGCATCACCAAATGCAATGCATGCAAAGCAAGCTGAGGTATTTCTTAAAAATAAAAAGCATGTACTTTGTGAGAAGGCCTTTGCTTCTAATGTAGAAGAAGTAAATAAAATGATAAGTGTATCAAAGGAAAATAAGATGGTTTTAATGGAGGCTATGAAAACAGAATATTTGCCTGGTTTTTTTGCTGTTAAGGAGAACCTCCATAGAATAGGAAAGGTAAGAAAATATTTTGGAAATTACTGTCAGTATTCTTCTAGGTATGATAAATTCAAGCAGGGCATAGTCCTAAATGCCTTTAAACCTGAATTATCTAATGGAAGTATTATGGATATAGGAGTTTATTGTATTCATCCAATGGTATATTTGTTTGGAGAGCCAAATAAATTAAAGGCAAATGCTGTGCTTTTAGAATCGGGTGTGGATGGGGAAGGAAGTATATTATTCAATTATGATAATATGGAAGCTGTAGTTATGTATTCAAAAATAACTAATTCAAGAGTAAGCTCAGAGATTCAAGGGGAAGAAGGAAATATAGTAATAGATAACATCAATACCTTTGAAAAGGTAAAGATAGTATTTAGAAATGGAGAAGAGGAAGATTTGTCCAGAGTACATATAGAAGATAATATGTGCTATGAACTTGAGGAATTTATAAGATTAGTAAAAGAACAAGATACTAAAAAAGCGCTACAGAGACTTAAAGTTTCTAAAAGTGTAATGGAAATTATGGATGAGGCAAGAAAGCAGATAGGACTTGTGTTTCCAGCAGATAAAAACTAAATTTTCCGTTGAATAGAAAGTAAATAGTGTAAGAATGAGATGGTAGATAATAGGTAGTAAAAAGTGATATGAAGTATAAATTTAATTGTGGATGGTATTCCAATACCTAGAGATAATCATAAGATTGATATTAAATTATATATTGAAAAAAAGAATAGTATAAATAAGTTATAAAGGCATGTATAAGCATTTTATATATCATTAGAATTGAAAAAAGGAGACTTGATTTAAAAATTAAATATTCCTTAGCTTCCATAAATTTTACATAGATTAGGTGGATTTTATCTGTTAGAATCTTAGCTGTAGGATTTAGGCTATAAATCCTTAAGAGTGCCGAATCTTAATAATATTTAAGTACGGGGGAACACATTGTGGGTGAATCTTACGACTATTCGTAAGTAGGGTGCCTTCAACCCGAATCCGTAAGCTAACCTCGGA
The DNA here is from genome assembly GCF_000008765.1 of Clostridium acetobutylicum ATCC 824. Classification (NCBI taxonomy): domain Bacteria; kingdom Bacillati; phylum Bacillota; class Clostridia; order Eubacteriales; family Clostridiaceae; genus Clostridium; species Clostridium acetobutylicum. The sequence continues at coordinate 1,374,353 of NC_003030.1, forward strand.
GGCAAAATTGATAAAGGAAATTATTATCCTTTATCAATAATAGAAGGGAGAAAAATATGATAAAATCTAAGTTTAAATTTCTTGTTTTTGCAGCGGCTTTAGCCTTTGTAGGAATGGGAAAAAATGCTGTACATGCTGCTACCTATAGTGTAAAAAGTGGAGATACTCTTTATAGCATAAGTAGAAACTATGGCACTAACTATAATTATCTTATGTCGGCTAATAAATTGCAGACAAGTGCTATATATGCTGGACAGAGCCTTAAAGTTCCGGATGTGAAATATACTATCAAGAGCGGAGATACTCTCTATAGTATAGCTAAAAGATTTGGAGTATTACTTAGTGATTTACAACTTGCAAATAATATATCAAATAATATTATTAAAGTAGGACAAGTTATAGTAATACCTGTTAATACGTCCACAGCAGCCACTCCTAGCTATGTGATTTCTTGTACAAGCTCTGAAGTCGATTTATTAGCTAGGCTTATTAATGCAGAAGCTGGTGGAGAAAGTTACAATGCTATGGTATCAGTAGGAGCTGTAATCGTAAACAGAGTTCAAAGTTCTGCTTTTCCAAATACTGTTACAGGAGTAATATATCAAGTATCTAATGGATATTATCAGTTCACGCCTGTTTTAAATGGAATGATTAATAAAGGTGCTACAGCTTCATCTTTAAGTGCGGCCAAGGCAGCTCTTTATGGATCAGATCCTACAAAAGGAGCTTTGTATTTTTATGATAATACCGTATCAAATACTTGGCTTACATCAAAACCAGTATCACTTGTGTCTGGAAAATTAATATTTGCATATTAAATGAGGTTTATTATAGATGTACAAGCCACTCTACGTAGAAGCTTGTAAAAATAAAAAAGATTTAGTGAGAATATAATTTCTTGTTAAATCTTTTTTTTTTATAATATATAGTTAGATATAGAAAATGGAATTTTAATGTGTTAGCAATAATTAAGGGGATGTCATTGGAAAATGTTACTAGATGAAAATGGAGGCTATTTGAGATATTAGTAATATGGCAATGTTATTGCAAATGCAGATTTAATTAATTTAATATTTTAGTATGCATAAGCTAATTACTTTAATTATTTTTATTGTATAATGGCTATAATAATTTACATAAAATCTACGATATATATTATTGAAGCTAGTTTTATATAGCTGTACATGTTCAATAATGTCTTTAGAATTAATATTTTGTAATCAATGTAGATTAAGTTTTAGTGTAATAAAACCAGTTCAACTATCAATTTATGAATACTAAATATGGATGTTATCAGTGTACATAGGTTAAGATTTATCTTGGTTTTATCAAGTAGTACTTCTAAGCTTAACTTATTAATATATGAGTGTATTGTATGAATATGAAATAAATTGAAAGGTAGGAAGCTATTATGGAAAGTAATATATTATTGGAATCAGGAACGGGAGAATTAGAAATTCTTGAATTCGTAATAGGGGATAGACATTTTGCTATAAATATTATAAAAGTTAAGGAAGTAGTTGAAGTAGACGGAGGAAAAATAACAAAGTTGCCTGAAACTAATCCTGCAATAGCTGGACTGATATTGTGTAGAAACGAAATAATAACCCTTGTTGATTTAAAGTATGTAGTGAATAAGGGAGCGAAAGTTGAATCATGCTCAAAAGTAATAATATGTGAATTCAATAAGGTTAGGGTTGCATTTAATATCGATGCAATAATAGGCGTTCATCGTGTTAAATGGGAAGAAATATTAAAGCCAGATGATGTTTCTGAAAATTCACTAGTTATAGCACACGTACTTTTGGGACAAAAAATATTATTGATGCTTGATTTTGAGAAAATAGTTACAGATATAAGCCCAAGTACAGGAATAAGTCAGGAAAGAATAGGAAATATAGAATATAAAGATAGATCGAATATAAAAATTGCTATGGCAGATGACTCAACGCTTATAAGAAAGCTTATAAAGGATACTTTAACCAAGGCTGGATTTACAAAATTGGAGTTGTTTGATGATGGAAAACAGCTTTTGGATTATCTTGAAGCAATTTCAAAAGAAAAAGGCGATAGAGTAACAGATGAGGTTCAATTAGTTATAACAGATATCGAGATGCCTCAAATGGATGGACATGCACTTACAAGAAAGATAAAAGAAAACCCTCTTCTTAGAAAGCTTCCTGTTATAATTTTTTCATCACTTATTACTTCTGAATTAAAGCATAAGGGTGAATCAGTTGGTGCGAATGCTCAGATAAGTAAGCCTGAAGTTGGAGAGTTGGTTAGAATTATAGATGAATTAGTTAGTAAATAGTGATCTTCATTAACTTATTGATATTGTTTGAACTAAATAATTAAGTGCATTATTATTTAAAAAATGCCATTTCAAAAAGTATTGATTTTATTTTTTTATATGTTATAATAAACTTAAGTAAACGTATTAATGCTTTATAAATCAAATATCTTCTAGAGTATACGCCAAGCTCTTATCTTGAACCTACAGTTTAAAAACGGGAGTTCAATATATAAATATGGATATGGATTTCTTATGTTTTAAGAAAAGATAGAAGTATTTTTGCGAGCACCCACCTATCATTAGATAGGTGTCAATGAAAGAGCAGCGGTATTTTGGATATATATGTGTGAGAAGAGAGGTGGATGCCTCTCTTCTTTGTGTTTTTTGGTTAATAAATTTAAGTTTAAGATAAAGACAATAAAAGTTACTATTCTATTTCTTGGGAAATATATACGTTTATTTTAGAAGTAGAGATGAATATTGTTTTTAGGTGTACTTTGTGATATTATTAGTACATTAGTTCTTGAAGTGCATACAAGTGTTTGTTAAATAAAAACATGGAAGTGGTGATTAAAATTAGTACAACTGAAGCTAAAAAGTATTTACTTATTGATACATCTGTACTTCCTGATGTATTTGAAGAGGTCATACAGGTAAAGGAACTTTTAAGATCAGCAAAAGTAAAGGATATTACAGAGGCGGTCAAGAAAGTTGGCATAAGTAGAAGTACATATTATAAATATAAGGACTATGTATTTAATGTTTCTGATGGACTTAAAAGTCAAAAGGTAACTATATCAATTTTAATTGAACATAGAAGAGGAACCTTATCAGAAGTATTAGATAAGCTTGCTCAAAGATGCTGTAATATACTTACAATAAATCAGGATATACCTATAAATAATACAGCTAATGTCAATATTACTTTTGATATAAGTGGTATATCAGGAGACGTAAAAAATATTGTAGAGGAACTAAAGAAAATTAAAAATGTGTTGAAAGTTGAAATAGTGGCAATGGAATAAAACAATATTGGGGTGTTAAAAAAATGATTAGAGTTAAAATACCTGCTACAAGTGCAAATATGGGGGCTGGATTTGACACACTAGGAATGGCTCTAAAGCTTTATAACGAAATAACTATAGAAGAAACAGAAGGTGAAACTGAGATTAAGCTTTTAGGTGGTGAGCTTGATAGAAATTATAGGAATAATTTAACATACATAAGTATTATAAAGGTATATGAGTTTTTTAATAAAGAATTTAAGGGCTTTAAGATAGATATGTCTAAAACTAATATACCTCTTTCTAGGGGGTTAGGAAGTAGTGCAGCATGTATTGTAGGAGGCATAGTGGGAGCTAATGCACTTTTGAATGAAAAAATGACCATTAAGGATATGCTTAAAATAGCTGTGGATATTGAAGGACATCCAGATAATGTTGCACCAGCTCTTTTAGGAGGAGTTATAATAAGCATAAAGGATATGGAAAATATAATATATTCAAGAATTAATGTGAAATCACAGCTTAAATATGCTGTTATGGTTCCGGATTTTAAGGTTAGTACTGAGCTTTCAAGAAAAGTTTTGCCTAATGAATATTCAAGGGAAGATGCACTTTTTAATATATCTAGATGTTCCATGCTTGTATCTGCATTAAATAATGGTGAAAATGAAAAGCTTAGATATTTATTTGAAGATAAGATCCACCAGCCTTATAGAAAAAAACTTATAAATAATATAGATAGTATTTTTTTAAAAGCAAAAGAATATGGATCACTTGGTGAATTTATAAGTGGTTCGGGATCTACCTTGATTGCTGTTTTAGAAGAAGCTGATGAGAACTTCATTTTAAAGATGAAAACTTATCTTGATTCGCTGAAGGATGGGTGGAGGATATTTGAGGTAGAAAACGATAATAATGGCGCAGTTATAATATAGTTTAGTGAAAATTCATCTTGTTTTATTAGCAAGGTGAATTTTTCTTTTTAAATCATAAAAATATTATGAAAGCATATATATATCATATAGAAAATAGTTTAATTAACAATTTACATACACAAAAATATAAGTTATACATAAATTTAATATTTTAGGAGGAATGTTATGGATTATTATGAAAATGACTACGAAAATAACATGAATTATATGTTTAATGAACCTTGTGACAATTGTTTTTATGGCTTTAATCCTTATAGGGAAAGTTACAAAAGAGCTTATTCTGGCTTTAGCTACTATAGAGCACCTTTTGGTATCCCTAATTTTAAAGAAGTGAGTGAAGAAGAATTATTTGATTAGTATTATAGGGCTTCTTGAATTAAACTAGAAGCCCTATAAAAAATTAAAGGATAATTTGCTTTAATATAGAATTAAAATTCTAGAGGTGAAATTATGTTTGATGTGGATATAAAATTTGGAGACGTATATGTAAGGAATATAGAAGAAAAAGATATAGGTGAATTAAAAGAAATATTGAAGGACAAAAAATTTTACCTAAATGATGAGGAATTAAAAGAAATATTTTTAGAATACTATATGAGCGAATGTGAGTTTTTTACTAAGATATTAAAAAAAGGAAAGTTTGTAGGGGTATTTAGAGGGAGAATAGAATTTAAGAGCAGCAATATGGCTTGGATATCTTACTTCTATGTAGATGAAAGATACAGTTCATATAAAGATAGTCAGGATATATTGATGAATATATTAGAGTATTTTTCTGAAAGCTTCGGAGTGACTGATTTTATAACAGGAGTCACGAATAGTGAAAAAGATATGATAGAACTGTGGGAAAATAACGACTTTAAAACTGTTAGAATAAATAAGGAATTTTATTCAGATAGAGGATATAAGGAAGATTTAGTTATAATGAAAAAGTATAGTGCTATATAAATTGGTTTTAATTACATATAATTTTTATGTATAATTCATAAATTGTACTTAGAGTTAATATACATAACATAGTGATATTATACTTTAGGAGATGAGAAAATGAGATATACAAGATATGATTTAAAACATAGGAAAAGCAGTAGCATACCATTTTTGATGTGCTTAACAATTATTTTGGCTTTATCATTTTTTATAGGAACATTCATTTTTAAGACGTTTATTAAAGGAACAGAAGGTTATGGTAATCCACAAAACATATCTAATGACTATGGGAAAAAAGAAAATGGGGGAAAGCTTTTTATAATCCAATGTTCTGCTAATTCAAAAAAGGAGAATGCAGATAAGACACTTAACAGTTTAGAGAATATAGGAAATCCTTTTGAGGTTAAGAGCAATGGTTTGTATAAGATTATTTATGCAATATGTGCTGAAAAAGACTATTCAAGTTATGAAAAAGCTATTAAAGATAATAAGATTGAATTTAATAAATTCACTATTAATCTTAATAAAGGGGACCCGGGTGATGCCGAATTGTATAGTATAATTAGTGCATACCTTCAAGCAGTAAACAAGTTAGGCGATAAGGATGTAAAATCGGTACAAACGGCTTCTTTGAAAAAATGGTGTTCCAATATTAAAGAATATGATGATACGTACAAAAATTATAAAATTACTCAAGAAATAAAGAAACATATTGAAGATCTTCCAGCTGGAATTGATAAAAATAATTTAAGTAATGAGGAAACTTTTCTTTATAATGAGTTAGTTAAGATAAAATAGTAGGAGAGATATTAAAAATCTACTCCTTTTTTTAAATTAAAATAAAAAAATCTTTAATAATTTTTTAAGGACTTGTTTAACGGTATATTAAATGATAAACTATAAAAGATGTATATTTGATGTAGGGAGTTAATAAAGTGAATGGTAAGACTTTCAAAAATGTTTTGTTTTTGTCTCTAATAGGATGCGTAGGCGGTTCTTTAGTTGGAGATATACTCGGAGAACATTTTACTAAGATTGATTTTTTGAAAAAAGCATACAGTATTGGTACGGTAAAGCCCCTTGTAATTGACCTTAAGGTTTTAAACTTTACTTTAGGATTAAATTTTAATGTCAATTTAATGTCTATATTGGGCATAATAGTGGCAATAATAATATACAGTAAAATTAGGAAGTGAAAATATGAAATTAGTTTTAGCTTCAGCTTCCCCTAGAAGAAGGGAAATTTTAAAGAATATTACTGAGGATTTTATCGTTGTGGCAAGTGACTTTGATGAAAGTCTGATTGAGATTTCAAGAGACATTCAAAGTTACGTTATGGTTTTGGCCGAATCAAAGGCGAAAAGTACACTTTGCAGAATTGAAAGTGAAGATTTCTATAAAGACGAAGATGAGGTTTTTATAATTGGCTGTGATACTGTAGTTTCAATTGATGGCAAAATACTCGGTAAGCCAAAGGATGAGAAAGAGGCTTTAGATATGTTAAGTGAACTTAGCGGCAGAACACATGAAGTCTATTCAGGGTTAGCGGTTTTAGATGCTAAGAAAAATAAAATTATAAAAGATTTTCAGTGTACTGAGGTTAAGTTTTCAGAGATATCATATGAAACTATATTAAAATACATAGCATGTGGTGAGTATGCGGATAAGGCTGGAGCATATGGAATTCAAGGAAAGGCTTCGGTTTTTGTTGAAGAGATTAAGGGTTCGTACTATAATGTTGTAGGACTGCCCATAAATAAATTATATAAAATTCTTTTGGGGATGGGGGTAAATCTATAAACAGGAGATTGATGTATTTTGATAAATAACAGTCTAAAGATTACAGATTTACCTAATAATGAAAGACCAAGGGAAAGACTCTTAAGATACGGGAGTGAAGTGCTTTCAAATAGCGAACTTCTAGCTATTATACTTAGAACAGGAACATTACATGAGAATATAATTAACTTGAGCAGCAGAATTTTAAAGGAAAGCGGAGGCTTAAATGGAGTATTAAATTTAAGCTTCGAAGAACTTAAAAAGGTTAAAGGGATAGGAAATGCTAAAGCAGTTCAAATCTTAGCTTTAGGAGAGCTTTTTAAGAGATTTAAAGCATATAAGTCTTTTGAAAGTGTAAAAATAACATCGCCTAAAGAAGCTGCTAATCTTGTTATGGAACAATTAAGAAGTTTTAATAAGGAGCATTTATATGTCATAATGCTCAATACTAAAAATATAGTTATAAAGATATCTGATGTTTCTGTAGGAAGTTTGAATTCTTCTATAGTTCATCCTAGAGAAGTATATGTAGAGCCAATATTAAAGCATGCGGCATCAATTATATTATGTCATAATCATCCGTCAGGAGATCCAAAGCCGAGTAATGAAGACCTAAATATAACCAAAAGACTTTATGAGTGTAGTAAGTTCATAGGGATAGAACTCTTGGATCATATAATAATTGGGGACGGTATATATATAAGTTTAAAAGAAGAAGGATTATTATAACGAAGATTGTGAAAGGAGATAAATTAATGGGATTTTTTGGAATATCAAGAGATATGGGAATAGATCTTGGAACAGCTAACACTTTAGTTTATGTGAAAGGCAAGGGTATAGTATTAAGAGAGCCTTCAGTTGTTGCTATTAATACTAACAATAAAGAGGTTCTTGCAGTAGGAAATGAAGCAAAGCAAATGATAGGTAGAACACCTGGAAATATAATAGCAATAAGACCTTTAAAAGATGGTGTAATTGCAGATTTTGATATTACAGAAAGCATGCTTAAGAACTTTATAAGCAAGATAAGTTCTAAGAGTGCATTTGCAAGTCCAAGAATTCTTGTTTGCCATCCGTCAGGAGTAACAGAGGTAGAAAGAAGAGCTATAAAGGAAGCTACTAAAAGAGCGGGAGCAAGAGAAGTAAAGGTTATGGAAGAGCCTATGGCAGCAGCTATAGGAGCAGGTCTACCTGTTGAGGAACCAAGAGGAAGTATGATTGTAGATATAGGTGGAGGTACCACAGAAGTAGCCGTAGTATCCTTGGGCGGAATCGTAACAAGTAAGTCACTTAGAGTTGCAGGAGATGAGCTTGATCAGGCTATAATCAGCTACATAAAGAAGGAATACAATCTAATGATAGGTGAGAGAACTTCAGAAATAATAAAGATGAAAATGGGATCAGCCTTCAAAACAGAAGAGTCTTTAGAGAATATAGTTATAAAAGGAAGAAATCTTGTAACAGGATTGCCTAAAAATATAGAAATTAGTGAAGAGGAAGTAAGAGAAGCACTAAGAGAACCTGTAGCATCAATAGTAGATTCCATAAAATTAGCCCTTGAAAAAACACCACCAGAGCTTGCGGCAGATATAATGGATAAAGGAATAATGCTTGCTGGTGGAGGAGCACTTCTTAAAGGACTTGATATGCTTATTAGCAAAGAAACCAATATATCTGTACATATAGCGGAATCCCCTCTTGACTGTGTAGCACTTGGAGCAGGAAAAGCTCTAGACCATTTTGAAAAATTGGTTAGCGACTAGGTGGTAGGATGAAGCTATTTAAAAACAGGCTGACAGTAACAGTTATTGTTCTGTCAGTTAGCTTTTTGTTATTGATTTCATACAGTGCTAAGAGGAAAAAGGTTTCTTTCGTAGAAAATGGTGTTGGTACAGTGCTTAATTCTGTTCAAGGTTTCTTTTATAACATTAATAGTGATATTAAAGGGTTTGTAGGTTTTGTATCAAACTTTTCAGAAGTTAAGGCTGAAAACCAAGAATTAAAAAAGAAAAACAGTGAGCTTAAGCAAAAGGCAGCTTCATATGATTCTCTTAAAAGAGAGAACACCAAGTTGAAAAAGATGTTTGATTTTAAACAATCTAAATCTGAATATAATTATGTTGGTGGAAATATCATACTTAAAAGTGGAGCTGATGCCTTAAAAGGCTACGTGATAAACAAAGGGTCAAATGATGGAATAAAGGTTGGAATGGCAGTTATTAACGATGAAGGGCTTATAGGTCAGGTTACTTCAGTAGCAAGTAATTATTGTAAAATAGAAACTATTTCAAGTGAAAATATATCTGTTGCAGCGTTAATTCAAAGAACTCAGGTTAATGATTGTATTGTTAGGGGATATACTGATAATGAAGATAAAGAGAAAAACTTATCAATATTAACTATGCTTCCTTTAAATTCAGATATTAAAGAAGGAGATACTATAACAACTTCTGGAATTGGTGGAGATTATCCTCAGGATATAATAATAGGAAAAGTTAAAAGTGTTGAAGACAACAAGGGTAAAATGGAAAAAGAAGCTATAATTGAACCTGCGGTTGACTTTACAAGACTTCAAAATGTATTCATAGTAGTTCCAAAAGATACAAGCGAAATTAAATATTAGGTGATGTTTTATGAGAAAAATTTTAACACTATTATTATGTATATTAGGTTTCACATTTGTAGATAACTGTATAGCTCCGTTTATAGCTATTAGAGGATATTATCCAAGTTTTCTCTTCGTTTTTATAATAAGCTACGCTATAATAAATGAAGGCTGGCAGGGGATTATTATTGCTCTAGCAGCCGGATTTCTTCAAGATATTTATCTTTTTAATGGTATTGGAGTGAATTTGTTTATAAACTTAATACTATGTTATGCAGCTGGGGTTATAGGAAGAAGCTTATTTAAAGAAAAAGCTTTTATTCCAACTGTAATTATATTCTTCATGTCCGTTGCGCGAGGTATTTTGATGTTTGTTATTCTATACTTATGTGGTAGTTATAGCGATATAGGTTCTAGCTTTTATGCATCTATCTATGATTTTATTATTGCTATACCAATGTATATTTGGGTATATAAGCTATGTCAAAAGAGGTACATGATAACAAAATGGAGATTATAAAGAAAGGTAGTAAAGCTAATGAAAAAAGCGAAACTAAAGAAAATATTTAATAGATTTAATGCTTTAATGGTAGTTGTACTATTGGTCTTTTCGGGTATTATTGCTCAACTTATAAATCTTCAGATACTACAAACCGATTCTTATAAGGCAAAAGCTAATAGTACAGCTCATAGATTTATAAAGGAAGTTGCACCAAGAGGAGAGATAACAGATTCTACAGGAACACTTCTCGCAACCAATAAACAGAGTTTTGATGTCACTTATCTTCAAACAGATAGTAATAAAGGAAATTTTTATAATACAGTGGCTAAGGTGTTCTATATTTTGGACAAGAGTGGTGAAAAGCAAAATGACAGCTTTGCACTTAAGGTTGATTCTAATGAATATAGATTTGACTTTAATACAACAAATCCAGATGAAATAAATAAGATGCAGCTTAGATTTTTAAAAGACAGAGGTTTTGAAGAGCCTATTATTAAAAAAATGTATAAGGGAAGATCAAAGGAAGATGATCTGACAAAAGATCAAAAGAACAATGTTAATAATGAACTCCTTAAGATTTCTCCTAAGAAGGTTTTTGAAACTCTAGCTAAAAATTATAAAATACCTAAATCATATAAAATAACCATTGATGGACAAACTATAAGCAAAAATTGTGATGTAAATGATATTAGAAGATTTATGGTAGTAGAAGATGCAGTTAAGATGAATAGTTTTTCAGGTTATAAACCAGTTGCTATAGCAAGTAACGTAAAGCAGGAGACCTCATTTACTATTCTTCAAAAGGCAAATGAGCTTCCAGGAATAGATGTATCAGTAGATCCTATAAGATATTATCCTTATGGAAAACTAGCATCTAATGTTATGGGATATATAAGCAAAATAACGCCTTCAAGTACTCAGCAGTCTGAAAGTTATACACAAAAGGGCTACGATGTTAATAGCGATTTAATAGGTGTTTCTGGATTAGAGGCTGCACTTGAGGACAGGCTTAGAGGAACTTCAGGAGGAAGAATAGTTGAGGTAAATAAGCAGGGGAAAATAACTGACGAGCTTGCTAAAAAAGACCCTTATCCAGGGCAGAATGTACAATTAACTATAAACAAGGATGTACAGTATGCAGCAGAGCAGGCGCTTATAAATACTATGGCAGGATTAAGGAAAAAAGGATATTCTGATAGTGGTGGCGGATCTTCATATTTAGGAAATGCTACAAGAGGAGCTGCTGTTGTAATAGATGTAAAGACAGGTGGAGTTTTGGCGCTGGCTTCTGTTCCTAACTTTGATCCTAATGATTTTTCGGATCCAAATGGTCTTTCTGAGGCTGCTACCGAAAAGTATTTTTCAACGGATCTTATTGCAAAAGCAAAGGCTGCAGGAGTTCCTGAAAGTCTTTATGACACTTTATTTCCCGTAAGTAAGAGCAATAGCAATACAAGAGTTGATAAATATGACTATCTTGCAAAGCCACTTTATAACTATGCAACGCTTTCATTAATACCTCCAGGTTCAACATTTAAGCCTCTTACAGCTATAGCTGGTCTTGAGACAGGGGCTATAACGCCGGAAACAACTATTTATGATCCTGGTAGCTTTGATGATGGAATGGGTTTTAAAACTGAATTTAAATCTGATGGTTATCTTGGATACAAGGATTTAAAAGGTGCCATAGAAAAATCAAGTAATGGATACTTTATGACAGTTGGTAAGCTTTTAAGACAAAAAGGTGGCAGTGATATTCTTGCAAAGTATGCTTGGAAATTTGGACTTGGAGTTCAGCCTAATTCAAATGTTACACCTACTACAGGAATAGAAATTCAAGAGAATTTTGGACAAGTATATAATTCATATACTAATAAAAATAATTTTGCTCAACAAGGTCAATGGAGCATAATGGAAAACCTTCAAGGTGGAAAATATTTAAAGGGAGTTTCCATAAACCTATATACAGGTGACAATGATTCAAAAGAGCTTTCTACAATAAAGGCAGCTGTAAAGGAAAATATAAAGAACTCTATTTCAAGTGGAAAATTTGATAGAGACAAAACAGAAGATTTAGTTACAAAGCTTGTAAGCACTGATCCTTTATACAAAGGAAAAACATTTTCAAAATCAGATATAAGTACGCTTGTTAGTGGAATAGTAACTGAGGAAACAAATGATTATACACAGGCAACACTTCCTTATAACATATACAATGCAGCTATTGGTCAAGGTATAGATGAATTTACACCTCTTCAACTTGCAAATTATGTTGCAACTATAGCAAATGGTGGAAAAAGATATAAAGCTCATCTTGTAGATAAAGTGACGGATGCAAGCGGAAAGGTTGTATACGAAAATAAGCCTGAAGTAGTTGAGGATACACAAGTTAAGCAGTCTACTATAGATGCAGTAAAAGCTGGAATGAGTGCGGTTAATGATAGTGGTACTGCTGCAGATACCTTTAATAACTTTCCAATACCAGCAGCAGGAAAGACAGGTACAGCTGATCCGTATACTTCAGAGGTTGAAAGAAGCATAATGAGATCTTCCTATGCTGTTTATGTTGGATTCGCACCTAGAGATAATCCAGAAATTGCAGTAGCAACAGTGGTATTTGATGGTGGATTTGGAAGTGGTACTGCACAAATTGCTAAGGACATATATGAAGCGTATTTCAAAAATCAGCTTAAACAGCTTAACTTTAAATTTGATACAGATGTGGATGCAAAGACAGAAAATGATGCTAATACTACAGGAAATGTAGCTGAGCAAACACAAAACTAATTGAAAAGAGTCTTCATATAGTAATTTTTAGATTACTATATGAGGGCTCTTTTTATTAAAAGGCGGAAATTATAACGAATAACTAAATAAAACTATATAGTTAAATATTGACATAATATTTAATTAAAAGTATAATTTTTTATGATACTTAAAAATGTTTATAAATGACATTTAATTTAAAGAAAAGTATTAGTTCAGGAATCTCGCTTAACGCTCCATATGGTGTATTAATTTAGTATTTATTTACGTACTTCAATTTATAATTTTATTTTATATATGTGGATTTTAGCTGAGAGAGATAATAAAAATAAGATTGTAAAGAGGGTAGTAAAGGTTATGAAAAAAAGTGCAAAATTTAAAAAAATATTTAATAGGGTAAATGTTTTAAAAGTGGTAGTATTGATAGTATTTATAGGTATCACAGTTCAACTTGTAAATCTTCAAATATTACAAAATGCTAATTATAAAGCAAAAGCCAATAATACAGCTCACAGATTCATAAAAGAGGTTGCACCAAGAGGAGAGATAACAGATTCTGAGGGGGCAATACTTGCAACTAATAAACAAAGCTTTGATGTTACTTATACTCAAACTGATGATAATAAGGATGATTTTTACGATATAATTGCAAAAGTGTTTTATATTCTGGATAAGAATGGAGAAAAACAAAATGACAGCTTTGCACTTAAGGCTGATTCTAATGGGTATAGATTTGATTTTAATACTGATAATTGTGATGAAATAAAAAAAATGCAGATTAGATTCTTAAAGGATAGAGGATTTGAAGAACCTATTATAAAAAAACTGTATAAAGGAAAATCAAAGGAAAGTGATTTAACAGATTCTGAAGTAGTTAGAGTAAATAATGAACTTCTTAAAATTTCACCTAAAGAGGTTTTTGAAACTCTTACTAAAAAATATGAAATACCTAAAGCTTATAAGATATCCATAGATGGACAAACCATAAGTAAGAACTGTGATGTGAATGATATTAGAAGATTTATGGTGGTAAAGGATGCTGTTCTAATAGTGAATGGATATTCAGGATATAAACCAGTTGCTATTGCAAGTAATGTGAAGCAAGAAACCTCTTTTACCATTCTTCAAAAATCCAATGAACTTCCAGGGATAGATATATCGGTTGATCCTATAAGGGATTATCCTTATGGAAAACTGGCATCAAATGTTCTAGGGTATATAAGCAAAATAACTCCTTCAAGTTCTAAGCAGTCTGAGAATTACACTGAAAAGGGTTATGATGTAAACAGTGATTTAATAGGGGCTTCAGGAATAGAAGCAGCTCTTGAAGATAGACTTAGAGGTACATCAGGAGGAAGAATTGTTGAGGTGAATAAGCAGGGAAAAATAACAGATGAGCTTGCAAAAAAGGATCCATATCCAGGACAAAATGTTAAACTTACTATAAATAAGGATGTACAATATGCGGCAGAGCAGTCTCTTATAAATACTATGGCAAGCTTAAGAGCAAAAGGTTATTCTGATAGTAATAGTGGATCTTCATATTTGGGAAATGCTACAAGAGGAGCAGCAGTTGCAATAGATGTAAAAACAGGTGGAGTTTTAGCACTTGCCTCTGTTCCTAATTTTAACCCTAATGATTTTTCGGATCCCAATGGGCTTTCAAAAGAAGCTACTGAAAAATATTTTTCAACAGATATTATTTCTAAGGCAAAGCAAGTTGGAGTGCCAGAAAGTTTATATGATACTTTATTTCCTGTAAGTAAGAGTGATAACCGTACAAGAATTGATAAGTATGATTATCTTGCAAAGCCACTTTATAATTATGCCACGCTTTCATTAATACCGCCAGGTTCAACTTTTAAACCACTAACCGCTATAGCAGGTCTTGAGACAGGAGTTATAACAAAGGATACAACAATTGATGATGAAGGCTTTTTTGATGACGGAAAGGGATATAGAACTCCGTTTAAGGCAGACGGACCTCAAGGAAATAATAATTTAATAGGAGCTATAGCAAAATCAAGTAATGCATATTTTATGACAGTTGGAAAACGACTAAGAGATGCCTATGGAAGTGATATTCTTGCAAAATATGCTTGGAAGTTTGGTCTTGGAGTACCTCCTAATTCAAATATAACTCGTACAACAGGAATAGAAGTCCAGGAAAACTTTGGTCAGGTATATAATACGTATACTATTAAAAATAGTTTTGCTGATGAAGGGCAGTGGTCCATAGCTGAAAAGCTTCAAGAGGGAAAATATCTTAAAGGTTCTTCTGTAAACTTGTATACAGAGGACAGTGATTCAAAGAAGCTGTCTACTTTAAAGGCATCAATAAAAGAAAATATAAGAACAGCTATATCTACAGGAAAAACCGATAGAAATAAAACGGAGGAGCTTGTAACAGATCTTATAAGTACAGACCCTTTATATAAGGGAAAGACATTTTCAAAATCAGATGTATCAGCTCTTGCTAGTGGTATAGTATATGATGAAGCAGATGAATACACTCAAGCAACGGTTCCAGGTAATATATATAATGCTTCTATTGGTCAAGGTATAAATGAGTTTACACCTCTTCAACTTGCAAATTATGTTGCTACCATAGCAAATGGAGGTAAAAGATATAAAGTTCATCTTGTGGATAAGGTTACAGATTCAAGTGGAAAGGTTGTATATGAAAATAAACCTGAGGTAGTTGAAGATACAGGTGTTAGTAAGGCAAATATAGAAGCAGTAAAAGAAGGAATGAATGCAGTTAATGATAGGGGTACAGCAGCGGGTACCTTCAGTGAGTTTCCAATACCAGCAGCAGGAAAGACAGGTACAGCGGATCCTTATACTTCAGATGTTGAAAGAAGTATAATGAGATCTTCTTATGCTGTTTATGTTGGGTTTGCACCTAGGGATAATCCTGAGATAGCAATAGCAACAGTAGTATTTGATGGAGGTTTTGGTAATGGAATTACTCAAATTGGAAAGAGCATGTACGAGGCATATTTTAAAGATGTTCTGAAACAAAAGTATAATTTTAACTTTGATACAGATGTTAATGCAAAGCCTGAAACAGATGCGATTACTCAGGCGAGTAATAATAGTAATTAAAATATAAAAATATAAAGAAGCTATATTAGGGTATAGTAATACACTCTAATATAGCTTCTTTATATTCTATGTATCTTTATAGATGGAAATGGATACAATATAGTGAACTTTATATATGTACTAAGGGAGCAATAATAAGGTTGTTTATAATTAAAAGATAATAAAATGAGATTATAAAGAAGGTAGTAGAGTTTATGAAGAAAAAGGTTAAAATTAAAAATATATTTAATAGACTTAATGTTTTGAGGGTCACGGTGCTTATAGTTTTTTTTGGAGTAACGGCCCAACTTGTAAATCTTCAAGTATTTAAAAATTCAGATTATAAAGCAAGAGCAAATAGCACAGCACATAGATTTATAAAAGAGGTTGCTCCAAGGGGACAGATAACTGATTGTACTGGAACTGTTCTTGCAATGAATAAACAAAGTTTTGATGTTACATATATTCAAACTGATGATAATAGATGTGATTTTTACAATACTGTTGCTAAGGTATTTTATATTTTAGACAAAAATGCTGAAAAACAAAGTGATAATTTTGAACTTAAGGTTGATAATGAGTATAGGTTTGATTTTAATACCACAAATCCAGATGAGCTAAGAAAAATGAAGCTTAGATTTTTAAAGGATAGGGGGTTCGAAGAAGAAATCATAAAAAGGTTATATAAGGGAAAAAACAAAGAGGATGAGCTTAACAATTCTCAAAAGGAAGCTGTAAATAATGAGCTTATTAAGATATCACCAAAAGAAGCCTTTCAAACCCTTGTTAAATATTACAAAATACCTAAATCATATAAAATAACCATTGATGGACAAAAAGTAAGTAAAAATTGTGACTTGAATGATATTAGAAGATTTATGGTAGTAAAGGATGCCGTTAAGATGAATAGCTTCTTGGGATATAAACCAATTGTTATAGCAAGGAATGTAAAACAAAGCACATCCTTTAAAATACTTCAAAAGGCAAATGATCTTCCAGGAATAGACATAGCAGTAGATCCTATAAGATACTATCCTTATGGTAAATTAGCATCCAACGTCTTAGGCTACATAAGTAAGATAACTCCTGCAAATTCTAAACAGGCAGAAAATTATAGAGAAAAGGGTTATGATGTGAATGGAGATTTAATGGGTACATCAGGAATAGAAGGGGCACTAGAAAATAGGCTTAGGGGTACATCCGGTGGAAGGATTGTTAAAGTTAATAAGCAGGGAAAAATAAGAGATGAGCTTGCTAGAAAAGATCCATATCCAGGACAAAATGTTCAGTTAACTATAAATAAGGATGTACAGTATGCAGCAGAGCAGGCACTAATAAATACTATGGCAAGATTAAGACAACAAAAGTATGCTGTTACACATGCAGGTTCAACATATTTAGGAAATGCAACAAGAGGAGCAGCAGTTGCAATAGACGTAAAAACAGGAGGAGTTTTGGCTTTAGCCTCAGTTCCAAATTTTAATCCTAATGATTTTTCAGGTCCGAGTGGTCTTTCAAAAGAGGCTGTAGAAAAATACTTTTCAACAGATATTTTATCTAAGGCAAAGGAAGCTGGGGTTCCAGAAAGTCTTTATGATACTTTATTTCCAGTAAGTAAGAGTGACAGAAATTCAAGAATTGATAAATATGATTATCTTGCAAAGCCACTTTATAATTATGCAACACTTTCATTAATACCGCCAGGCTCAACTTTTAAACCACTTACTGCAATAGCAGGTCTTGAAACTGGGGTTATAACACCAGATACTACAATAGAGGACCCTGGGTACTTTATAGATGGAAATTTTAAGCCTGAATTTAAAGCAGATGGACCACAGGGTACGAACAACTTAACAGGGGCTATAGCAAAATCAAGTAATGTGTATTTTATGACTGTGGGAAAATATCTGAGACAAAAATACGGAAGTGATATACTGGCAAAGTATGCGTGGAAGTTTGGACTTGGGGTTCCGCCTGATTCTAACGTAACGCCTACAACGGGAATAGAAATCCAAGAGAACTTCGGTCAAGTATATAACACTTACAGTTCAAAAAATAGTTTTGGTCAGCAAGGACAGTGGATTGTAATGGAGGATCTTTTAAAAGGTAGATACTTAAAGGGAATACATATAAATTTATATACTAATGATGATGATTCAAAAGAAGTTTCTATTTTAAAATCAGAGATAAAAGAAAATATAAGAAAGTCTATAGCACTAGGAAGGTTTAATAGAGATGATATAGAAAATCTTATAACAAAGCTTGTAGACACAGATAAATTGTATAAAGAAAAGGCAATTTCAAAATCAGATATAAAAATTATTGCAAATTGTATAGTAAATGTTGAAGCAGATGAGTATAGTCAGGCTACAACACCAACTAATATTTATAGTGCGGCTATTGGGCAGGGATTAAATGAATTTACACCCCTTCAGCTTGCAAATTATGTTGCTACTATAGCTAGTAATGGTAAGAGACACAAGATACATCTTGTAGATAAAATTATGAACGCAGATGGAAAGGTTGTATATGAAAATAGACCAGAAGTTATTGAGGATGCAGCAATTAAACAGTCTACAATAGATGCAGTAAAAGAGGGGATGAATGCAGTTAATGATAGAGGTACTGCAAAGGATACCTTTAATGATTTTTTAATACCTGCGGCAGGAAAGACAGGTACAGCGGATCCCTACAGTGAGGAAACTGAAAAAGCAATAAATAGAACCTCCTATGCTGTTTATGTTGGGTTTGCACCTAGACAAAATCCGAGAATAGCAGTAGCAACTGTGGTGTTTGATGGTGGATTTGGAAGTGGTATTACTAATATTGCAAAGAATATATATGAAGCGTATTTTAAAGATGAACTTAGAAAGGATAACTTTAATTTTGATATAGATGTGGATGCAAAACCAGAGGTAGATACTCCAATCAGTGATGCTGCTGAAAAATGATATATATAATATGATTTTTTATGATATTCAATGTGCGGAAAATGAATAATAAAAGAAGGATTTTACAAAATAATGTTGAATTATATTATATTAAAGGAGCCAAATACTTTAGATTTAAGGGTTCTACTGTATTTTCCCTATATTAGGATGTGTGGAGGTTTAGTATGTTTAGGGACGGAATAACGATTAAGGGAAATAAAGAAGGTTTAAATGTAATAATAAATATAAATAGTTTTAAAGATTTTGATGAGATGTTAGATGCTTTTATCGCAAAGTTATCTAAAGGGAAAAGATTTTATAAGGGATGTACACTTAGAATCACTACACAGCTTAAAGAGATAAATGAGAGAAATACAAGGAAGCTTAAAGATATTCTTTTTGATGAATTTTTAATAAAGGATTGTATTTTTGAAGATAGTGATGAGAATAAGAGCAAGGTGTTTAGCGGGATTTATGAAGGTAGAACTAAATTTTTAAGAAGAACCGTAAGAAGTGGCCAAATTATTAAGTACTCAGGAAATGTTGTCATTGTGGGAGATGTTAATCCAGGTTCTGAGATTTATGCTGGAGGAAATGTAATTGTTTTTGGTATTTTAAGAGGAGATGTTCATGCTGGGTCTACAGGAAATGATAAAGCAATAATTGCAGCTTTGAGACTTCAACCTAAAATACTACAAATTGCCAATAGAATTTCTAGAGCGCCAGAAGATGATGATAAGCCTGATTATCCAGAGGTTGCAAGACTTAAAGGTGATGCTATAATAGTAGAGCCGTATTCCCCTAACAAATTTAATATATAACTGCTTGGGGGAGTACCCCTTTTTTTTATAATCAAATAAGGGTAAGTTCAACTATGGGTTAAATTTACTTTTATTTTAGAGATTTATAAGTGATATTTATGGTTAAAATAGAATATTAGAGTATATTTAAAAGGGTTTTTTTGATTTATGTAGAATAGTTTATTGTGTAGAAGAAATTCTTGCGAATACTATAAAAGTGGGATAAAATGGGATGGAAAAGCATATAGATTAAGTTCCGCAATCAGTTCACTACAAAGTTTATATTTGTTATAATGGTTACTAAGGTAATAACTAACTATGTAATTATTAAAAATATTTATATACATATATTCGCCTAATAAATATATTTAATGGAGGTAATATTAATGGGAGAAGCTATAGTAATAACATCTGGAAAGGGCGGAGTTGGAAAGACTACAACTACTGCGAATATTGGTACAGCACTTGCAGCTATGAAAAAAAAGGTTGTGCTAGTTGATGGAGATACAGGACTGAGAAATTTAGATGTACTTATGGGTCTTGAAAATAGGATAGTATTTACGCTTCTTGATGTGGTAGAGGGAAATTGTAGATTAAAACAAGCACTAATTAAGGACAAGCATTATGAAAACTTAGCACTGCTTCCAACAGCACAAACAAGAGACAAAAATGATGTTAAGCCAGAGCAAATGCTTAAATTAGTGAATGAGCTTAAAGAAGAATTTGATTATGTTATTATAGATTGTCCAGCAGGAATTGAGCAGGGATTTGAAAATGCAGTAATTGGAGCTGATAGGGCTATAGTTGTTGTGAATCCTGAAGTTACATCTGTTAGAGATGCAGACAGAGTTATAGGAAAAATAGATGCAAAAGGAATTGAAGATCATCAGGTTATTGTGAACAGAATTGATTATGAGATGGTTAAACGTGGAGACATGCTTGGAATTGAGGATGTTATAGATAATCTTGCTATAAAGCTTATAGGAGTTGTTCCAAACGATAAACAAATAACGGTTTCTACAAATAAAGGAGAGCCTATAGTTTTAAATCAAAATGCTAATGCAGGAAAGGCATTTAGAGATATAGCTAGAAGAGTTTTGGGAGAAGAAGTACCTTTTGAAAAATATGAAACTCAAACTGGATTTATTGCAGCAATAAAAAAAATATTTAGTAAGTAGGAGGTAGGTAATATGGATTTGTTCAGTTTTTTTTCTGGAAGAAATTCCTCGAAACCAGGTAGCTAAGGAAAGATTAAAGTTAATACTTATACATGACAGAGCAGACTTATCTCCCGAACTTTTGGATCTCATTAAAGGAGAAATTTTAAATGTAATTACAAAGTATGTGGAAATAGATAACTCTGATGTTGAGGTTAAACTTACGAGAACTGATATTGAGGAAGGAAACTCCCCAGCACTAATTGCGAATATACCAATTAGATCTATGAAAAGTAGAAAACCAATAAAAAAATATCATTATAAAGCTGTGTATATATATGTAAATAATGTTTACAGTAAATTAATTATTTGCATATAGAACTCTAATATGAGTGCATGGCTTTTTCTTTTTTTTGTGGTATAATCATAAAAGTGGAGGGAAGAGACATGATATTAAATAAACTAAAAATTGATAAAAGAACATTAAAGCAGATAGATTTTTTAATATTTCTAATCCCCATAGTAATTGCTATTTTTAGCTCACTAAACATTTACAGTGCGGTTCATAGAAATAGTGCGCTTGCAAGTACATGGAAGCTTCAATTAATATGGTGCTTGATGGGAATAATTGCTATATACATAATAATTAAGATGGACTATGATTTTCTTAAGAATTATGCAGAAATTATATACGGTTTAGCTGTTGTGCTTCTTGTGATTAATGATATTTTTGGAAGTACGAGAAACGGTGCTACAGGTTGGATTGCTATAGGACAAAGAGCTATTCAGCCTTCGGAATTTGCTAAAATTGCTCTAGTAATTATTCTTGCAAAAAAAGTAGATGCAATGAAGGATGGAATAAATAACGTTAAAAACTTCTTTATAATCTTAATATATGCTGCAATACCAACTGCTCTTGTTTTAATTCAACCAGATATGGGAATGGCCATGGTATATTTCTTCACAGTACTAGGGATTGTTTTTGCGGCTGGACTTGATTTGAGAGTTATATTTGGAGGAATATTCGGTATTATAGTTGCGGTTGTAGGTATTTGGAATACTTCATTGATGCAGCAGTATTGGAAAGCAAGGCTTACGTCTTTTTTAAATCCTGAAAAGTATAGTTCTTCAACAGGACTTCAGCTCATTCAGTCTAAAATAGCTATAGGTTCTGGTGGCATATTTGGAAAAGGCTTCTTAAAGGGGACGCAAATCCAAGGAGGATATATTCCTGAAAACTATACCGATTTTATATTTTCTGTAGTCGGAGAGGAATGGGGACTTATTGGAGCAATTGTTTTAATGCTTCTATATATTATACTCATATATAGAATTATCAAGATGTCCAAGAATTCAAAGGATGCCTTTGGAAAAATATTCTGTGTTGGAATGGCATCTACATTCTTATTTTCCGTGTATCAAAACATGGGAATGACAATAGGAATAGCGCCTATATCTGGACTTACTCTTCCATTTATGAGTTATGGAGGAAGTTCCATGTTTACGGCATTTATAGCTATTGGAATTATACTTAGCATAGGTGTAAGAAAAAATAAAATTAACTTTTAAATTTAGAATTGATTTATGCATACTTGAAAATGCTGGTTTATTTAAATTAGCTGTATGCATAAATCAATTTTTTAATATACTCCATAATTAGTAATAAAAGTAGAAAAGTGAAATATATATATAAGGAAATTAATTTAAGAGGTTGTTTCTGAGAAATGATTTTTAATCACTTTTAAAGTAAAAAATTTAATTGTGACTTTTTTATACTTAAAAATCTAAGCTCATTTTGAAGCAGCCTTTTACTTTTATTATTAACGTATCAATAGGAGGATAGCATGGGAAATTACAATTCTCAGTACGAAAATTACTATAGGAACTTACAGAATAGAAGCATTAGAACAAGCAGTTACTATAAGAGTAGTGGTTTTAACAGAAAAAACCTTGGTGAAAAAATAATAAAGAAGATTGAATTTCAGCTAATAGGTACTTTAGTATTGTTTTTAGCTGTATTCTCTTTAAGAGAAGTTATAACACCTGAAACTAAAGCAGCCTGTAATTATATAAAATATACTGTTTCATATAATTATGACTATTCGCAGATACTTTCTTATATTGAAGGGTTTAATTTAAATGATGTGGAGACCTATGCAAGTAAAATAGATATGGATTCACTTAAAAATCAGTCTGTGGATTATATTGAAAATTTAAAAGCCAGGGTAACAGGAGAAAAGACCTTTGGTGCCAAAATAAAGCAAGAATATTGTTTGCCCATTAATGGAAAGATTGCTTCACATTTTAAGCAAAAGGATAAGGATGTTTTAGGAAATCAGTATTTAAATAATGGTGTGGATATTAAAGCTAATAGTGATTTGGATGTGAAGGCAATATACGATGGTACAGTGGAAAAAGTAGGGGAAGATAAAGACTTTGGTAAATATGTTATGGTAGATAATGGTGATGGAGTTGAAAGCAAATACTCTAATATGGATTCTTTTGAGGTTCAAAGAGGAGATGGAGTTACAAAAGGAGAAGTTTTAGGTAAGGTTAAGAAGAATGATGATGCTTCAAAATCGTACTTACATTTTGAAATAATGTATATGGGTGAGAATCAAGACCCTGAAAATTATTTTACTTTCAAATAAGACTAAGCAATGTTTCGGAGTGATTAATTGTTTAAATTAAGCAAATATTTTATTCCATATATGATAATTTTATTTTTTATAGGATTTAGAGGTGAAATTTTTAGTGTCGTTATTTTAGTTATTATTCATGAGTTTACACATTATTTAACTGCCAGAATGTTCGGGTTCAGTGGTTTTGATATAGAAATACTGCCTTTTGGTGCTGTTTTGAGACTTAAAAAAATTGATTACGCAACTCAAAAGGAGGATATTATTATTTCTTTATCTGGACCCATTTTAAATTTAATTCTGGCGGTTATTTTTTATGTTATATTTAAAAACAGCGGCAGGCATATATATTATTCACTATACTTTACAAATCTGTCCCTTGGCTTATTTAATTTAATACCTGCTTATCCTTTAGATGGGGGGAGAATTATGAAAGAGGTGCTTTCTGAGAAAATCCCTTATAGAAAGGCAAATGAAGTAAGTATATATATAAGTATAGTTATAGGAATAATATTTTGCATTTTTTCAATTGTAGGACTTTTCTTTAGTGTAAAAAGCATTAATATGCTAGTGGTAGCTTTTTTTATACTATTCTGCTCTTTTAAAGAAAAAGGAAGGATGGTCTATATTGTTATGGGTGATATAATAAGAAAAAAAATAATATTTCTAAGGAAAGGGTATATTGAAAATAGAATGATTTCAGTATCCGCTGAGAATAACCTTTTAAATGCTCTTAAAGTTATTGATAAAAACAAATACACAGTAGTTACGGTTTTAAATAAAGAGATGAAGGTTATAGATTTAATTTATGAAGAAGAAATGCTCGAGGCTTTAAAGAACTATGGAAATATTACTTTTGGAAAATTGGTAGAATTAAGAGAAAGTAATGACTGAGATAAATTTTAACTGTTGAACATTTTTTTAAGTATGTGTTAGAATATAAAAATGAGCGATTTTTAGGAGGAAAATAGATGAATAACATTATTGATGATGTTTTATTTAGGGTAGAAAAGCCAGCAAGGTATATAGGCGGAGAATTTAACTCTGTTATTAAAGATAAGGATAAGGTGGATGTGAGATTTGCCTTTTGTTTCCCAGATGTATATGAAGTTGGAATGTCTCATTTAGGAATGAAGATATTGTATAATGTTTTAAATAAGAGAGAAGATACGTACTGTGAAAGAGTATTTGCTCCATGGCCAGATATGGAAAAATTAATGAGAGAAAATGACATGCCTCTTTATGCACTTGAAACAAAGGATCCTATAACTAATTTTGATTTTATAGCTTTTACTCTTCAATATGAAATGAGCTATACTAATATACTTAATATGCTTGATCTTGCAAAGGTTAAAGTAAGAGCATCTGAAAGAGGAGAAGATGATCCTATTATTGTATGTGGTGGACCATGTGCATATAATCCTGAGCCTCTTTATGACATTGCCGATATTTTTTCTTTAGGTGAGGGTGAGGAGCATTTAAGTGAGTTAGTTGATTTGTATAAGAAGTGCAAGAAAGATAAATTAACTAGAAAAGAGTTTTTAAGAATGGCATCACATATAGAGGGAACTTATGTACCTTCTCTTTATGAGGTGTCATACAATGAGGATAATACTATAAAGGAGTTTAAACCTTTATATGATGATGTTCCAACGAAGGTTAAAAAAAGAATAATAACTAATTTTAACGATGTTGTATACCCAGATGATTTTATAGTACCTTATAGCGAAATAGTACATGATAGAATCATGCTTGAGACCTTCAGAGGTTGTACAAGGGGCTGCAGATTCTGTCAGGCTGGAATGATATATAGACCGGTTAGAGAGAAGAAAACAGACAGACTTATGGAGCTTGCAGATAAAATAATAAAAAATACAGGTTATGAGGAGATGTCGTTGACATCACTTAGTATATGCGATTATTCAGATATTAAAAATCTTGTATACAGTTTAATTGAGAAGTATAAGGAGAATAATGTAAGTGTATCACTTCCATCACTTAGAATAGATTCCTTTTCGGTTGATCTTATAAAAGAGCTTCAAAAAGTTAGAAAGTCAGGTCTTACTTTTGCACCAGAGGCTGGAAGTCAAAGAATGAGAGATGTTATAAATAAGGGAGTAACTGAGCAAAATTTAATTGATTCAGTAAGCAGTGCCTTTAAGAATGGTTGGACTACTATAAAGTTATACTTCATGATAGGACTTCCATATGAAACTATAAAGGATGTAAGAGGCATAGGAGAGCTAGGTAAAAAAGTTGTTGAGGAATATTATAAGGTACCAAAGGAAGAAAGAAAGAAAGGTCTTAAGGTTACTCTTAGCACATCAATATTTGTACCAAAACCTTTTACACCATTCCAGTGGTCACCTATGGATAATATAGAATCTGTAAGAGAAAAAATAAGCGAGTTAAGAGATGAATTAAATGGAACACGTGTAATAAATTATAACTGGCATGAGACACCAGTAAGTTATCTTGAGGCAGTTTTTGCAAGAGGAGATAGAAGAGTCTGCGATGTTCTTATAAAAGCATTTGAAAAAGGAGAAAAATTTGACGGCTGGTCTGAATACTTCAACAATGATGTATGGATGGAGGCCTTTAAAGAATGCAATGTTGATCCTGATTTTTATGTTTATAGAAATAGAAGCTACGATGAAGTTCTTCCATGGGATTTTATAGACATAGGAGTTTCTAAAAAGTTTTTAATAAGTGAAAACGAAAAGGCCAAGGAAGAGGTAGTTACGCCAGATTGTAGGGGAGGCTGCACAAACTGCGGTGTTAATGTAAATTTCAAAGAAGGGAAGTGCTTTGAAGGTGCGCTATTTAATAAAGTACAGTAAGGGCTCTAACATAAAATTTGTTTCACATTTAGATATAATGAGGGCTATTCAAAGAACGGTAAAAAGAGCAGGAATTCCTGCTGAGTACTCAAAGGGATTTAATCCTCATATGTCAATGTCAATAGCTCAGCCACTTTCGGTTGGAATTTACTCAGATGGTGAGTACTTTGACCTCAATCTTAAAGAAGAAGTCAGTGAAGATAAAATAAAAGAGACTTTTAATAAGGCAGCAACTAATGATTTAAAAGCTTTAGATGTAATAAAAATAGAAAAAGAATACTATGACTCTGGTAAAAAAGTAGAAAGTTCTATGGCAGTAATTGAGGCTGCTAGATATTTTATAAAAATAAAGTATAAAAGTACGGAAAGCCTTAAAGAAGAAATTGAAAAAATCATTAAGGATGAAAATTGGTCAATACTCAAGAAGACTAAGAAGAGTGAAAAAATAGTCAATATTAAGGGAATGGTAAAAAGATTTTCATACAAAATAAGTGAGGGAATATTAGAAATAGATACTCTTGTAGCATGTGGAAGTCGTGAAAATCTTTCACCAGATCTTTTATGTGAATATATAAAAAAACATACTAGTAATGTGCTTGAAAATTCCTTTTCGGATATAAAAAGAATTGAGATGTATGCACTTAAGAATAAGAAACTAGTTGAACTTTATAGATATTTTGTTTAGCATCCATGAAAAGTCTAGTAAGAGGTGTTTTTATTGAAAAAGATTTTTATAGAAAGATGTACAGATTTTTTAAAGGTAGCTGTATTGGATAATGGTGAATTCAAAGAATGCTTTATAGAGGATGAAAAGGAAGAAATTTACTCAGGAGCAATATATAAAGGCGTTGTTAAAAATATAGTACCAGCTATTAAATGTGCATTTGTAGACATAGGCAATGGTAAAAATGGATATCTTTATATGGACAGTAAGTTTAATAATGTGAATATTAAAAAAGGCGATGAAATGCTTGTTGAAATAGTAAAAGAAAGCATAGGAAGTAAAGGACCAAAGGTAAGTAATGCAATAACTATACCTGGAAGATATTCGGTTATAATTACTTTAAATACAGACATAAATATTTCAAAAAAAATATCGGATTCTAAATACATAAAAATGCTAAAGGAAAACGTTAAAAAGCCAGAAGATGTAGGGGTAATGATTAGAACTAATGCACAAAATGTTAGTTTAGAGGATATAAATAATGAAATAGAGAACCTATATGAAACCTATGTAGGTATAAGAAAAAAAGCTAAATATTCAAATAAAGTTGGAATTGTTTATAATGCAGGCGGCACAATAGAAAGAATCATGAGAGACAATGAAGATGTAGCAGATTTAACTGTTGTAGTTAATGACAAAAAAGATTTCGATAATATTCAAAATTATATACTAACAAAGAAGGATATGAAATGTAATTTGAAACTTCATGACAGCAATATAAGTCTTATGGAGTATTATGGTTTTGAAAGAGAAATAGTAAAGCTTATAGATAGAAAAGTTATGTTAAAATGCGGTGGATATCTTATAATAGATAACACAGAAGCAATGCATGTGATTGATGTAAATTCTGGAAAGAACATAAAGAATTCCAATCTAGCTAGAACAGCATTTCTAACTAATATGGAAGCGGCAAAAGAGGCTGCACGACAGATTATACTTAGAAATTTAAGTGGTATAATAGTAATTGATTTTATAGATATAACTGATGAGGAAGCTAAGAGTAAGATAGTAAATGTACTCAAACAAGGATTTTTAAAGGATAAAAATAAGACCATAGTATATCCTTTTACTGAGTTAAATATAGTGCAAATTGCAAGAAGAAGAAGAGGAAAATCTATCTATGACTATCTCGAAGAAAAATGTGATAGTTGCATTGGAAGCGGGCGTAAATTGAACTTTGAATACATGAAGAATCTTATGAGAAATAAGGTTATAAGATTTTTAGAGGAGCACGAAAAGGCAAAGAGTATATACATCGAGATGGATAAGAGATATGAAAATAAAATATCTTTAGATGTTGAAGGGTTCATAAAAGATATAGGTGCGGATAATTTATCTGTATACATTGAATATAAAAGCAAGCCAGATGTTTTCAAGATAAATTTTAGAGAACTTTCCAGTGATATGGAGAAAATGCAGCAATATAAAATTTATGGATGAAAAATTCTTTACAAAGTTTAAGTGATATGGTACAATGGCACATGTAGACCGCACAAAACGGGTTTTTATTAAACACAATTTATTGTGTACCCCTATTGGCGAGGCCGTAAATGAGGAGGTGTTTGTTAATGTACGCAGTTATAGCTACTGGAGGAAAACAGTACAAAGTTCAAGAGGGAGATGCAATTTACGTTGAGAAAATTGCAGCTGAAGTTGATTCAACAATTGAACTTAATGAGGTTCTTGCAGTTTCAAAGGAAGATGGTTTAGTTTTAGGAAAACCTGTAGTTGAAGGAGCAAAAGTTGTAGCAAAAGTTGAAGCTCAGGGTAAAAGTAAGAAAATCATCGTATTTAAGTATAAGAGAAAGAAAGACTACAGAAGAAAAAGAGGACACAGACAGGCTTATACTAAACTTGTAATTGAAAAGATACAAGCTTAATTATGATTGATGTAGTTTTTAAGAAAAAAAATAATGTGGTTGTTTCTTATGTTATAACAGGTCATGCTGATCGTATGGCAAAGGATTCCGAGAGGCATCTTGAAAATTATGATGAGGAAACAGATATGCTATATGACAATGCAGTTTGTAGTGCAGTATCTCTTTTAGGTCAAGTATGTATACTAGGAATTGAAGAAGTTTTACATATTAAAGTGAATTATTCTGCAAAGGAAGGATACATAGCTTTAAATCTTGAAAATTTAGATTTAAATGATCTTGAAAGAGCACAGGTTCTTATGAAAACTACATTGTTAGGATTTGAAAATTTAGCGGAAAGCTATGATGAGTATATAAAAGTTAGCGTTGAGGAGGTGTAATTTATGCTTTCAATTAATCTTAGTTTGTGTGCGCACAAAAAAGGAATGGGTAGTTCCAAAAACGGAAGAGACAGTGAGTCTAAGAGACTTGGAGTTAAAGCTTCTGATGGTGAATTTGTTTTAGCTGGAAACATAATTGTTAGACAGAGGGGAACAAAAATTCATCCAGGTGTTAATGTAGGTAGAGGTAAAGATGATACACTCTTTGCTAAAGCTGATGGATTAGTTAAATTCGAGAAACGCGGAAAAGATAAGAAATTCGCAAGCGTTTATCCAGTTGAAATTGAACAAAGCGTAGCTGAATAGTATTAAGCACCCTTTACTAAGGGTGCTTTTTTAAAGTTTAAATTATAAAAACAATTAAATATAGGAATAATATATATAGTTTTTATAAAAATTTATTATAGAACTTTGTAAATAAAGTTGAAGGTAAAGGTGAGATAAATGTTTGTAGATAAGGCTAGGATTTTTGTTAAATCAGGAGATGGCGGCGATGGAGCTGTGTCATTTAGACGTGAAAAATATATTCCGCTTGGAGGTCCTGACGGAGGAGACGGAGGAGAAGGTGGAGATGTAATACTTGTTGTAGATCCTAACATGACAACTCTACTTGACTTTAAGTATAAAAGAAAGTATGTGTCGGAGAGAGGACAAAATGGTCAAGGAGCTAAATGTTATGGAAGAGATGGAAAAGATCTTTACATAAAAGTTCCAATGGGTACTATAATTAGAGATGTAGAAACAGATAAAATAATGGCAGATTTAGCACATAAAGATGATAAATTTGTAATTGTAAAAGGTGGAAGAGGAGGAAAGGGAAATGTAAAGTTCTGCACTCCAACAAGACAGGCGCCTAACTTTGCACAACCGGGCATGCCAGGAGAAGAAAGATGGATAAGTTTAGAGTTGAAATTGCTTGCAGATGTAGGATTAATTGGTTTCCCTAATGTTGGTAAATCCACACTTCTTTCAGTGGCATCTAAGGCAAGACCTAAGATCGCTAACTATCACTTTACGACTATAACTCCAAATCTTGGCGTTGTTGATGTTAGTGGAATTAGCAGCTTTGTAATGGCAGATATACCAGGAATAATAGAAGGTGCATCAGAAGGTGTTGGGCTTGGATTTGAATTCTTAAGACACATTGAAAGAACACGACTTTTAGTGCATGTAGTAGATATATCTGGATCAGAAGGCAGAGATCCCTTAGAAGATTTTCTTAAAATAAATGAAGAGCTTAAAAAATATAATATAAAGTTGTGGGATAGACCTCAGATTGTAGCAGCTAATAAAGCTGATATGGTATATGATGATGATCAATTTAATAAGTTTAGAGAAGAGCTTAATAAGCTAGGATACAAGAACGTATTTAAAATATCTGCTGCAACTAGAATGGGAGTTGAGGATCTTTTAAAGGAATGTGCTAGAGTTTTAAGTACTATCCCAGTTACAGATATGGAAATACCAGAAGAGGAGAGGTTTGTACCAGAAGATAAACACTTTACTTACACAATTAGAAAAGAAGGCGATACTTATATTGTTGAGGGAACTTTTGTTGATAGACTTCTTGCAAGTGTAAATGTAAATGAACCAGATTCTTTTAGATATTTTCACAAGGTTTTAAGAAATAAAGGTGTAATGGCAGAGCTTGAAGAAATGGGAATAAAAGATGGAGATATGGTAAGACTTAATGATTTTGAATTTGAATTCTTAAAGTAGGAGGAGATTTATATTGACTGGGAAACAGAGGGCTTATTTAAGAAGTATGGCAAATACTATGGAGGTTATATTCCAAATAGGTAAGAATGGCATTGATGAGGCTATTTTAAAGCAATTAGACGATGCACTTGAGGCTAGAGAACTTATAAAGATAAACGTGCTTGAAAGCAGCGGAATGACACCAAGAGAAGCTAGTGATGTTTTATGTGAAAAACTTAATTGCGAGGGAATACAGGCAATAGGTAAAAAACTTGTTATATATAGGCAATCAAGGAAAAAGCCTAAAATAAAATTAATTAATTAGAAGTGCAAAAGAGTGATATAATGAAAAAAAAAGCTATTTTTGGAGGAACCTTTAATCCTATTCATAATGCACATTTAAATATAGCAGCTAAGAGTATAGAGAAACTTCAGCTGGATGAGTTAATATTTGTGCCATCAGGGAATCCTCCACATAAAAGTGAAAAGGGAATAGCACCGGCAGAATTAAGATATGAAATGGTAAAAGAGGCTATTAAAGATAATTGTAAGTTTAGGATAGATGATTACGAAATTAAAAAAAAAGGAATTAGCTATACCTATGAAACACTTGAGCATTTTTCTCGTTCTCAAAAAGATGTAGATTGGTTTTTTATTGCCGGATTGGATAGTCTTATGGATTTAGACAAATGGAGAAATGTAAATACTATATTAAGCTTATGTAAGTTTATAGTTTTTAATAGGAGTGGATACAATAAAAGTCAAGTTTTAGAACAAAAAGAGTATTTGGAAAAAAAATACATAAATAATATAGTATTTTTAGATATTAAGCCAATAGATATTTCTTCTACCATAATAAGGCAAAAAATTAGAGAAAATGAATATATAGGAGATTTGGTTCCTGAGAAAATTTACGATATAATTAAAAAAAATAAACTATATGTTTGAAGGTGTATATTTTAATATGTGGTCATATGATAAAATTACAGATTACTTAATGAATAATTTAGGTGAAAAGAGATATAAACATAGCTTAGGTGTTATGGATACTGCAGTTAGACTTGCTGGAATTTATAATGAGGACACAGAAAAGGCCAGAATAGCAGGACTTGTACATGATTGTGCAAAAAAACTACCTGGTGAGAAGATTATTGAAATATGTACCAACGAAGGCTATGAATTAGGAGATGAGGATATAAGAAATTCTTATCTTCTCCATGGTCTTGCTGGAAGAATTTTAGCTAAAAAAGTTATAGGAATTGATGATGAAGATGTACTTAATGCTATAGAGTTTCACACTACAGGAAGACCCAATATGTCTCTCTTGGAGAAAATAATATATATAGCGGATTATATTGAACCAGGTAGAGAATTTAAAGGTGTTGATGAGCTTAGAAAAGCAGCAGATGAAGACTTGAATAAAGCTCTTTTAATGTCTTTTGATAATACAATTAAGTTTGTAATTGATAAGGGTGGTTTTTTACATCATAATACTATAGAAGCAAGAAATTATTTGATTTCTAGAAAGGGGTAGGTAGGCTAATGTATTTTAATAAGAAGAGGGTAATAATAGTTTGCTGTTTTGTTTTATTATGCATAGCAATCGGTCTTGGAAGCTTTTTTTATGTATCCTTATTTTCTACTAGTACTAATTCTAAAAATATAAATGTAGCTGCTGTAACTCCTAAAAATAATGAAGCAGTTAATATACTGATTACAGGAGTAGACACAGGACGTAAGGAAAGTGAATTTGGAGATTACTCAAAAAGAAATGATGCTATAATGGTTCTGCATTATGATTCGAAAAATAAAAGCGCTAACCTTGTGTCAATACCAAGAGATACAAAGGTAACTATTGATGGTAACACAAAAAAAATAAATGAATTGAGTTCTATAAACGGTCCTAAGTATTTGGTAAGTGCTATAAAAAGTAATTTTGGAATAAATATAAACTACTATTTACAGCTTGATTATAAAGGCTTTAGAAACATGGTTGATTCAATTGGTGGTGTAAATGTAACTATAAATAATAAAATGAACTATGATGATCCTAATGGTAACATTCATATACATCTCAATAAAGGAGAAAATCAAAAGCTTGATGGAAAAACTGCTGAAGAATTTGTAAGATGGGAAAAAAATAATAATTCAGAAGAAAACATTGATAGTGATTTAGCTAGAATAAGAAATCAACATGAGTTTGTAGCAGCTGTAGTTCAAAACATGAAAAGAAAAAGCATGATATTTAAAATGCCATCTTTATTAAAAGTGGTTGCAAAAAATGTACAGACTAATATGACTGCGTCTGATATATACAAGTATGGAAAGGCTTTGGCCTCTGTAAAAAGTGAAAATTTAAAGATTACATCTATAAATGGAACAAATGTATACATTGGTGGAAATACGTATTTTGTGTATAATCATAAAGAAAATAAAAATATATTAACTACAGGGAACAAGGTAAAAGTAAGTAAGCCAAGTTTAAATTATAAGATTGAAATTTTGAATGGTACAGATAAAAATGGACTTGCAAAACAGTATAAGGATATACTTGTAGCAAAAGGATTCCAAAATGACTTTACTACAGGAAATTATCCTAAAAAGCCTGTTAAGAATACTAAAGTAACTTTGTACGGAATAGATGAAGAGGATGTACCTTATATAAAGAGTAAATTAAGCCTTAGTAATGTAGAACTTATAAGCAAAAAAACAGAGAAATTTGATATAATAATACTGCAGGGTGAAGATTTTAAATAGTAAAGGAAGAATACGATGAGAAAAGAAATAATAAAAACAGATAAAGCGCCAGGAGCAATAGGTCCTTATTCTCAAGCAGTTAAAGTTGGAAATTTGTTGTTTACATCAGGGCAAGTGCCTATAGATCCAAAGACGGGTGAGCTTGTTTCAAAGGACATAAAGGAAGCAACAGATAGGGTTTTCAAAAATATAGGAGCAATATTAGAAGAGGCAGGTACATCTTTTGAAAACGTAGTTAAAACTGTAGTTTTTGTTAAGGATATGAATGATTTCTCTAGTGTTAATGAAATTTATGCCAAATATTTCAGCAAGAATGAGCCAGCAAGATCTTGCGTTCAAGCAAAGCTTCCTAAGGATGCTCTTGTAGAAATAGAAGTTGTTGCAGTAGTGGAAGGTTAAGTTATGATGGATAATAAGCTTGTATATTTAGTAGAAAAAAAATATGAAAATTTTAAGATAAGGGACTACTTAAAGCAGGTTCATGGATTTTCTACAAGACTGATAAGAGGGGCAGCTTTTGGTGAAAGATTGTTTGTAAATGGAAAAACCGTAAGACTATCATACAGAGTACTAGAAGGCGATAAAATTGAAGTAGACGTCAATAAACCTGAAAGTCAAAATGTTGATCCTGAAAAAATGGATTTAAATATAGTTTATGAAGACTCTGATATAATAGTGCTTAATAAACCAGCTAATATGATTGTACACCCTACGAAAAATTATCAGCATGGAACTCTTTCTAATGGATTGCTATATTATTTTAGGGAAAAGGGAGAAAATTGCATTGTAAGGTTAGTTAATAGGTTGGATATGGATACTTCAGGTTTAGTGCTAGTGGCTAAAAACCAATTTTCACATATGGCCTTAGCTAGAGATATGAAATTAGATACCTTTAAGAAGGAATATATAGCAGTAGTAAGAGGAAATTTATCATCCCTTAAGGGAACTATAGATAAACCTATCTATAAGGAAGAGGAAGAGCCCATAAGAAGGACTATAGATGATAGAGGGCAAGAAAGTATAACGCATTTTGAAGTAGTAGAAAGATATAAAAATGCTGATAAGGTAAAATTAGTTCTTGAGACAGGAAGAACTCATCAAATAAGAGTTCATTTAAGCAGCATAGGAAATCCTATAATAGGGGATAGTCTTTATGGTGAAGAAAGCGAACTAATTAAAAGGCAGGCACTTCATGCTTTTAAACTTCAGTTTCCACATCCTAGGGATGGAAGAATAGTGAATATAGAAGTTAAACTGCCAGAAGATATTGAAAATCTTATAAGTAAAGTAAAAGGTGAGTAAAGAAGCAATTCTTATAACTCACCTTTTATTTATGTAGAAAATTAGAAATATGAACTTTTATCTTTGTTTTGTCTTACTTTTATTCTTAAAAACTGTAAAGCTAATATTAATAATATTGCAGCTAGAATACATCCGATAATCGCTTTGTTATCTTCAAAGTAACCTGAAATTGAGTTTGCATTAGAAAGTTTATTAGATTTAACAGTTACAGCGCTGTTCAGCTTTAAAGTTCCAATTTGTTTACCATCTATAGAAATTTTAGCTGCCATAATTTGTGTTCCCTTTGAAAAATACTTTTTCTTTAGAGAATTTTTGTCAACCTGAACCTTTGGAACACTTTTTGAACCATTTTCTGTACAATAGTAATAATCTTCAGAGGCTAAAAGAGGGATTTTAGTTCCGTCTAAATAATAGTTTTCAACTATATCACCCTTTGAAAATAGCTTTTTCTGTTGAAAATTATTAAAACCATACTCAAATAACGCTTTTGAATCATCATAAAAAGTTTTCTCTTTACTGTGTACAAGTGCAACAACAAGCTTTCTTCCATTGTTATTAGCAACAGAAACAAAGGAATGAAGTGATAAAATAGTATAACCAGCTTTTCCACCAATACATTTATCATAATAGTTTTTTGAATTTTTGTAGACTAACTTATCCTCGTTCCAAAAGTTTCTGGATTTCTTTGTCTTTTCTGCATCCATATTGTTAGTTGGAGACATTTGATAGTTAAGTGTTGTTGAAATTTTTTGATATTCAGGATATTTAGAAAGTTCCTTCATTATTAAAGCAAGATCCTTAGCTGAAGTCTTATGATCCTTATCGTATAAACCATTTGGATTTTTGAAATTGGTGTTAGTACATCCTAGTTCAGCAGCCTTTTTATTCATCAAAGTAGCAAATGCCTGAGGTGAACCACTTATGTGCTCAGCAAGTGCTACAGCAGCATCATTTGCTGAAATTAATAAAAGGGCATGTAAAAGATCACGAACAGTAAGCTCTTCTCCATTTGTTATTCCTATAGAATTTCCATCCCTAAGAGCAAGGTACTTTGTTGTAAAGTCGTTGCTCACCTTAACCTTATCATCTAATTTGCACTTTTCTAGAGTTAAAAGTGCTGTCATTATTTTAGTAGTTGATGCTGGGGGATAAGAAGCATTCATATTTTTTTCGTATAAAATTTGTCCACTATTACCATCCATTAGAACTGCGCCATCAGCGGAGACATTTGGTGGATCTGGTACTTTGGCATATATATTAATATTTATCGTTGAAAATAAAAACATTACAGTCAGTGTGAATATTATTAGTTTTCTCATGTCACCCTCCTAAAAAATTGATAATAACAGTATACCAAAAAAAAATGAAGGTGGCAAAAAATAATGTTTAAAAAAAACTGTTATGTCAAAAATACCAATTAAAGGTTCAAAAAGTAGAAAGTTAAAAAATATATATGTAAATGGTTAATTTTTAAAATATTTGTTTATTTATATATGAGAATTAAGCTGTAATATAAAATAGATTTGGTGGTGTGAATAGTGAAAAATAAGAAAGCTGTTGTGGGATCTATAACTATAATTTTTATATTTGTAGTGTTGATTTTTATTGGATATGAAGTGGAAAGTAGGGGGGAGGATAATTCTAGTAATGTTTCTGTTTCTGAAGTCATGAATAATAAGAAAAGCAAGAAATCTAATGAAAATGAAACAAAAGAAGTTAGTGCGCAAATTTTTGGTGCGGTGAAAAATCCAGGCGTGTATTCTCTAAAATCCAATAGTAGAGTTAAAGATTTGATTGATCAAGCAGGAGGATTTTTAGATAATGCAGACAAGTTTAGTATAAATGGTGCTGCAAAATTAGTTGATGGTGCAAATATATATGTTAAAGCTCAAGGAGAAAAAGATAGTAAAGTAACAAATACTTCATCATCACAAGAAAATACTCAACCACAGCAAAATTCTTCAGGAGAAGATAAATTGGATATAAATACAGCTACAGTAGATGATATTGTAAGCAAAAAAATAAAAGGTATAGGGAAGGGGTTAGCTCAGAGGATAGTGGATTATAGAGAAAAAAATGGTGGTAGAATAAGTTCGGTAGAAGATTTACAAAAAGCTATAGGTAAAAAAAGAGGACAGGATTTAATGGATTATGTAAATATAAATTAAAGAAAAATCAAATTAAAACGATAAAAAATGATATAAATATAATAATTGTAAAGTTTTTAATATGGGGTTAATATAATACTATATTAGAAATTTAAGCGGACAAAAGTTTTATTTCTACTGTGGTGGGGTGATGAAAATGGCAGATTGGTATGGTTTAGCAGCTGTAGACGTTGTTAACCTCTTTAGGAGTAATTATACAACGGGACTAAGTGATGAGGAAGTTTTACAAAACAGAAAATTATATGGGAGCAATAAAATAGTCAGTACAAAAAATAAAAATTTAATGTTAAGCATGATCAAAGAAATAGTTAATCCATGGTTTATTTTTTTGATTTTTTGTTCATGTGCATTTTTTTATATAGGAAAGTTTAATTATTTTTTTGTAGTGCTACTTTTAGATATATTTGCTCTAATAATAAGTATACTTCCTTATTATAGAAGCTATAAAACAATCAAGAATATTGAAAAAATTAATCTAAGCAAAGTAAGCGTTCTCAGAAATGGAAAGCTTATGAATATTAACTCTGAGGACTTAGTTGTTGGTGATATAGTTATCTTTTCTAAAGGAAATACTATTCCAGGTGATATAAGAATAATAGAATGCAGTGGACTAAAGGTAAGTGAGGTAAGTGTAACAGGAGACGAAAGCATAATGGAAAAGTTTTCAGCTAAAATATACTTGGAGACTTTAGAAGTATCAGAGATGGGAAATATGCTTTTTAAGTCGTCTGTAGTGTATG
The DNA here is from genome assembly GCF_000008765.1 of Clostridium acetobutylicum ATCC 824. Lineage (NCBI taxonomy): Bacteria > Bacillati > Bacillota > Clostridia > Eubacteriales > Clostridiaceae > Clostridium > Clostridium acetobutylicum. The sequence goes on from NC_003030.1 coordinate 1,412,269, forward strand.
CTGGAGAAGGTCAAGGTATAGTGGTAGCTGTTGGAGATAATACTGAATTCGGTAAAATAGTAGCCCCAATATTGAATTATGATAAAAATAGAAACTTCTTAATAAGGAAAGTAAGAGTTGGGATGAACTACTTAGCTATTTTTTCTTTTATTTCTTGGTTTGGACTTACGTTTTTTATGAATTCAAACGGAAAGGCATTAAATGAATCTTTGCGGCAAACATCATTTTTAATTATCGCAGGTATACCAATAAATATATTATTTTTATTATATGCTATGTATGTAGTTATAAGAGCATACTTTAAATCAAAGAATATTGACTTGAAGTTCTTATCAATAATTGAAAACTTATCTAAAATAAATGTTATTGTAACAGAAAAAGAAGAGGCTTTAACAAAAAGTAATATGTTTGTTAGAAAGTTTTATGATAATGAATCTATAAAAAATTTTGATTCTAAATTTTTTGTAAATGCAAATATTAAAAGAATACTTGAAATCGGTTTTTTATGTAATGATTTTGCTTCAAAGAGAAATTTAAACAAAACTCTAAATGCGGCAGAAAAGGCTATAGTGGAGTTTGTTGAAGGTGGAGATGTAGATTTAGAGATAGCTAAAAGAGTTTTTGAAATCCCATACAATGGTAATAAGAGGATTAAAACTACAGTAAATAAAATGAGAAAAAGGTACAGAGCTAATGTTAAGGGACCAGTGGATTCCATACTTAAAAACTGTACTCATTTCATGGTGGATGGTGTTGAAAGAGAACTTACTCAAGAAGCAATTAATAGTATAAAAATGGCAGACATACAAATGAGTAATGAGAGCTTATATGTAATGGCTTTTGCCTATAGGAACTTTAGTTATAAACCTAGTTCGGACGAAAATATAGAAAGCAATCTGGTATTTGTAGGGTTAATCGGGTTTGAAAGTATTTTTAAAGAAGATGTAGAAAATGCAGTGGAAAAATGCTTTGTGAATTCTGTAAAACCGATTATATTCACAGAAGATGGAAAACTTACAGCTATATCTATGGGCAGAAAGATAAAAGTTGTTAAAGACGCTACAGAAGTTTTATCAGGTGTAGAAATGGATAATATGTCTGAGGAAGAAATAAAGAATAACATTGAGAAAATTAGTGTTTATTCAAGAGTTTCGGAAGAAAATAAGCGGGATGTCATAAAAAATTTCAAGGAGTTAGGCTACAATGTTTTAAGCTCAGGATCAAAATTAACAGAACTGCCTGCACTTAATGAAGCTGATTTATTTATATCCTATGGTGAAAACTCCAATAAGATAGTGAAAAGATTAAGTGATATAGATTTTGAAAAAAATGATATGGGCATGATTGCAAATATGATTATAAATAGTAGAAAATTGATTATAGCACTTAAAAATTTAATTAATTATGTTTTTATTTGGAGCTTTAATCTTGTAGCAGTAATCTTATTGCTTTATATGAATAACTTAAATTTAAAGTTTAATATAGAACAGATATTATGGATTCTATTTTTTAATGTTTTGATAAATGGTATTGCAATTTTTTCTAACTATAAAAAAGTTATAACACAATACGATTTCAATTTAGAAGAAGAAATATGGCATATAAGTGCAGCTTCCATAATTTTTAATGGAATAATTCCTGCAGTGATAATTTTAGCAAGCAGTGCATTTTTTAGTAATTTAAATATTCAGGTGTTTGTATTTTGGGCTATTATATTTGAACAAATAATTTATGGATTGTTTGATAAGTTCGAGAAAAATATTTATTTTTTTGTTGTGATAATTTTGAATTTAGTTTTAGAGGCAGGTATAGCGTTGAGTAGTTTAGGCACTTATATTTTCGGAATTGATAGATTGAGTTTATATGATATGAAAATTATAGGTTTAGTTGCAGTAGTACAGATGGCAGCAATATTTTTGAAAAAAATGTTTACGGAATAGAAATATACTGATTATTGTTATTTCAATTTGGTTAAAATACCAATGGAGGTGCATTGGTATGTTTGATAGTGTATATGAAACTTTTATTTCTAAAGATGATAATCGTGTATGTTTAGATATTCCTAAGAATGATTTTTTGTTTAGCTATGAAGATATAACAAAAGATACAGCAAAGGATTTTGTAAATAACTATTTTAGAGAAAAAGGAAGAGAAGGAATACCTAATGTTACAGATGTGTCCATTGAGAGTGATGTAATAAGGCTATATATTAAGATTGATTACAGCGAAAGTCAAAAGCCTATGAATGTTCCAGACTCACTCAATATGCGTGGATATGATCACAATAGAACAAGATGAAGAGACCTCTTGTTTTCTATTTTGTATCTATTATACTAGGAATTTTAACCGCTGCTCTTCTGAAAATTGATATATTGATAGGTGCAGTTATAGCTGCATCTTTTTTTTGTAGTATGTTTTTTACATTAAAAAAATCTTTTGTGATTATCAACCTAGCATTCTTCCTAATGGGTTTTCTTTGCCTTATATACTATTTCGGTATTAATATAAATAATAATAAGAGTATAAATTTAAGGATATCGGATAAAAGTGGACTTCTTTATATAGGAAACTATAAGGGTAGAAAAGTCACTATCAATGAGAAAAACGCTAAGTTTAAATTTGGCGAGATAGTTAAAGTAAAGGGTACGTATAAGAGAGATGTTGATTATGGTAATGGTATTGTTGGAATTATTGATGTAGAAAAAGATTATGGATGTAGATCAGATATTATAACCAAGATGTACAGTATTAGAAATGAAATATATGAAAACTATGCTTCAAATATCGGTAAGGATAGAGCAGGAGTAATAATGTCTCTGTGTTTTGGAGACACTTCAAATTTAAGTAAGAAAGATAAAAATGATTTAAAAAAGCTTGGAATAATACATGCTGTTAGTGTATCAGGAATGCATATGGCAGTAATTTATGAAATTCTAGAGAAAACATTAGGATTAGCTTCGGCTATAATTGTATCATTGTTTTATGTTATTTTTACAGGATGTCTTCCAGCTACTATGAGAGCATTCATTATGATTTTTGTGTTAAAGCTTTCAATAAAAGTATATAAAAACTATGATGGCCTTTCCTCTCTTGCTTTATCAGGAATCTTAATGCTTATTTTTAAGCCTTATTACATCTTTAATATTTGAGCAGTTTTATCTTATCTTGCAACAATGGGAATAATGTTGTACTATAAGAAAATATCTCGAATGTTTTATAAATTACCGCAAAAATTAAATGAAAGTTTAAGTTTGACCTTAAGTGCTCAAATTTTTTCTGTTCCTTATGCTGGTTTTGTATTAAAAAACTTTAGTGGAGGTTTTATATTAGGAAATTTAATAATAGTACCAATATACTCAGTTCTTATAATACTAGGTAATCTGGGTGGTATTTTTTATAATGTAAAACCAATATTTCAGCATATATGTGATTTAGTGTATATACTTTTAATAAGCTGTGATGGGCTCATCAAATTAGCTTTAAAAATAACACCGCAAATAATTTATATGTCTGAGATTACTAGTGTTTCTCTTGCCTTTATATTTTTTAGCTTTATCCTCATTAAAAAGGGATATAAGAAATTTAAATATTTGCCAATAATATTTTCAATAGGTATAATAATCAATTCTTATAATGCAATTCCTTGTATAGAGTGTATTAATATCAATAATAAAAAAGCGTTTGTTGTTAAATATAGAGAGTACTCTGCACTTATTACAAATTATAAGATAAAGGATTCAAGCCAAAAGGAAAGTATATTAAATAGTTTAGGAGTAAAAAAGCTAGTAAATATAAAGGATAAATACACTTTAAGAATAAAAAACCAGTATACTATATATTTTGATGATAGTGTGAAAATATATGACAAGGGTAGTAAAATTGCAGATATAAGGGGTGATAATATATATTATAGTAAATTTTATACTCACCAGTATGGTATAATAAAATTAGATGATTCAGATAAATATTCTTTTCTTGGTGTAAGGGCAACAGCGGAACTTATAGATGGGAAAGTTTTAGTTTTAAAAGGGTGTGAAAAATGATTAACTATACTGAACTTGAAGAAAATATTAAGAAAAACAATATAGAAAATGTATACATAATGTGCGGTTTTAATGAAAAACTTATGAAGGAAAGTATAAATAAAATACTAAAAAAATCAATAAGCCAGGATTTTGAAAGTCTAAATTACAGTGTGTTTGATGGAAATGAAGTTGAGTTTGAGGATATTTTAAATGCTTGCGAAACTGTTCCGTTTATGAGCGAAAAAAGGATGGTAGTTGTATATAGAGCTGGTTTCTTAAACGATAATTCAAGTGGTTCTAATAAAAATTCGGATAAGTTAATAAAGGACATAGAAAAGTATGTACCTAACGTACCTAAGCACTGCATATTGGTTATGTATTATGTATTTGATAATACTAGAGAAAAGCCTTCTTACAGGGTTAAGAAATTTGATAAAAAGGTATGTGTGGTAGAATTTTCAAAACTTAGAGGAATGCAGTTTCAGAAAAAGGTTAAAGACGTATTTGCTGAGAAAGGAAAACAAATAGGAAAAACTGAGCTCAATTATTTTTGCAGCAGGGTAGAAAATAACATGGATATAGTTTATAACGAGATTGAAAAGTTATGCTGCTACACTCTTGAAAAAGAGATAACAAAAGAAAGTATAGATAACCTTCTTCAACCTAATGAAACAGACGATATTTTCAATTTAGTAGATTACATTTCTCAATCAAAACCAGAGATGGCTATAACTGTTTTAAATGAAATAATGTACAAGGGTGTAAAAGCAAATAGTATATTATATATGGTAGAAAGACAATTTAAACTAATGCTAAGTATAAAAATAGGTATTGAAAATAAGCAAAGTAAGGAAGCGCTTGTTAAGGAGTTAAAATTAAATCCATACGTATGCGATAAGATGATAAATGAGTGTAAGAGATTTACTATGAAAAAAATACTTAAATCTTTAGATATATGTCTCAGAACTGAAAAAGAGCTTAAAAGTGTTTCGGGAGATCCTAAATTTAAGATGGAAGTTTTGATTATAAATTTGGCAATAATATAAATTTGAAGAAAGTTTAGAAATAAAAAAAAGCCGGTATAACCGGTTTTTTTTATGCATTTAAAGAATTTAATTTTAAAGCTAATCTTGATTTTTTTCTAGCAGCTTTATTTTTGTGAATTATACCTTTTGAAGCAGCCATATCTAAAGCTTTAGATACAGTAGCAAATGCAGTTTTTGATTCTTCAACATTCTTTGCTTCAAAAGCAGCCTCAAATTTCTTTATGTAAGTTTTTAAAGCTGATTTAATCATTTTATTTCTAAGAGTTTTAGTTTCGATTACCTTTATTCTCTTTTTTGCTGATTTAATATTTGCCATTTTTTTCACCACCTTGCAATTTTGTATATGCTAGCAGTTTTGGGGAAATCTGCATTAAGCCACACTAAACATTAACAAATGATATTATAACATTAAAGTACATAATCTTCAAGTGGAATTTGTTTTAAAAATGGAATAGTTATATATAAATGAGGTAAAAATAATGAAAAAGGAGGAGAGAATATGAATAGTGTTAGAACTGACCTTGCAGTAGAGGCAAGAGAGATGTACTGTGAGAAAACCGAAAATGGTGATAATGGAGTAAGAGTAGATACAAAAAGAATAGAAGATATAGAGATTACTACAGTCGATGTTTTAAATGATAAAGGCGAAGAAAGAATAAGGAAGCAAAAAGGTACATATATAACACTAGATATACCAAAGGTTACCTTGTATGATTCTGAAGATATAGAAGAGATAAGTAAGGTGTTTGCTGATGAACTTTCGAAGATAATAAGTAAAGCAAAGCTTGATAGCAGTATGACTGTTTTAGTAGTGGGACTTGGTAATTGGAACATAACACCAGATTCTTTAGGACCAAAGGTTATAGGAAAACTTATGGTGACAAGACATTTAAAAAAATATATACCAGATAGTATTGATGAGGGAATACGTCCGGTTTGCGCTGTAGCACCTGGAGTTCTTGGAATTACTGGTATGGAGACAGGGGAAATAATACGAGGAATAGTTCAAAATATAAAACCCGATCTTATTGTATGCATAGATGCACTAGCCGCGAGAAAGATGGGAAGAGTAAATTCTACTATTCAAATTGGCAACACTGGAATATCTCCTGGATCAGGTGTAGGAAATATGAGGATGGAATTAAGCCAAAAGACTCTTGGAGTTCCAGTTATAGCAGTTGGTGTTCCTACTGTAGTTGATGCTGCAACTATGGCAAATGATACTATTGATATAGTTATTGAAAAAATGAAAGGCGAAGTTAGTGAAGATAGTAAATTTTATAGTTTGTTAAAGGCAATAGATACAGAAGAAAAGTCTCAACTTATATATGAAGTACTTAATCCATATGTTGGGGATTTACTTGTTACACCTAAAGAAGTGGATATGATTATGGAGACGCTTTCAAAAATTATAGCATCAGGTATAAATATTGCACTTCAACCAGCACTTGAATTAAGTGAAATAAACAAATATGTTAATTAATTTCTAAGTAATAAACATCCATTCCTCTTAATATATTTATTAACGGAGGGGATATAATGGTTGTTAAAGTGATAAACAAAAAACAAGATAAATTTTATTTTAAATTAGGAATGTTTATTTTAATATTTTTAATTTTAGGTGTAAGTTTATTAAATATTATTGGAATAAATGTAGATAAAACATATGAGAATGGAAATGGTATGTATGCTCATATAGTAGATTATAGTTTACCTTGGGTTAAAGTAGCTAATAATAAGAATACAAGTGAAAATACATATTCCATAAAAAACATTATTTTATCAGCAGCAGGACTTGATATAAATAAGCCTGAAAATGTAATATCTAAAGAAGTATCATTTTTAGGTGAGGCATTGCCTAAGTCTATAAAAAGTGAATGCCCTAATGAAAGCTTTACTTTAGATGATAAAGATGTGGTTAAGAGTACAAGTGGTTCTGTTCAAAATGAACCCTTAAAAAATATAAATGAAAATATTTATGATCCTAAATTAAAAAAGGCACTTGATAAATCAAAGCCTGAAATTTTAATATATCATTCACATACAACAGAAGCATATAAGCCATATCCAGCAGATTCTTTGAATTCAACTCAAAATGTATGTGCGGTGGGCGATGAACTTGTTAAGGAACTGGGAGAGAAATATGGTATATATGCTATAAATGATAAAACAGTTCATAATGTGGTTGATTATAATAAAAGTTATACGCGTTCAGGTGAAACACTTGATAAGTATTTAAAGCAGTATGGCGATTTTAAAATGATAATAGATATGCATAGAGATTCTGATGTGCCTAAAAGTAAAGTTACTGCTAGAATAAATGGTGAAGATGTAGCTAAATTTATGTTTGTCATGACAAGAAAAAATCCGCATTTTGATAAGAATATGGCTCTTGTTAATGGACTTGTATCAATATGCAATAAGGATTTTCCTGGTATATTTAATGGGATATATTATTATGATTATGGAATAAATTATTACAATCAACAAAAAAGTAATAATGCATTTTTGTTAGAGGTAGGCTCAGATATAAACACAATTGATGAGGCTAAGGGAACTTCTAAATATTTAGCAAGAATTATTGCAGAATACTTAAATGGCAAAAAATGAATAAAATACTGTAAAAAAGTACATCCTTAAAAAGGAGGTGCTTTTTTATATATGATAAAAAGATATAAAATTATATTTTGTATGATGGTTTTTTTTGGTGTTATTATATTTATTATATTAAACAATATTGAACTTAATAGAAGTATATATTGTAATGATGTTCACATAAAGGTAAGTGAAGAGAGATCTAGAAATGAAAGCAATGATTACAATCTAGATGATATGGAAAAACATTTAGATAATCTTGAAAATAAAAGTAAAAGTAAAAATTCTAGCAAGGACAATTTCGATATGTTATCTAGAGTTTATGTACCTAAATTTAGAATACTCTATAGTGAAAACCCATTTGATATAAGATTTGAAACCTTGCATTATAAAATCTATATAAATAAAAGTATAGAGGATTATGCTGAACGTGAGAAAAGTATTTTGTTCTGTAAGCTGGATGAATATTATAAAGATATAAATAACTATATGGATGATATTACAGCATATATAGGAATATTTAAAATAAAGTTACTAGGCTTTATTCATAGGGTTTACTAGTGAAACAAAGCTAAAATCCTATAAAAGGGTTTTTGTTGACAAAAACCCTTTTATTTATGCTATAATTTAAATTGATTCGTACATTTGGAGGGATAACAAAATGCAAAGTGAAAGACAAAAACATATAAGAAACTTTTGCATAGTTGCGCACATAGATCATGGTAAATCAACGCTTGCTGATAGATTGCTTGAACATACAGGAACCTTAACACACAGAGAGATGGAAGAGCAAGTTCTTGATAATATGGAGATTGAGAGAGAAAGAGGAATAACAATAAAATCTCAAGCGGCAAGATTAATATATAAGAGGCCAGAAGACGGGCAGGAGTATATACTAAATCTTATAGATACCCCAGGTCATGTAGATTTTAACTATGAGGTTTCAAGAAGTTTAGCAGCCTGTGAGGGTGCTGTATTAGTTGTAGATGCAACGCAAGGAATACAGGCACAAACTCTTGCGAATTGCTATATGGCAGTAGATCATGGACTTGAGGTGGTTCCAGTAATCAATAAAATAGATCTTCCAAGTGCTAGACCGGATGAGATAAAAAATGAGATTGAAGATGTAATAGGAATAGAATCCAGTGATGCTCCTCTTATATCTGCTAAAACTGGTCTTAATATTGAAGATGTACTTGAAGCTGTAGTACAAAAAGTTCCAGCACCTAGTGGAGATGAAAAAGGTCCACTGAAGGCTCTTATTTTTGATTCATACTATGATAGCTATAAAGGTGTTGTATGCCATATAAGAATTAAAGATGGAACGGTAAAGGCAGGTACGAGAATAAAGCTTATGGCAGCTAATAAGGAATATGAGGTTATTGAGGTTGGTGTATTTGTACCCAACTACTTAAAGGTAGAAGAACTTAAGGCTGGAGATGTTGGATATATAACTGCATCTATTAAAAATGTAAGAGATGCTAGAGTTGGAGATACAATAACGGAAGTAAATAATCCAGCAAAGGAGCCTCTTCTTGGATATAGACCGGCTATATCTATGGTTTATAGTGGTATTTATCCTATAGATAGTTCAAAGTATGAGGAGCTTAAGGAAGCACTTGAGAAACTTCAAGTAAATGATGCTGCACTTAATTTTGAACCTGAAACGTCAATAGCGCTTGGATTTGGTTTTAGATGTGGATTTCTAGGACTACTTCACATGGAGATAATGCAGGAGAGAATAGAAAAGGAATTCAATTTAGATGTAATAATGACAGCACCATCTGTTATATATAAAGTTAAAAAGACAGATGGAACTCTAATTGAAATAACTAATCCTACAAATCTTCCAGAACCTACAGAAATAGATTATATGGAAGAACCCGTTGTAAAAGCACAGATAATAACGCCATCTGATTTTGTTGGAGCTGTAATGGAGCTTTGTCAAAATAAAAGGGGAACCTTTATAGATATGGAATATATAGAAACAACAAGAGTAATGCTTAATTATAGGGTGCCTCTTAATGAAATTATATATGATTTTTTTGATTCGCTTAAATCTAGAACTAAGGGATATGCTTCTTTTGATTATGAATTAGATGGTTATATGAGAACAGAGCTTGTAAAATTGGATATAATCTTAAATTCAGAGGTTGTGGATGCGTTATCTATGATTGTACCTAAGGATAGAGCTTATGCAAAAGGAAGAACTATGGCAGAAAAATTAAAAGAAATAATCCCAAGACAGCTATTTGAAATACCAATACAAGCAGCAGTTGGAAGTAAAATAATAGCTAGAGAAACAGTTAAAGCATTAAGAAAAGATGTACTTGCAAAATGCTATGGAGGAGATATTTCAAGAAAGAGAAAACTTCTTGAGAAACAAAAGGAAGGTAAGAAGAGAATGAGACAGGTAGGAAGTGTTGAAGTTCCGCAAGAAGCCTTTATGTCAATACTCAAGAATGATTAGATTTGGTATTAGGTTAAATTTAATTTTTACAAAACCAAAGTGAAATCAGCTGAATTAAAAATACTATATGTTCATAATCATGTTAAGATTGTGGTGCATATAGTATTTAAGTTTTACAAAAAATTTACTTATCTTTTTAATTGAATTGAGATGATTTTATGAACAAATTAGGTCTTTATATACATATCCCATTTTGTAAGAGCAAATGCCTTTATTGTGATTTTCCATCCTATGCATGTATAGAAGATTACATGATACCATATGCAAAAGCATTATGTACAGAAATTGAAAAGGCTAGCATAAATAAAGTTTTTAGCAGTATTTTTATTGGAGGAGGTACTCCTAGTTTTCTATCAATAGAAGCTTTAAATATATTATGTGATGCCTTAAAGAAGGTTAGAAAAACTAAAGATGTTGAGTTTACAGTAGAAGGTAATCCTAATTCATTTACAGAAAAAAAGCTCATGGTATTTAAGGATATGGGAGTAAATAGATTAAGTATAGGTCTTCAAGCGTGTCAAGATAGACTTTTAAAAAAGCTTGGTAGAATACATACGTTAAAGGAGTTTACAGTTGCTTTTAAAAGAGCTAGAAATTTAGGTTTTAATAATATAAATGTGGATTTAATGTTTGGAATTCCAGATCAGACTTTAGAAGATTTTAAGGAGTCATTGGAGTTTATAACAAAATTAAAGCCTGAACATATTTCTTCATATAGTCTAATAGTTGAGGAAGGAACACCTTATTTTAAAATGAATGAGGGTGGTAAGTTAAAGCTTCCAAATGAGGATGAAGAAAGAGATATGTATTCTTTTGCGCGTACTTTTCTTGAAGAAAAAGGATATAATCAATATGAAATTTCTAACTTTGCGGTTAAAGATAAAGAGTGTAGACACAATCTTATTTACTGGGAGCTTGATAACTATATAGGTTGTGGGGCATCAGCGCATTCGTATTTTAATGGAGTAAGGTATAGAAATATAAATAATGTGAAAAAATATATAGAACAAATTTCAAAGGGTAATAGCGTAGTAGAAGAGAATCATAGGAATTTACTTAAAGAAGATATGGAAGAATTCATGTTTTTAGGACTTAGAAAAACTCGGGGAGTATCAATTGAGGAATTTAAGTTGAAATTTAATAAGGATATACAAGAGGTTTATGGAGATGTTATAAAAAAATATGAAACAATTGGTATGATAATTTTGAATGAACACCGAGTATTCTTGACTGAGAGAGGCATGCAGATATCTAATTCTATAATGTGTGATTTTCTATTATAGCGATATATGGAATAATGACGAAAAATTCTTAGAAAATTAGTATAAAACATGGCTAAATAGCATCTGAGGAGAAATAGACTAATTTTATGAAAATAAGAAAAGTTGACAAAGATAATGTCAGGTGATATTTTATAAACATAGTCATTAGCACTCAAAGAGAGTGAGTGCTAATAAAGAGGTGATAATATGGAAATGGAGGAAAGAAAACTTAAGATTCTTCAGGCTATAATAAACGATTATATAAATAATGGTGAGCCTGTTGGTTCAAGGACCATTGCGAAGAAGTATAATCTAGGAATAAGTTCTGCTACTATAAGGAATGAAATGGCAGACTTAGAGGAAATGGGTTATATTGAACAACTCCATACCTCTTCTGGAAGAAAACCTTCTGATAAAGGATATAGATTATATGTTGATAGACTTATGGAAATACCAAGTATGTCAGTTGAAGAAGAGATGCTTATAAAAGCAAAGATAATAGATAGTGCACTTTATGAGATAGATAAACTTGTAAAACAGGCAATGTCTTTAGTGTCTGAGATGACTAAGCTTACATGTGTAGTAAAATCATTGTCAGCTAGAAAAAGTTATATTAAATCAATAAGTTTAATTAATATAGAGCCAAATATGATTCTATGTGTATTTATTACAGATAGTGGTATGATTAAAAACAGTATCATTAGAGTAAAGAGTAACATAGAGAATAGTTCACTTGAGAGAATAGCTAATATATTAAACTCTAAACTCAAGGGACTTACCATAGAACAAATAAATCTTGAGGTAATAAATAATATTAAAAAGGATCTACGTGAGTATGGCCATATATTTGATTGCATAATGCCAAATCTTTATGATATTTTAAGAGAAGCTGATTCTACTGAAGTTTATAAAGAAGGTACTATGAATATTTTTAACTATCCTGAATTTAAGGATATTGAAAAAGCCAAGGAATTTTTGTCTGTAATTGATGATAGAAGGATACTAGATACTTTATTTAATGCTTCTGGTGGAGTTACCGTGAATATTGGTAATGAAAATAGTATAAAAGAAGCTAGAGATTTTAGCGTTGTATCTTCAGTATATAAATACAATGGGAGACCATTGGGAACTATAGGAATTATAGGACCGACAAGGATACCTTATTCAAAAGTAATCAAGGTCATTATGGAAGTAGTAGACCAGATTAATAATAATTTAGATAAAATGAATAATAGCTAGTAGAGTAAGAGGTGAGCTTATGCAAGAAAAAGATAGTAAAGATGTTACAATGGAAGATGAAGAAACTATAGCTTCCCAAGAGGAAATCGAGGTTGAAGGAAATAGTGAAGAATCTTCTAAAGAAGAGGAATCCAATAATTCTGAGATTTCAGATGAAAATCTTAGTGAAGAAAATTTAAAATTAAAGGATGAAAATGAAAAATTGAAAAATGAATTGGATGCTGCTAAAGATAGACTTTTGAGATTAAGTGCAGAGTATGAAAATTATAGAAATAGAACTGCAAAGGAAAAGGAAGGCATTTATACAGATGCTTGTAGCGATGTAATAAATGAAATGCTTCCTACACTTGATAATCTTGAAAGAGCAGCTTCAACAGAAGGTAGTGCAGAAGATATAAAAAAAGGTGTAGAAATGGTTGTAAAACAGTTTAAGAATTCTCTTTCAAAATTAGGTATTGAAGAAATACCTAGTGAAGGAAAATTTGATCCTAATCTTCACAATGCGGTTATGCATATAGAAGATGAAGGTTATGGAGAAAATGAAGTTGTGGAAGTCCTACAAAAAGGATATAAAAGAGGAGATAAAGTATTAAGACATAGTATGGTTAAAGTTGCCAACTAAATATATAGGAGGTTTTTATAATGTCAAAAGTAATTGGAATTGATTTAGGAACAACAAATTCATGTGTAGCTGTTATGGAAGGTGGAGATCCAGCAGTTATAGCAAATTCAGAAGGTGCAAGAACAACTCCTTCAGTTGTATCTTTTCAGAAGAATGGAGAAAGATTAGTTGGACAGGTTGCAAAAAGACAGTCAATCACAAATCCAGATAAAACTATAATATCAATAAAAAGAAAAATGGGAACTGCTGAAAAAGTAGCCATAGATGATAAAAATTATACACCACAAGAAATTTCAGCTATGATTCTTCAAAAATTGAAGGCAGATGCAGAAGCTTATCTTGGAGAAACTGTTACACAAGCGGTTATAACAGTACCAGCTTACTTTAATGATAGCCAAAGACAGGCAACAAAGGATGCAGGAAAAATTGCGGGACTTGAGGTTCTTAGAATAATAAACGAACCTACAGCAGCATCACTTGCTTATGGTCTTGATAAAATGGATACTAATCAAAAAATTCTTGTTTATGATTTAGGTGGTGGTACTTTTGATGTATCAGTACTAGAACTTGGTGATGGTGTTTTTGAAGTTAAGTCAACAAACGGAAACACTCACTTAGGTGGAGACGATTTTGATGAGAAAATAATGGATTACATTGCAGAAGAATTTAAAAAAGATAATGGAATTGATTTAAGAAATGATAAGATGGCACTTCAAAGATTAAAAGAAGCTGCTGAAAAAGCAAAAATTGAATTATCATCTTCAACTCAGACTAATATAAATCTTCCATTTATAACAGCTGATGCAACAGGTCCAAAGCATATAGATATGAATCTTACAAGAGCAAAATTTAATGAATTGACAGAAGGCTTAGTTCAAGATACTATAGAGCCAATGAAAAAAGCACTTAGTGATGCAGGACTTTCAATAAATGATATAGATAAAATAGTTTTAGTAGGTGGTTCAACAAGAATTCCTGCAGTTCAAGAAGCAGTTAAAAACTATACAGGAAAAGATCCATCAAAGGGTGTTAACCCTGATGAATGTGTTGCTATTGGTGCAGCTATTCAAGCAGGAGTTTTAACAGGAGATGTAAAAGACGTATTACTTCTTGATGTTAGTCCATTAACACTTGGAATTGAGACTTTAGGCGGAGTTGCTACTCCTCTAATAGAAAGAAATACTACAATACCAACTAGGAAGAGTCAAGTATTCTCAACTGCAGCAGATAATCAACCATCAGTTGAAATAAATATAGTTCAAGGTGAAAGAAAAATGGCTGCTGATAATAAGAGCCTTGGAAGATTTACTCTTGATGGTATAGCACCAGCACCAAGAGGAGTTCCACAAATCGAAGTTACATTTGATATAGATGCTAATGGTATAGTAAATGTATCAGCTAAAGATAAGGGAACAGGAAAAGAATCTCATATTACAATAACAGCTTCAACAAACTTAAGTGATGAAGAAATAGATAAGGCTGTTAAAGATGCAGAAAAGTTTGCAGAAGAAGATAAGAAGAAAAAAGAAAATATTGAAGTTAAAAACAATGCTGATCAGATAGTATTCCAAACAGATAAAGCTTTAAAGGATCTTGGAGACAAAGTATCAGCTGAAGATAAGTCAAATATCGAAGCTAAAAAAGAAGCGCTAAGCAAGGTAAAAGATGGAGACGATATCGAAGCGATTAAAAAAGCAACAGAAGATTTAACTCAAGCGTTATATGCTATAACAACTAAAATGTATGAGCAAAGCGGAGCTCAAGGTGCACCAGGAGCAGATCCAAATGCAGGAGCTTCACAGAAAACAAATGGCGGCGCTGATGATAATGTAGTAGATGCTGACTTTAAAGTAGATAATGATAAATAGTATTTGAAAATATATAAATTATGATTATAATATATATAGTACAAAATTAAGGGAAAGGGTGTTAACCCTTCCCTTAATTTTAAGCTTTAATAAAGTTTATGTGGAATATTTAGGTGGTGAAAGGGATGGCAAACAAAGATTATTATGAAGTGCTTGGATTAGAAAAGGGTGCGAGTGATGATGAGATAAAGAAAGCTTTTAGAAAGCTCGCTATAAAATATCATCCTGATAAAAACCGCGGAAATAAAGAGGCAGAAGAAAAATTTAAAGAAATAAATGAAGCTTATCAGGTATTATCTGATCCTGATAAAAAGGCTAATTATGATAGATTTGGAACTGCAGACTTTAATGGTGGTGGAGGTTTTGGAGACTTCTCTGGAGGTTTCGGAGACTTTGGAGATTTAGGTGATATATTTAACTCATTTTTCGGTGGTGGTTTTTCAGGTGGCTCCTCGAGAGCTAGAAAAGATGCTCCTCAAAGAGGAAATGATATGGAATATTCCATAAGTTTAACCTTTGAAGAGGCTGTTTTTGGCGTAGAGAAATCTATTAATATAACTAGAAGTGAAAACTGTGAAACATGCGGTGGTACAGGCGCAAAGAAAGGCACATCTCCTAAAACTTGTGATAAGTGTGGAGGAACAGGTACTATAAGAGTTCAGAGGAATACTCCTCTCGGAAGCTTTGTTACTCAATCAAGTTGTGATAAATGCGGAGGACGCGGAACTATAATTTCTGATCCATGTCATGAGTGTCATGGTGCAGGCCATGTTAGGAAGAAGAGAAAGATAAGCGTTAAAATTCCAGCAGGTGTAGATACAGGTAATGTAATTCCTTTAAGAGGTCAAGGTGAACATGGAAAAAATGGAGGACCAGCAGGGGATCTTTATATAAGTATAAAGGTTACTCCTCATAAAAAGTTTAAGAGAGAGGGTTTTGATATTTATATCGATACTCATATAAGCTTTCCTAAGGCCGCACTTGGGACTGATATGACAGTTCCTACTATAGATGGTGATGTAAAATATACTATTCCAGCAGGAACTCAATCGGGAACTGTATTTAGATTAAAAGGAAAAGGTGTTCAAAGAGTCAATGGCGGCGGAAGAGGAAATCAGTACGTCAAGGTAATAGTAGATACACCTAAGGCTTTAAATGATAAACAAAGGGAAGCCTTGAAGATGTTTATGGAAGCAAGTGGAGAAGCAAAGTCAGAAAAAAAATCGGGTTTTAAAAGATTTTTTGAATAATATATAGGATTTTAATTATTTATGGGAATCCTATATAGGGAAATTAGGTAAATTATAATTTATTAAGGTGCAATGATTTATAATAAAAATTGTATTTGAGTAAATTAAAGTTTATCCTGGTTTCCCTATATTTATTCTCAAATATTCTATTGGAGGAATTTAATTCATGGATAAAGATTGGTTTGAGGTCAGTGTTATAACTAGCAGTGAAGCTGTAGAAGCTGTAACAGGTATATTGTATAATACTCCTGTTAAAGGTGTGGCTATAGAGGATTCTAAGGACGTTGAATTTAAGAAGAAGCATCCTGGTGATTGGGACTATTTTGATGAATCATTACTCAATGTTAAAGATGGTGCTGTTATAAAAGCTTATTATAAGGATGATCATAACTTTGACGAGAGCGTAAAATACATAGAAGAAAGTATAGATAAACTCTCTGAGTTTGGAATAAATAAGGGCGAAGGTAAGGTTTTTGTAAATAAAGTTAATGAAACAGATTGGGAAAACAACTGGAAGAAATATTATAAACCTACCAAAATAGGCGCTAGAATTGTAGTTAAGCCTTTGTGGGAAGAGTATACTCCAAAAGATTATGAATTGATGCTTAATATGGACCCAGGAATGGCATTTGGGACTGGTACACATGAAACAACAAGAATGTGTATTCAGGCGCTTGAAAGATATGTAAATGAAGATGCAGAGGTATTTGATATAGGAACAGGATCTGGGATACTTGCAATAGCAGCAGCAAAGTTAAATGCAAAGAAAGTACTTGGTGTTGATTTGGATTCAGTTGCAGTAAAGGCAGCAAAAGAGAATATTCAGTATAACAATGTAAACAATATTGAAATATTACATGGTAACTTAATGGAGGTTGTACAAGGAAAAGCTGATATAATTGTTGCCAATATTATTGCAGATGTAATAAATATTTTAATACCAGATATAAATAAATTTTTAAAGACTGATGGATATTTTATATCTTCTGGTATAATAAAAGATAGAGCGGAAGATGTTATAGAAAATTTAAAGAAAAATAAATTTGAGATAATTGAAGTTAACAATCAAGGAGAATGGATTTGTATAGTGGCAAAATTATAAAGGAGTGTATTTTTTAATGCATAAATTTTTCGTGGGAGCAGAGAATATATGTGATAATACTGCGTACATATATGGTGACGACGTTAAACATATATATAAAGTACTAAGACTTAAGGTTGGAGAAAAGGTTAGCATAAATGACTGTAATAGTCATGAATTTCTTGGAGAAATAGAACAAATAAATAAAGAAAACGTAAAGGTTAAAATAATAGAAAACCTTGATATAAATAATGAGAGTCCGCTAAATGTGTACCTTTATCAAGGATTTCCTAAAGCGGCGAAAATGGATATAATAGTACAAAAGAATACTGAGCTTGGAATAAGGGAAATTATACCTTTAATTACACAAAGAGTAGTTGTGAAAAATGAAAAAAGTGAATTAAAAAAGGTTGATAGATGGAATAGAATAGCTTTTGAGGCTGCCAAGCAAAGTAAGAGAAGCGTAATTCCTAAAGTTAAAGACATAGCTAGTTTCAACTCTGCCATTGAGGAATTAAAGGAGATGGATTTAGTACTTGTGCCCTATGAAAATCAAGAAAAAGTAGGGATGAAAAAAGTTGCTGCTGCCATTGAAAAAAATAAAATTAAAAATGTAGCCATAGTAATAGGTCCTGAAGGTGGATTTGAAGAAACAGAGATAGAAGAATTGAAAAAAATTGGAGCTTACATAATTACTCTTGGTCCTAGAATTTTAAGGACTGAGACTGCAGGTCTTGTATGTACATCCTTAGTTATGTATGAATTGTCCGATATTGGAGGAATAATATAATGAAAGTTGCTTTTATTACTTTAGGATGCAGAGTTAACTCTTATGAAAGCGAGGCTATGGCTGAAAAGTTTATAAAATCCGGATGGGAAATTGTAGATAATGATGAAAAGGCAGATGCCTACGTAATAAATACATGTACTGTTACAAATATGGGTGACAGAAAATCCCGTCAGATGATAAGTAGAGCCAGAAAGGCTAATAAGGATGCTGTTATAGCTGCTGTAGGTTGCTATTCTCAAGTAGAGCCAGAAAAGGTTGCTGAAATTGAAGGTGTAGATATTGTTCTAGGAACAAAAAACAAAGGTGATATAATACACTATGTAAATAAATTTATAGAAGAAAGAAATCAAATAGTTAATGTAAAAGATGTATTTACAGATAAGAAATTTGAGGATTTAAATATAGATGAATATCAAGATAAGACTAGAGCTTTTCTTAAGATACAAGATGGATGCAATAGATTTTGCTCCTACTGCTTAATCCCATATGCAAGGGGTGGAGTATGTAGTAAAAATCCAGAAAAGGTTATAGGAGAAATTAAAAGGCTTGCGGAGCATGGTTTTAAGGAAATTATATTGTCAGGTATACATATAGCCTCTTATGGGGATGATTTAAAAGGTGATTGGAACTTAATCAGTATAATAGAGAAAGCAGAGCAAATTGATGGAATTGAAAGAATAAGAATAGGTTCCATAGAACCACGTTTTTTTGACGAGGATACAATAAGTAAAATAAAAAACATGAAAAAAATGTGCCCTCATTTTCACCTCTCACTTCAAAGTGGATGCACAGAAACACTGGAAAGAATGAACAGAAAGTACACAGCAGAAGAATATAAGGAAATAGTTTATAAACTTAGAGAAAACATAAGTGATGTATCTATAACTACAGATGTAATAGTAGGGTTTCCGGGAGAAACTGATGAAGAGTTTGAAAAAACTTACGATTTCCTTAAAGAAATTGAGCTTGCTAAGATGCATGTGTTTAAGTATTCTCCTAGAGAAGGAACTAAAGCTGCAGCTATGAAAAATCAGATAAATGGAAATGTAAAAGATAAAAGAAGTGCAGAACTTATTGAATTGGATAAAATAAATGAGAAAAAATTCATGTCTAAATTTTTAGACAGAGAAATGGACGTTTTATTTGAGAAAAAGCTTGAAGAAAATGAAGATTTGTATGAAGGATATACTCCTAATTATATAAAAGTAGTAGTAAAATCAAGTGAGGACATCTCAAGAAAAATACTTAAGGTTAAGCTCACAGAAATTCAGGATGAACATTTATTAGGAGAGTTGATTTTATATAAATAAAGGAAATAAGTACAAAATGTTGAATATATGTAAGAGGGGGGTGAAAACATGGATGAGTGCATATTTTGCAAAATAATAAAAGGTGAAATACCATCCTCTAAAGTTTATGAGGATGAAGATGTGCTTGCTTTTAACGATATAAGTCCAGCCGCTCCTGTGCATGTACTTGTAATACCTAAAAAACATATATCTAGTTTAAATGATATAAATGAAGAAAATAGTAAAGTAATAGCACATGTATTTGTGGTTATATCAAAATTAGCTAAAGAACTTGGCATTGATGAAGATGGATTCAGGGTTGTTTCTAACTGTGGTGAAGCCGCAGGTCAAACAGTTCATCACGTACATTTTCATTTATTGGGCAAGAAAAAATTTACATGGCCACCAGGCTAAAATAAAACACTTTTATAAGCTTATATTATTGTGAAAATATTGACATTAGAGCTTTTTATAGTGTATAATAATTGGTGTGTTATTTAGCCCAATTAGCTGCATTTGAGTTTCAAATTTGAATTGTGCTAGCGGAGGGAGGGATATAAGATGTCAGAAATAAAAGTTGGAGAAAATGAATCCTTAGAAAGTGCTTTAAGAAGATTTAAAAGAAAATGCGCTAGAGCAGGAGTTCTTTCAGAAGTAAGAAAGAGAGAACATTACGAAAAACCTAGTGTAAAAAGAAAGAAAAAATCTGAGGCTGCTAGAAAAAGAAAGTTTAAATAGTTTTGAAAGAAGGTACGTAAATGTCCCTTAAAGAAAAACTTCAAGAGGACTGGAAATGTGCTCTTAAGAGCAAAGATAAATTTAAAGCTAATGTAATCAGTATGGCTAAAGCTGCTATTTTGCAGGTAGAAAAAACTGATGGCGTAAAACTTAATGATGAAGATATTATTGGAGTTTTAGCAAAAGAAGTTAAACAAAGACGCGAAGCTTTAGTTGAGTTTGAAAAAGGTAATAGGCAGGATTTAGTTGAAAGTGCTAATGCCGAAATTAATATTTTAATGAGTTACCTTCCTCAGCAGTTGACTGAAGATGAAATTAGAATTATAGTTAAGGATGCAGCAGATAGCGTTGGTGCTAGTAACATGAAGGACATGGGAAAAGTCATGTCGGCTTTAATGTCAAAAGTTAAAGGGCGCGCAGATGGTTCCTTGGTAAGTAAACTTGTAAAAGAGTTTTTAAATAATAAATAAGAAAATGAAGGACCTGGTTTATCCAGGTCTTTTTTGTTGTAATTAAATCCTTTTTCCATTCATAAATTAGTATGAAAGTGTGCGTTTGAGGGTGAGAGGATGAATAAAAAAAGAATATATAAATTTAGAAGATTTTTGGCAAGAAAGCTTGATTTTCCAAGTGATGCTGTAATGTATACTCCTAGAATAAACATATCTGTAACTGGAGATGAGGAAATAACTATTGAAAACTACAGAGGAATTGTTGAATTTTCAGATGAAAATATAAAAGTAAATACTGAGGTTGGCACTATATCTATAGATGGCAAAAATTTTGAAATAGTTTTTATAAGTGGGAGCACTATAATTTTAGGAGGAAAATTTAAAACCATTGCTTATGGGGGTGATAAAAATGAAGCTTAAATTTGAGAGCTTTAAAAATACTTATGTTGTGGTTGAAGTGAGAACAGCTAACATTGAAAAATTTATAAACTTGCTTTGGAGAAATAAAATAGAAGTTATGAGTATGATAAGAGTTAATGCAAACCTTATTAGGTTTAAGGTTGCATTAAAAAACTATAGAAAAACGATAAAATTAGTTAAAGCGGTTAAAGGAAAAATAAAAGTAATAGAAAGACATGGTACTGGTTTTTTGTTTTTTAGAATAAGGAATAGACTTTCTATTTTAGTTGGAATAGCTGCATTTATAGCTTGTGTATTTTATTTATCTACATTTATATGGCAAATAGATATAGTTACAGAAAAGAATATAGCACCTTATGATGTTAGACAGGATTTAAGAGAAATAGGGGTACAACCAGGGATGAAAAAGAGCAGCCTAGATGTGTACAAGATTGAAGAAAAATTGATGCAGAAAAACAACAATATAATGTGGGCTAGAGTTAGGGTTTACGGATCTAAACTCAAGGTAAAGATTGTTGAAAGACAAGAAATTCCTGATGTAAAACCCAATAATGAAGCTAGAGATGTATTAGCAAAAAAATCAGGGCAAATACTTAGAGTATATACAACCTCAGGTACTGCAATCGTCAAGGCCGGAGATGTTGTTAAAAAGGGTCAAGTTCTTATAAAGGGAGAAGCAGGACAAGATGATAAGGTATATAAGGTTCATGCAGACGGAAGTATAATAGCTAAAACTTTTAATGAGAACATAGCTAAGGTAATGCTAACAACACATATAAGGAAGAGGACAGGCAAAAAGGTTCAAAATTATTATGTGCGAATAGGAAATAAGAAATTTTATTTGAAAAAAAGTGAAAATAAATTTAATAAATATGATAAAATAGTAGATGACAAATGCTTCGGTGGAAGGGAAACATATTACGAAGTTGATGATAAGGTTGTTAAAAAAGATAAAGATGCTATCGTAAAAGAGACAGCCAACAAAATGTATGATAAAATGAAGGAAAATTATGATATGAATATTAAAGTATTGGATAAAATAGTTGATTCAAATGTAGAAGGGAATATATGTACAGTAAGACTTGTAGTAGTCTGTGAAGAAGATATAGCAGATAATTAAAATACTATTTATAATGTTTAAACTATGCACAGCAAAAGGGTGAATTATAATGAAAATAGTTCAATTGATGAAGAAGGATAAATCTATAAAGGTAATGACATTTTTGTTTGCTTTTATTATAATATACGTCATATTGCTTACTTCTGTAGATACGAGAAAGTATTCGCTTAAAGAAGGCGATATTGCTAAAAATGATATTAAGGCAACCAGAGATGTAAATGATGAAGCGGCTACAGAGGAAAGAAGGAAACAGGCAGTTAACTCTGTTGGAATACAGTACGACAAAAATACAGAAATTATAAACAATATTATAGATAATATTAACAATGATTTTACTATCATGAATAAAGTTAAAGATGAAAATTCTGATGATAAGACAAAACTAAGCCAGCTTAAAAGTTCTCTAAAAACTGATTTAGATGATTCTAATTTAAGTGTGATATTATCTATGAACAAAGAAGATTTAAAGGATCTTCAGCAATTTATAATTAAAACACTGAAAGATGCTTATAATGGAGAAATAAGGGAAGATGAATCATCAGATATAAAAAAAGCTCAGAGCAGTATTGCAGCTGAATTTTCTAAAGAGAAGTTTTCAAAGGATGCTACAGAACTTGGTATAGCTATATCAAATTCCTATGTAAAGCCTAATATGTTTATTGACTCTAAAAAGACAGAGGAGATAAAAAAGGATATATCAAAAAAGGTAGAAAATGTGGTAATAAAAAAGGATCAAATAATAGTTAAAGAAGGGGAGCCTGTAACGGCAAATGAAATTTCTGTTTTAGAAGATTTAGGTCTTTTAAGTAATTCAAATGGACAAAGTTGGTACATATATGTTGCATTGGCCGTGGCAGTTTTAATAGTTTTATTTTTACAAATATACTATATATACAGATATTATAAAGAGATATATAGGGATAATAAAAAGATTATAATGCTCTGCGTACTTAATATAATATCAATTATACTAGCAAGATCAGTAGGAATAATTTCACCATTTTTGATTCCTCTTGCGTGCGCCCCTATGCTTATGATCTTATTAATGGATAGCAGAATTTCTTTGTTTGAAAGCATACTCAATTGTATTTTTATATCTTTGATATGTAAATTTAATATTGAAGTTACTATATTAGCACTTATGAGTTCAGTTATAGCTTTCATGAGCTTTAGAAAAATGAAGCAAAGGAATGATACTATATATGCAGCACTTTTTATAGCTATAATGAATGCTTTGATGTCTTTTTCCATTGGATTTCTTGTAAGCAGTAATTTGGTAGATAATGTACAGAAGGCAAGTTTCGCATTTATAGCTGGTATATTATCTGCAATATTAACAATAGGGTTTCTTCCTATTTTTGAAAGTATATTTGATGTGGTGACAGATGTCAAGCTTTTAGAATTATCGGATCCAAATCATCCATTAATTAAAAAGCTTCTTATGGAGGCACCTGGAACTTATCACCACAGTATAATTGTAGCTAATATTGCTGAGGCCGCAGTTGAAGAGGTAGGTGGAAATGCTCTTTTAGCTAGGGTGGCAGCTTATTATCATGATATAGGAAAATTAAAAAGGCCATATTTCTTTAAGGAAAATCAGGTGGGAGGAAATAATCCGCATAATAAAATAAATCCTAATTTAAGCGCGCTAGTAATAATTTCACATGTTAAGGACGGCGTTGATATTGCTAAGGAGTATAATATACCTCAAATTATACAGGATACAATACAACAGCATCATGGGACAACTCTTGTAAAATATTTTTATGTGACGCTTAAAAATGCAAGTGATAATCCAGAAGATATAAAAGAGGAGAATTTTAGATATCCAGGTCCGATTCCTAGCAGTAAGGAGACAGCAATTATAATGCTTGCAGATAGTGTAGAAGCTGCTGTTCGTTCTATACAGGAACCTACACAAGGAAAGATAGAAGAAATGATAAACAATATAATAGAAGCTAGATTAAGTGACGGTCAATTAAATCAATGTGAACTTACACTTCATGATATAGAGAAAATTAGAAGAGCGTTTTTAAAGTCTCTTCTTGGAATATATCATCAAAGAATTGAGTATCCTACAGATAAGAGTGTAATGAGACAAAAAAAAATTGAGTCTAGCAAAGAAAAAAGGAAATAAAGTAAAGGGAGTTAAGTATGATTTACATAGATAATAGGCAGAACAGTATTACTGTAGATGAAAATTTGCAAAATACTATAAGAGAAGTTATAGACTATGCACTCAAAGAAGAAGGTATGAAAATATCTTATGAGGTTTCGGTAATATTTGTAGATAATGAAACTATAAGAGAAATAAATAGAGAGAACAGAGAAGTTGATAAGGTTACAGATGTGCTTTCGTTTCCTATGCTTGAGTATGGTGAAGGGAAGGTTTTTAAAGATATATACGAAGAGTGTGATTTTGAAGACGAATATTTTGATGAAGGCAATCTTGTGTTAGGAGATATTGCGCTATCTCTTGAAAGAGCTGAGGAGCAGAGTAAAGAGTATGGACATTCGTTTTTAAGAGAAGCTGCATACTTAACAGTTCATTCCGTTCTTCACCTTATGGGATATGATCACATGGTTGATGAAGATAAAATAAAAATGAGAAAAAGAGAAGAAGAAATATTGAGTCATTTTGATATAAATAGATAAAAATTAATAATATAGGATGATGAGTATGAAACCTAAAAAATTAGTAGATAGTTTCAATCATGCACTTGAGGGTATAATTTATGCAGTTAGGACACAACAAAATGTTAGAATTGATTTGATTGCGGCTCTTGTAATACTTACTATGTGTTTTTTTACAAATTTGACAAGAGTAGAACTTTTAATTATAACAATAACAATAACAATGGTAATAAGTGCTGAACTCATGAATACGGCTATAGAAGCCACGATAGATTTAACATCCAACTATTACCATCCTCTGGCTAAAATTGCAAAGGATGTAGCGGCAGGAGCTGTTGTGGTAACAGCTATTAATGCTGTTATAGTTGGATTTATTGTATTTTGGGATAAGCTTGAGCCAGTTACAAACCATGTTATATATAAGATAAAAAATTCAAATCCGTATATGATATTTGTTATTTTGGTGATAGTATGTATACTTACTCTTATAATAAAGGCTATTTTTGGAGAAGGAACTCCTTTAAGAGGAGGAATGCCAAGTGGTCATAGCACCATAGCTTTTTCATTAGCAACAATAATAACATTGATATCACCTCAGCCTGTAGTTATAATACTAAGCTACTTTTTAGCTGTAATAGTTGCACAGAGCAGGGTGGATTCAAAAGTACACTCTTCACTTGAAGTTGTATGTGGTGCGGTTTTTGGATTTTTAGCTACACTTTTGTTATTCAAACTGTTTCACTAGGAAAAAAAGTAAAAAGTCTTTTATGGGCGAATTTAGTTAAAGGTGTATGGAAATAATATTAATTAATAGAATACAGGAGAGTTAAAACACTCAAATTAAGGAGGACTTATGTTTAAATCAGGATTTGTAACAATAATTGGAAGACCGAATGTTGGAAAATCTACTTTACTTAATCATATTATGGGGGAGAAATTATCTATAGTTTCCTCAAAGCCACAAACTACTAGAAATAATATACAAACAATACTTACAGGTGAGGAATATCAAATTGTCTTTGTAGATACTCCTGGAATGCATAACCCAAGGCATAAGCTTGGTGAGTATATGGTGAAGGTTGCTAAGGAATCTATGAACGAGGTTGATGTAGCTTTATTCGTTACTACACCTGATGTGGAAGTTAAAAGAGGAGATTTACATATACTAGAGCAGCTGAAGTCAGCAAAGGTTCCAGTTTTTCTTGTTGTGAATAAAATTGACGAGACAACGGAAGAAAGACTTGCAGCAACTTTAAAAAATTATTCCGAGGCTTTTGAGTTTCAAGAGATAATACCAATATCAGCACAAAAAGGAAAAAATGTAGATAAATTAATAGAACTTATGGTAAAACACTTGAATGAAGGTCCTAAATATTATCCTGATGATATGATAATAGATAAGCAGGAGAGGTTTATAATAGCAGAGATAATAAGGGAAAAAGCACTTAGGTTTTTATCTCAGGAAGTACCACATGGAATAGCTGTCGAGATTCTTCAAATGAAGGAAGAAAATGAAAAATATAAAATCGAAGCAACTATAATGTGCGAAAAAGATTCTCATAAAGGAATTATTATTGGAAAAGGCGGAGAAATGCTTAAGAAAATATCTCAATCTGCAAGAAAGAGCGCGGAGAAGTTTCTAGATAAAAGGGTTAACATGAAAATATGGGTTAAGGTTAAAAAGGATTGGAGAGATAGTCCTTTTGTACTAGGTGAGCTTGGATATAAAGCGCCTAAAAAATAACTCTTAAGTATATACATATTTAAGCTGGTTAACCTATAATTAAAGTAAAATAGGATAAAATAATAGAGGGGATGATAATCTGGCTTTATTTAAAAGTAGAGGAGTAGTTCTAAAAAGTCAGGATATAAATGAAAATGACAAAATTATATGGATTTTTACAGAGAAGATGGGTAAAATATCTGTAATAGCTCGAGGAGCAAAGAAAAACAGAAGCAAATATCTCCCTATTACAATAAACTTTT
The DNA here is from genome assembly GCF_000008765.1 of Clostridium acetobutylicum ATCC 824. Lineage (NCBI taxonomy): Bacteria > Bacillati > Bacillota > Clostridia > Eubacteriales > Clostridiaceae > Clostridium > Clostridium acetobutylicum. The sequence goes on from NC_003030.1 coordinate 1,439,156, forward strand.
GTTTTGGAAACTTTGTGTTTTTTAAGGGAAAGAGTATGTTTTCTTTAAATGAAGGAGAAATAATTGACTCCTTTCAAGAATTTTTGAGTGATTTTGATACTTTAACTTACTGCTCATATCTATGCGAACTTATAGATATTTCTATGGCAGAGGGAGAAAGCAATAGAGATCTATTCAAAGAATTTGTAAGTACCTTTTACCTAATAAAAAACAAGGTTGGAGATATAGAAACTTTATCTCGAGCGTTTGAACTAAAACTTCTAAGGTATACAGGATATAATTTGAATTTAGACTATTGTTCAAAGTGTAAAAAAAGAATCAATTCAGCTTCTTATATAAGTTACAAGTATTATGGTGGGATATGCGGCGATTGTTCTAAGGAAGGAGGAATGTCAGTTACCCCTGCGGCATATAGCAGCTTAAACTACTTAAGCAAATTACCTATAGAAAAAGTATATAGGGTTAATTTAAACGACAACATAAAGAATGAGATGTTTGAAATATTAAGGGGATTTATAAGTCAAAACTATGCTAAGATACCTAAAAGTCTAGATTTATTGAATATAATAAAAGAGGAGTGAAGAAAATGGAGGAAATAACTTTAGAAAAGGTTGATATTATAAAAGAGAGAACTGGAGTTACATATACTGAAGCTAAGGAAGCACTTGAGGCTTCAGAAGGTAATGTAATTGATGCTCTAATATATATTGAGAACAATACTAAATCTCGCAAAGATAATCTTTATGAAACAAAGGATGAATTTGTTCAGTGGATTAAAGATACTATGAACAAAGGCAATGTTTCAAGAATAAGAGTAAAAAAAGATGATAGAGTTATATTAGATATACCGGTGGCAGCTGGAGTTGCTGGTGGTGTTATAGCTGGAGCTGTATGGGCCCCATCACTTGCAATAATGTTTCTTACAGCTGTATTTGCAAAGGTAACAGTAGAAATAACAAAACAAGATGGTTCAGTAGAAGTTGTAAATAAAGTTGTGAAAAACACTGTTTCAGATGTAAAAGATAAAATAAACGAAGTAAAAGACAAGGTAATGAATAAGAAGTCTGATGACAAAACTAACACAGATAACGCTTACCAGTATACAGTTAAATTTGATGAGGTAGATGGTAATAACGACAACAGTAACAATAATAACAATAATAATCAAGGTCAACAATAAATGTTAGCACATTAGTAATAGAACACAGTTTGATTACTAATTTATACGTGTCAATAAATTGTTTGGAAATTCAATATTTTGGCACGTATAAATTAATTTACATATAAATTAGTCACAAGTTTAGGCTTACGTTAAATTTTCCCTCTATATAATTGGAAAAATTATAAGCAAATTTTAGATGAAGCTCACTGTATTTTGTAGTGCTTTTTATAAGATTTATGAAGGCTGCTTTATTGCATCGGCTTAAATTGTTATAATAATCTTTGCATATTTTCCAAAATTTTTGTGGGAAAACCAAATAGGATAATATATACAGGTATTCGTCAAGGTTCAATGGGTTTATTTGTTCGTAAACATTTAGCATATTTATTAATAGCTCACTATTCCATCTAGTATTATCTCTCTTCATTATTCTTCTCATAAAGTATGATATATCATGAACAGAATAATCAAATTTACACTTATCGAAGTCTATTACCCAAATATCATTGTTTTTGTCAAAGATTATATTTTTGTTAACATAATCTAAATGACATAAACTTTTTTTGAAGTTTCTGCTTTCTATTCTAGAAGAAGCATTTAAAGCTATTTTAGAAAGCTTTATACATAGGTCGCAATTATTAAGTGCAATTTTAGAAAAAGAGTCGTTTATTTCATAAGCTTTATTAAAAAAGGATAGTATCTGTTCAAAATGTTTTTTGTTTGATAAATATATATGTTCAAAACCGTATCTTATGGAGCTACCTTGTATGGAGAAAAACTTTTGAGAACACTTATGCATGTGAGCTAAATTCTTAGAAGCTTTAAATAGATCTTCTTTTTTATCGTAGTTGCACTTTAGTCCATCAATCCAGGGCATAAGTATAAAAATCATTCCTGAATATATTACAAAACGTGAGTTATCAAGTGTAGGTAGAATTCTTGTTACATTAATGCCGTGCCTAAAAAACCATTCAGTAGTTGAATATACAAATAGAAGCTCTCCTTTATCATAGTATACTTTTTTCAAGCAGTATTTTTTAGAACCTAAAGTTAGTTTATACACAGCCCTTTGTTTTTCAGTATCTTTAAATTTAATTTGTAATATTTCCGCATCTTGAAGATTATATTTTGGTAATATATATTTTTTTATTGAATCCTCCGGAAGAAGAATATGTGAGGGATTAGTTTTTTCAATCACTGAATCACTTCCTAAAAATTATCTTATATATAATGATATTAAGAAATTTTTTATAATATACATTAAATAAAAGGATTTTAAACATTTATCAAGAATTAAATGTTATAGGAAAAATAAAATTACTTCTATATTTTTTCAATTTTAGAATAAAAAACACCATTGAATGGGTAAACTAAGAGTATGAATAGAATAATTTTATTATTTTTTAAAATAAAATTTCTCAAAAGAAGGATTTAAACTTTTTTTGTCGAAATTAATTATGCTCATGGGAATTTAGTTGTTAGGGTGGAATGTCTTATTATAGCTGAAGATATAATTCAAAAAGTAAAAGATTTAAATGATATAGTGGATATTGTATCTGAAAAGGTAAAGCTTAAACGTACAGGACGTAATTATTCGGGGCTTTGCCCATTTCATCATGAAAAAACACCGTCATTTAGTGTATCTCAGGATAAACAAATATATAAATGCTTTGGATGTGGAGAAGCAGGAAATGTTATAACTTTTGTAATGAAGACTAAAAACTTTTCTTTTGTAGAGGCGGTAAAATACCTTGCGGACAAAGTTAACATTACTATAGACGATAATAAAGATAAGTACTATGCAAAAAATAAAGAGAAATATGACAAATTGTATAGTATGAATGTTGAAGCAGCCAGGTATTTTTTTAGAAATTTAGATTCTAATTCAAAAGCAAAAAAATATTTTTTGGATAGAGGAATTAATCAAAAAACCATGAGAAGGTTTGGACTTGGATATGCTAAGGATGACTGGAGACAGCTTCTAAGTTTTATGAAATCTAAGGGGTATACAGAATTAGAACTTATTGAAGCAGGACTTATAGTACAGAAAAATAAAGCTGTCTATGATAGGTTTCGAAATAGGGTTATATTTCCTGTATTTGACTATAAAGGCAAGGTTATAGGGTTTGGAGGTAGAGTTTTAGATGATTCTAAACCAAAATATTTAAACTCTCCAGAAACCAAGATATTTAAAAAAGGAACTAACCTTTATGGACTAAATTTTGCAGTGAAAAATAATATAGGGGATACAATTATAATTGTAGAGGGATACATGGATTGTATATCTCTTCATCAATATGGTATAAATAACGTTGTGGCTTCGCTTGGAACAGCACTTACGAAAGATCAGGCAAAGTTGTTAAAGAGATATGCTAGTAAAGTGGTAATATCATATGACGCTGATACGGCTGGTCAGGCTGCTACACTTAGAGGGTTTGATATATTAAGAGAAGCAGGATTTGATATAAAAATAATAAAAATCCCAGATGGTAAAGATCCAGATGAATTTGTGAGAAAAAATGGTAAAGAGGCTTTTATGAGGCTTGTAGAGAATGCTGTTTCAATTATAGACTACAGGATAAATAGGGCCTTTGAAAACGTCAATTTGAAGGATAGCGAAAGTGTTATAAAATATGTTAAGGATATTTCGGAAATAATCGAAGAGTTAGATCCAGTAGAGAAAGATGTCTATATCAAGAAAATTTCAGATAAAACGGGAATAAGAGAACAAGCAATTTATGATTTGATTAGTACTGATATTCAGAAAAGTGGCAATAACATTGAAAAAATGAATAAAAATAGCAATTATGGACAAAATTTATATGTGGAATCCGCACACGTTAAATCCGAAAGATATTTACTTAGATTAATGATTGAACATAAAGATATACGCAGTTATATAGAGTCCAAAATTAGTGCGGACGATTTAATAATGGAAAGCCATAAAAAAATATATAACATTATATTGAATTTTGAAGATAATTTAAGTAGTGATCTAAAATCTAAATTTGGTTTTATTGAATCAAGATGTGATGATGGGGAAAGTTCCTCTGAAATTGTAAAGATAGAAGAACAGAATATAATGCTTTCAGAAAACAATGTTAAAGATCTTGTAGATGATTTTATTACAAACATTAAAAAATTTAGATTAGAGGAGTCAAAAAAGAAGATTATGAGTGAAATTAAAGGCCTTGAAGAAAAGGGATTGTTTGATGAGACCATTGAACTTATCAAAAGAATGGAAGAAATACAAAATCAGTTAGACAATCTATAGAATAACGGAAGGAGGTTTTCATTAATGAAAAATAAGACTGAAGTTAAAAACGGGGGAGAAAAGAAAAACTCAAAAAAAGTGTCAAAAGAAGAAAGCGCAAAAGAAAAAAATGAAAAAATGAAAATTGTCAAAAACTTAATAGATAAAGGGAAAAAGAGTGGAAGTTTAACGTATAAAGAAATAATGGATGAACTTCAGGAAGTTGACCTAGGACCAGAGCAGATAGAAAAGATATATGAGGTTCTTGAATCTGTTGGCGTTGATGTAGTAGGTGACATGCATGAAATAGAGGTTGAAGAAGAAGATTTAGATTTGACAATACCCGAGGGAATAGCTATAGATGACCCTGTAAGAATGTACCTTAAAGAAATTGGTAAAGTTCCGTTGTTATCACCAGAGGAAGAAATTGATTTAGCGCAAAGAATTAAAAACGGTGATAGATCAGCAAGGAAGAAGCTTGCAGAAGCTAACTTAAGACTTGTTGTAAGTATTGCAAAAAGATATGTTGGAAGAGGGATGCTTTTCCTTGATTTAATCCAGGAAGGAAATTTAGGACTCATTAAGGCAGTAGAAAAGTTCGATTTCAAAAAAGGATTTAAATTTAGTACTTACGCTACTTGGTGGATAAGGCAGGCAATAACTAGAGCTATAGCGGATCAAGCAAGAACTATAAGAATTCCGGTTCATATGGTTGAAACCATAAATAAACTTATAAGAGTCTCAAGACAGTTGCTTCAGGAATTAGGTAGAGAACCTCAGCCAGAAGAAATCGCTAAAATAATGGATATGCCGGTTGATAAGGTAAGAGAGATAATGAAGATAGCACAAGAGCCAGTATCACTTGAAACACCTATAGGAGAAGAAGAAGATAGTCATCTTGGTGATTTTATTCCAGATGATGAAGCTCCTGCTCCAGCAGATGCTGCTGCGTTTAGAATGCTTAAAGAGCAACTCCTAAAAATTCTAAATACATTAACTCCTAGGGAAGAGAAAGTTTTAAGACTTAGATTTGGTCTCGATGATGGAAGAGCTAGAACACTTGAAGAGGTTGGAAAAGAGTTTAATGTTACAAGAGAGAGAATAAGGCAGATAGAAGCAAAAGCTCTTAGAAAACTAAGACATCCAAGTAGAAGCAAAAAATTAAAAGATTATCTTGATTAATAAATACTAAGGTTATCCTTAATGGGTGGCCTTTTTATTTTTAGCTAAATATATTGGAAGAGTACCTCTCTTTCAACTGATTTTTATTTATGATATAATTATGTATAAAAGAAGGTGAGAAATTGGAGTATATAAAGCCGCATAAAGGATTTTCAACTTTAATTATTTTAGGAATAACACTAGGGATTGATTTAATATTTTCACTTTTAAGTACTTTTATTAATACATACATAGTTTTGCGAATTTTAGAAATTTTTATTGTGTTTTTTAATATATATCAATTATATTATATACTTAAAAGTTTAACTCTTAAGTATTGCTATGATAATGAAAATTTTTATGTTTTATGGTGTTTTGGAATTAGAAGGGTAACTATACCATTCAAAGAAATTGAAGCATACAATGTCTCTCATGGAGAAATAAAGGGAGTAAAGTTGTGGGGGTATGGTAGGAACTTCTTTGCATTAGGAACATTTTCTGTAAACGATATTGGTATAGTTAATATGTTTGTTACTGCTACTAAAAATGTAATCTATATAAAATGCAATTCTTCCATATATGGCATTTCTCCAGAAAAATGTGATGAGGTTAAAAACTTTCTAGAAAAACGTAAATTAGTTTTGAAAAATTGGACATACGAAAAACGAAATAAAGTGTCTTTGAGTAAGGATAGGCATTTTGACATACTAATTTTTTTAATTTCCATAGTGATTTTAATGGTTACAATAATTCCTTTTATTCTATATTTAAGGGGAGTAATGCCGCATAAGATGCCTTTAAGCTTTGATTCTAACTTTAAACCTATGATATATGGAACGTCCAGAGAATTTGCTTTTAAGCATATGATGTACGGAGCGTATAATATGATTATATTCTTTTGCATATATTATTCAGCGTATTTTTATGCAAGGTATAGTAAAAAATTAGCCTATAGGCTCATGTATATTTCATTTTTAGTAGCTTTTATATTTCTAATATTTCAATTTAAAATTTATGTTACATATATACATTAGAAAGTTGGTGCAGCAATATAAATGGAAATATCAAATAGACTTAAATCAATTAGCGAGGTTATGGACAGGTGTGAAATTGCAGCAGATATAGGAACAGATCATGCATATTTACCAATATACCTTATAAAAAATAACTTATGCAAAAGATTTATTGCTTCAGATGTAAATGCTGGTCCGTTGAAAAAGGCAATAAACAATATAAATAAGTATAAACTTGAAGATAAAATAGAGTGTCGTTTAGGTTCAGGGCTTAATGTCTTAAAACTGGAAGAGGTTGATGTTGTAGTTATAGCTGGAATGGGAGGAAATCTAATAAGAGATATAATAGAGGAGAGACTTGATATATTTAAGAAATTAAAATATGCAGTGCTTCAACCAGTACAAAATCCAGAAATACTTAGAGAATATCTTATTAAAAGAGGCTTTAATATAATTGAAGAACAATTATGTATTGACGAAAGTAAATATTATGAGATAATAAAAGTATGCTATGATTCCAAAATAGAAGATAAAGATGATGTGTACTATGAAATTGGTGATAAGCTAATAGATATGAAACATCCTCTTTTAAAGGAATATATTAATTACAAAATAAGAAAGTATGATAAAATATACAAGAACATAAGTGAAGAAAGCTTAAATGCCTTAAGTAGAAAAAATGAGTTGTCCATAAAAATTCGGAAATTAAAGGAGTTGTTGTCATGTCTTTAAAGGTAAAAGATTTATGTAATATAATAGAAGATTTTGCGCCAATATCACTTAAAGAAGATTTTGACAATGTTGGACTTATGGTTGGAGATAGAGAAGCTTCTGTGGATGCCATAATGACAGCTCTTGACTGTACTATGGATGTTATAGATGAGGCAATAGAAAAGAATTGTAATATGATAATAACACATCATCCAATACTCTTTAAAAAGCCTTCAAAAATAACAATGGATACTCTTTTAGGTAAAAAGATAATTAAGATAATAAGTAATAACATAAATGTGTATTCGGCACATACCAATCTTGATAGTGTTAAAGATGGGATTAATGATGCTGTAGTTAACATATTAGGATTTGATAAATCAAGTATTTTAGCTAAGAATAACAAAGCAGTAAAGGAAGCTGGAATTGGTAGAGTTGTAGAATTAGAGCAAAATATGACACTTAAAGAATTGTGCGATAGAGTTAAAGAAAGCTTTAAAATACAAAGCTTAAGATACTGTGGAGATGAAGATAAAAAAATACACAGTTTTGCAGTTATAAATGGGAGTGGGCAAGACTTTTTTGAAGAGGCTAGAAAGAGAGGAGTTGACTGTATAATTACAGGAGATACTTCTTACCACTATGTTAGTGATTACAATGAGATGAATATAGCTGTTATCGATGCTGGTCATTTTGGAACAGAATGGCCATCTGTAGTAGTTATGTCAAAAAAGCTTGAAGGTGCTTTGCATAAGATGGGCATAAATACACCAATTTTAGTTTCACAGAATAATATTGATCCATATAAATTTAAGTAGATATAGAGGTTTTCTATGTCTACTTTTATTTTTACATAAAATAGACAATCTATTTATAAATGCTGTTTTATTAATATTAGGTAGGTTTTTGTAAAACAAATAGCTTATAAATATATTAAAATGTGTTTAAAGTCACATTTTAGTACATATGTAAGTTAAGTTTTATAGTATAAAACCTATTATTGGGAGGAAGAGATATGAATAATAATGTAGAATTAGCATATTTAATTCAAGAAAATTATGATCTCATAAAAGAAAGCAAAAAAATACTTAGGGATGGGTCATATATCTATCTGCTAAAAAAATTAAAAAGCGAATTTGAAACTGCCAAGAAAAATTATGTAAACAGAAAAACAGAATTAGCTAAAATAAAACAAAGCTACTCAGCTATAAGTATTGAACTTAGAAAAGAAAGAGAAAAGATGGAGACTAATGAATATAAGTTGTATAACAAAGCTGGTTCTAATTTAAACATGATAGAAAAGTTAGAAGGAGCAATTGAAATTGAAAAGCAAAACTTAAAGAATCTAGAAGATGAGGCAGTGGATTTATTAGATGAAGAAGAAAAGTTGAAAAAGGAAATAGAAGATTTAAGACTTAAGCTTGTAAATATAAAGGATAATTTTTATGACTATAAGGAAAAAAGTAGCGAAAAGGTTGAAAAAGCAAGACAGGAAATGATTGCGGCTAAAACAAAAATAGAAGAGATCAAAAGTAAAATACCTAAGGAGTTATTTGAAGAGATATCACATTTGATGTCAAAAAGCAGCTGTGCAGTTGCAAAATTAAATGGAGAGATATGTGGGGGCTGCAGGATGAAGGTTTCATCAATGACAATAGATGACCTTATAAATAACAACAGTATAGTTCATTGTGATAACTGCGGCAGGATTTTATATTACGATGAAAGTGAAGGAAAAATTAAAAGAAAATATAAAAGAAAAATAAGAGCGTAATTATATAATAAATTTTACTATTGATATAATATAATATTTATGTTATGATATTCTATGCGAGTAAGCCAGACAATCGCTGCTGCAATTTGCAGGAGAGGAAAGTCCGAGCTCCATAGGGCAGGGTGCCGGGTAACTCCCGGTCAAGGCGACTTGAAGGAAAGTGCAACAGAGATATACCGCCATTTTATAATGGTAAGGGTGGAAAGGCGAGGTAAGAGCTCACCAGCGCATTGGCGACTTTGCGGCTATGTAAACCCCATCTGGAGCAAGATCAAATAGGGAAGCGTTTTGGAGTGGCCCGCTCTGCTTCCGGGTAGCATCGCTTGAATCTTATGGTAACATAAGGTCTAGATAGATGATTGTCGAATACAGAACTCGGCTTACAGGTTTAGTCGTCCATTGAAAACACTAGGTTTCGTGCTTAGTGTTTTTTATTTTGCCACCGATTTGCCATACTATTCGTTTAAAAGCAAAGATATGTGTTAAGGATAAAGAAATGTATACCGATATTTTATGAATTAATAATATAAGAGTTTTAATATTCCTTCAAATGGAGTGGAAGGTGAATTATCTACATATTTAGCAGTAGTTATAGTAACAAGGCTGCACCAAAGAGCGTTTCCTAAAGAAAGCCAATTAGCTAAATGCATTCCTATAGTTGCAGTAATCAGCAGTAATCAGCGGTACCAAATAAACTATATGGTTATTTTGATTTGATATTTTATTGATGAGAATTAAAATTTATATCAATAAAAAAGGCTATTATTGACATACCGTAGGAAAACCCATAAAATAAGAAGATGAGTAGGATATGTATAAATGTTTTATAAAGTCCAAGGATGGTACTTTATTATATTACATAAACTTTAATAAAGAGAAAATTTATGACATAAAAGTGGTGATACAAATAGCAGATAAAATATTAGTAGTAATCTCTAAAATGGATTCATTTATAGGAGAATTAAGAAAAGGAATAGATAAAACAGAAGCTGTTAAAAAGGATATACAAGAACAGAGGCGAATATTAATTAATGGATTTTGTTCTGATGCAGGTAAAGAAGTTCAAGAGAATGTAGGTAATCTTTTAAAAGTCTCAAGAAATATTTTAGATACAATGGGAAGAATGTCAGTAAAATTAAATACTGCAAAAACAGAATTTATAAAAGCAGATCAAAATAGTTTTAAGACAAAAAGTTTTCAGCCTAAAAGGATTTATAGAGGAGAAAAGCCTTCAAAAGAGGCAGCAGATAAAGCACATATAATACCTAATAATAAGCTCGAAATTGAACTTGGAAAATATATAATATGTTATCTGATTAAGGAGAAGCTCGAATCAGACAAGCTAAAAAAAGAACTAGAAGTAGGAGATTTCGATAGCATATGTAGAGATTTTGATGGTATGGATTTGGAAAATACTCTAAATGCGATAACATTAGGAGAAGCAGGAGCAGCAATTGAAGGCTTTGAATCATTAGTTAATGGAGCCTCAAAAGGATTGAAACTACTTAAAATAGGCATAGAAGGAGCGAAAAAAGCTTTATCAAAACTAACAGTGGAGGACGTAGCCTTAGCATTTGCAGGAGCAAAAGGATTAATAAGAATAGAAGAAACTGTTAAAAATTTAGATAAAGAGGAAGGAATAATAAAGGCAGCATTAGAGGCAGCAAAACAAAAATTAGATAATTTATCTAAGATAGTGACTGATATGAATAGTGTTGAAAAAAATAAAAGCTTACACGGAGAAAATCTTGTTAAGGAAGTAAGTAAAACTGAAACATATACTGATGCCATGAAAAAGTATATTATAGTTCCGGAGGATGGTTTTCAAGCGTTACTTGAGAGGAAATATATTGAAATTAGAAAATCAGGTTTAAGTGATGTTAAAACAGTTTCAAAAAATACAGGATTATCAGAACAAGATATTGTAGATATGAAGAAACATTTATTTTTAAATACTCATGACTTATCTATAGGAGGAAGCGCTCCTAAAAAATTATATTTTCAGGCAGATCCGGATATTGCATATGCTTGGCAAAAAGCACAAAGCGGAGAACTTACAGAGTTGCAAAAAAAATGGTTTAAAACACTTAGAAATCATGAGATAACAGAAAAAAAATCTATGGATAATGGAATGCTTTTAAGGCATCCATCTACTTGGAATGCGGAAACAGAGCAATTCACTTCTAATCCTTTAAAGAATGCACATGACAAAGCAAATTTGACTTCTCCAAATCCAACAGATCCATTTCCTGGATATGATGCAGCATCAGATTTTATTAAAAATATTGATAAAGATATTAATTACTAATTTTGAGGTGATAAAATGTATATGAAAGAAGCAATTACAAGGATTAATAACATAAAATGGAATGTAGTTGGCACAAGTGAGTCAGAAGAAGAAAGTAATTTAGGTTATGAGTTCTTAAGAAGGTTAGCTAAATTCTTTAAGGACGAATCAATAAAACCAGTAAAGCCACTAGTTGCAAATATAGCTAAACTGCTTGGTGATACAGAAGAAGAAATAGATATTTCTAATTATTGTACTTCGGAAGTTGTGGGGTTTTTTGGAGAAAACATATATATGAGAAATGTGGTGCAATATTATATACAATTAGCTAGATATGCCGATAAAAATATAGATGCTATTAAATATCTAAGTGTATATGAACCAGCAATTAGAATATTTGAAAGAGGAGGTATGTTTGTTCTTAAGATAAACGCATTAGATATAGTAAAGGTTGCACATTTTCCATTAGATAGATGGTATGAAAGATTTGTTGAAAAAGAACCTATTAATATAGATGGAATATAGTTGTTGTTAAGAAGGAGTAACAAATATAAACTAAAAAAGAAGGTACATATTGAGAGTGTAAAATAGTCTGTGTAAACTTCAGAAGATGATATAATAAATTATCAGAATGAAGGGAGCATGGACTATGTTTTCTCTGAAGATGAACTAATAAAAATACTTGCTAAAGATCCAAATGTAAAAACAGTCGAGGATGTTCAAAATATATTGAAGAGTTGTTTAAAAATTTGTTTCAGCAGATGTTCAAAGGAGAACTGGACGAACATATAGGATATGCTAAACATAACTATAAAGATAAAATTTTTCATTTTAAGTTGCAGAATCTTATTTTTTATTTCTGGTAATGCGACAATGAATCATAAAAATGCAGAAGCAACAACAAGGGTAGCACTTATATGCCTGATATTTTAGGTAATAAGATTAGTATTTGCATTTTTGTATAGAAGCGAACGGAAATGAGTGCTAATGGAATGATATTAGCTAGTATTTCAGATTTAATAGCATCAATTTTTGCTATCTTAATAAGTAATATCATATCTTTCATATTTTGTTTTATAGCATGTATGCTATTTTTGTTGCAGGAATATTAGGATATAGGGCTAACGCAAAATAGAATGGTAGCATAAATAAATTTGTTACCGTACTAATAAAATATATATTTCTACATAGTAGTGTTAAAAGATAAATTATTCAAAACAGAGAAAACATACTTAGATAGTGAGGAATATATGTCGTATAATATTGATAATAAGTTTGAATTGCACAAAAGATGGGTTGAGACAAGTGGTCATGAGGGTGAAAAGTTATGTTTAGAGGAAGTAGATTTTAGAAAATTTGATTTATCTGATAAACTGTTTGAACAAGCAAATCTAGCAGAGTGTGTATTTGACAATCTTAACCTTGAAAATATAGATTTTCATACATCACTTCTATGTTCATCAACTTATAAAAATACTAACTTAAGAGGATGTGATTTTTACAAAACAGATTTAAGTTATACAGATTTTTCTGATGCTGTTATAAAAAATGTTAGGTTTAGCAAAAGTGATTGTTGGGAATCAATATTTAGAAATGTTAATTTAATAAATTGTAATCTGATAAATGATTACTTTTACTTAACTGATTTTAGCAATGCAACATTGGATAATGTAGATATAAGTCTATCCACATTTGAGGAGACATTACTAAATGGAGTAAAATTAAGAAATATTAAAGGTATAGAAGAAGCTCATTTTGAAAGTATTAATATTGGTACATTTGAGAAACCGATATTGCTGAAATCACAAGAAGCAAAGAAATGGGTGTTAGAAAACTGCTTGTAGTAATGATAAAAAACAAATTTGTTTTAAGATAATCTATAAATAAAATAATCCTTATTTGTAATTATCATACCGAAGTGAAATATAATGAATCATTTGAAAATTAAGTAGGTTGGTTTATTATTTTTTGTGAATAAATTCATCTCAAGTAGCATTAGTGTTTGCAGGAAGAAGAGATTAACATGAGTAGTAATAAAAAATCTAATAAATTCAATTTATCATATAGGAGATATTTTTGAATACGATAAGGATATTTCAGTAAATGATGCATTAAACTATTTAGATAAAATAAAAATGGAGTTGTTAAATCTACGGACAATGAAATCATAGAAGTGTGTATTGATGTTATTTGTGCAGCATTTCTTCATATTTCACATTTAGATGATTTTGATATATCGTTCTTAAAAGAATATTTAAATATTGAAACCAACCAAATTGTAGAAAACATCATAACAATAATGGGAGCAAGTTGTAGGATACAGTATAGAAACATAATAAGTAACTATCTATCATCAGATAATCAAAATATTGTTGATGCTGCTGAGGAAGCTTTGGAGACTTTGGATTTTATGGTGCAGCAAAAGGAGCGTTAAAATTAGTGATTTTAACATAAAATGTGTAATAAAAATGTATAGGTAGAGAGGAAATAATAACATGAATATAATGGTTGACAGAAATGAAAAACTTCCGATATTCTTCCGACATTCCACAAAATAAACTAAGATAAATTAGAATAAAGTAAAATATAAGAGTGCTTATAAAGTTAGAATTTGTAAGGCTTTAAAGATATATTAAGATAAATGAGGATACATAAAAATACCGCTGTTCGCAAATACAGAACTCGGCTTACAGGTTTAGTCGTCCATTGAAAACACTAGGTTTCGTGCTTAGTGTTTTTTATTTTGCCATACTATTGCCATACTAATCTTTTAATATGTTTAGTAGTTTTTCAGTGGCAGCTTTTTGCATGCTTTTATTAACATGAGAATAAATATTAGCAGTTGTAGCGATATCTTTATGGCCTAAACGTTCCTGTATAACTTTTAAGTCAGTGCCTTGTTGTAGTAAAAGAGTTGCATTTGTATGCCTTAAATCATGAAATCTAACATTTTTATTTATTTTTGCAGCTTTTAAAACTTTTTTAATTTTATTTGTATATAACATGGGATGAATATATTTACCTGAACACCATGTCATAATCAAGTCATACCTTTTACCATCAAACATGTTATCTTTGTAAAATTCTTTAGCATTCGATTTGTTTTCTAATTGTTTATGATGTAGAGTTTTCAATAAACTTAATATAAAATTGGAAATATAAACAGACCTTTGACTTTCTATAGTTTTAGGAGAAGACATTTTTACATATCCATTTGTATAAATTAAATTGTTTTTTATGGTTAAAGTGTTTATCACTATAGTTTATATTTGACCACTCTAATCCTCCAAGTTCTCCACGTCTTAATCCTACTTCTAGAACTAGTTTTAACGCTATGTTAAACTTTCACAGGAGCACCACAGCAAGCAAATAATGTAACTACACAGACGAATATAGATACATCATCTATATCGAGCATACAAAGGGAATTAAATAGGCAAGGCTTTGGCAATTTAAAGATAGACAATATTGCAAGAAAAAGAACTTTATCAGCATGTCCAACAGTCCATAAATATTCAAGAGGAAATATAAACTAAGTGGATTTAAGAAAGACTTGGAGTTAACGCAGACGGTATAAACGGATACCAAACTCAAACAGCTATTAAGAATTTTAAAAGGTAACATGGATTATATTCGGATGGAATTGTTAGTAAAAATACATGAAGAGCATTATTAGGACTATAGAAATATAGTTCTTTTTAATATAAAAAAATAAAATTTTGGGGGTAAATATAAATGGAAAAATATAATTTTATAATTGCATTATTAATAATTTTAGGAGTGTGCGGAGTTGTAGGATACGGATTTGCACATTTAAAAAAGAAGGGATTTAAAACACAGGCACCGTTTTAGACGGAGCACAAACAGTAGTCGGAGATGTTGGAACTGCAATAAGGGCAGCTGACTCTTTAGTACCTAATAATAAAACTCTAAATTTATTAGATATAATTGACAAAATAGTATATAAATCTGTCATGGGAACAAAACAATTATATATATCATCACAGTTACCTGCAGATCAAAGAAAAGATAATGCAAAAAAACTTATATCAGCAGGACTAAAAGTAGCTAACATAAGCGAGACTCTATCTTCAGATATATTTATAGATGCAGTACTAGAGCAGATTATATATGATTCCAAGATAGATACAGAAAAGAAGAGTCAGGAGCAAAACACTTTACAATTACAGATAAGCCAATTAACTACAGAAAAAGCAAAATTACAGGCTAGCAATACAGAGTTAGTAAATAAAAATACAGAGCTTACTAATAAACTTACTTCAATTCAGAGTGCCGTAAAATAACTAATATATCAGATGAGTATCTGGTGTAATGCAAAAAAACATTTCAGGTGCTTATTTTGCTTTTCATTAATTGAAAACAAACAAGAATCTGGGCCTAATTGCCAAGATGTTTTATAAAATAAGTAATAAGCCTTTTATCATTATTCATAGTTCTGCTTTATACCAAAATTATAATTATTTAATCCATGTATGTAATATTGAGGTAAATTATGCTATTATATAATTAAATGCAAATTATAGAGTAGAAAGATAAAAATGGCAGAAATTAGTATTAGCCCAGAAGATATTGAATATGATGATAGTAGCATGGTATCTTTATATAGTAATTCTGTAAGGATGGAGACGAGTATATATGATTTACAATTTATTTTTGAATCTCAATATTCTAAAAATGGTAAACCAACAATTAAACAATTGGCAAGAGTAATTATGAGTCCTCTTGCAAATATGTTAAATCGCAATATATTTGAGTACGAAAAAAAATTTGGTGAAATAAAATTACCAAATGAATTATAATTGGGTAATCAGTAAATATGAATAAAAAGCAGAAAGAAATTAATAATAGTATATACATAGAAGATTCTACACATAGTAATATATTATATACACAGGAGTTTGTTGAGGAATTGTTCCATGAAGGGTATAAATTAGGTTTTTTACAAGGGACTACATATGCAAATAAAATTTTTAAATCCAAATCTACAGTAGATTTAAATATGGAGGTGGAGAAGTTGTCGGTGGAGATTGAAGGAATCGCTAATAAGTTAAAAAATTTAAACGACATTATAATCAACCAAAATAAACTTACCAATGATAACTTAAATAACCTATCAAGTAGAGTGAACGATTCATCAAAAACATTAATGAACAAAATAGATGATTTATCGCATAGAGTAGAAGGAATAGATAAGAGAACGATAGTTTTGAAAAAAAGTTTAGATTATATAAAAGAGGATATATGCGATAATATAAAAAGCAGTATAAAAGATATAAAAGAAGACACTAAAGACTTATCTATAATTAGAAATAATATAGGTAACATGGATGAAAAAAGTAAATGGTGGAAGCAATTTTTACTAGCCCCAATAATATCAGCAACATTATCAGGAGTTTTAGTTGCAATTATCATGCTTTGTATAAAAAGCATCAAATAAAATATAATCTATGAAAACAACTGCGAAATAACTAATATAAGAAATCCCTAGAGTAGCATAAAAACTATTCTGGGGACTTTTATTTTAGATTATTTGTAACGGCGTTTATGAATTAGGAAATATCTTTGTAAGCTTAGGGCCATAATAATCACTATTATCATAATAATAAACGGATATATCTCTTTGTAGAAGGCTACCATTTTTATCAAAAGCGTTAACTTCAGCGAAATAAGTTCCAAATCCATAATTACTATATATATCTGCACCAAATGATATACTAGTAGTTGGTGCATCATGAATCCCGTTAAATACTGGAGTAGCAAATGTTCCGTTATTAAATGTTTTTTCTTTTGATATAGTAAATGTATAATAAGCTACATTTACTACGGGATTCCAACTAATAGTTCCATTTAAATCGATTGTAGGATTTAATAAGTTAGTCTCCGAATCATATAATTTACTTTGTATATTTGTATTTGATTTATTGGTTTTAGCCATAGTAGTTGCTGAAACGGATAAAGTACTTGTACCAATAATAGAAAAAGCTATTAATAGCGATGTGATTTTGTTAAATTTCATAATTAATACTCCTTTATTTTAAGTAATACCAAGTTTGAGCGCCTACAATACCATCTAAAGCAAGTGGATCTGAATAGCCATTTCTATGAAACTCACGATCAATGCGTCTCTGAAAGTCTACTACAGCAGAATAAGTAGCACTACCAAAAATTCCATCATCGTAAATACCTAATCTACGTTGTATATCTGCAACAGGTTCTCCTGTATCACCTTCTTGTATAATACCGCCGTTGTCAATAACTTGCTGAGCTGTCATATAACGACCAAAGCTAGTACCATATGTTCTAGTAGAAGCAAACATTTTAGATTTAGTAGCATTTAAGTTAGTAGCAACTGGTGCGGATACTTTTGGAATAGGATGATTTTGTATAACTGTGGGTATAGCAGCAAAAGCACTAGAAGAAATTAATACAGTAGAAACAATTCCTAAAGATAAAGCTTTTAATTTTAAGTTTTTCATTTTGAATCCCCCTTAAATTTCATTAAATGTATTTTTAATACAAATAAAGCGTACAACTTATCGGAATAAATGTAAAATGTTGTATTTAACTAGTTCTCATTGTAATTATCTAAATGAGACAATCTACGACGATTAGGTGTAAAATTGTTACTTTAATTAAATATTCCACCAATTTTAAATATTCTGTAATTTTAATGTTGCAATGTAGCATGTATGGTAACATTTACTTTAATAATAACTAAGTGTTAAATATCTTTTTTAGTAAACTATATGCCAATATAGGTTATTTTTATACCATAATGTATACTAAGTAGGTATACTATTATACAATTATTTACAATATTCTTGAATAATTATGAATATTTTGTTAAAATAAATGTTGGACAAACTAAAGGAGATGTTTTTATTGAAAAAAGTAATAGGTATAATTAGTATTGTTTTATTTGTGTTAATTTCATTTCAGAGTTGTGCGGCAGGAGTAAGCAATGCTCTTGAAAAGTCAAAATCATCAAGTGGATCAGCAGGATTTATTCTCGCAGTATGCATGTTAATTGCAGGTATAATTGCAATAGTATCAAAATATAGTAAAGGTATGACTATTACATCTATAGTTTTTTATGCTATTGGTGGCATTATAGGTATCGCAAATGTGGGAACATATAAAGATTTACAAATATGGTCTATATTAAGCTTTATATTTGCAGCATTAATTATATTTCATATTGTTAAAAATAAAGAATTGTATACTGGTACAAAATAAAAAAAGGGAGCATGTTATTGCTCCTTTTATAATTTACTTAAAAGCAAAATAACAATAGAAAATGGAATTATATGAGATGCTTTTTAAAATATCTATACTTAACTTAGAAGAATACATTACTAAGAGGAAAAAGGAAGATAACTTAAATAAATTTGATATTAAAAATTTACTTCTTAATTTTTAAGAGTTTTTAATATGCTGCAAATATCATTTATATCTTCAGTACTTAGCTCATCAAAGTTATCTAATTTAGATTTTATATTTTCAATTATTTCGTTTCTGTAGCTTATACCATTCTTTTTACTAATAAAGAAGGTTGAGATAGTTCCTGTAAGCATACTTAAAAAACCTATGCCTATAAGCATAAGTATACTCGCTATTACTCTTCCAAATGGAGTGGAAGGAGATATATCTCCATAGCCCACAGTAGTTATAGTAACAAAGCTCCACCAAAGAGCATTTCCTAAAGAAAGTCCCTCCGTTAAATGCATTCCTATAGTTCCAGTAATCAGCACAAATATTGTAGTATAAATAACATAGTGAAAATTATTGGTTTTTACAAATTTTGTAAAATGGCTTTTAAATCTTAGTAGCAGAGAAAATGCCATAAATAATTTTAGAAATTTAATTAGTTTTGTAAATTTTAATAATTTCGATATTTTTAACAATCTAAAGCCTTGAAAAATTGAATTAAATGGAATGATTGAAAGTAAGTCTATTATGTTTTCTTTGAAGAATTTTTTTTTATCTTTTGATATATAAAGCCTTAAGAAATAGTCTATCGTAAAAATAATTAAGATAATATTATCGATTGTATCAAATATGTATAGAGTTTCGTTGGATAGTTTAACTGATAATTCTATGATTAACATAATAGATGCAATTAAAGCTAATAGAGATGAAGTTAATTCGTATAGTATTTTATTATGCGTTGTAATATTCAATGTAAATCCCCCTTATATAATTATATTATTTTATAAAACAGGTATAATTTCAAGTTGATGCAATTTCCATATTTGACGTATAGATTGAGATATATAGCTATAGTTTAATCAAATACCAAGGTTTAGTATATTTTAAAAGTGTTTTATAGCTCAAGTTTAAGAGGGTATAAGATGTAACTATTGACAAATGTTAATAAATTGTTACAATTAAGTGAGTATTATTAGTACAAAAGGTATTAAGATACAATCTTTATAAATGATTGCTTCAATGGAGTTGTCTTACTTATATTACGTTTGATTATTAGTTTCATAAAAGTTATAGTGGAAGTGGGAATTGTTCTAGTATCATTAATTACAATTGGAGTTTTAATTCTACTATATAAATATGAGCAGAGGTCTGAACGTAAAATAAATATATATAGAAGGGTAATGGTAAAATGAAAAAGAAAGTGTATAAAAACAGATTGGCTTTATTTTTAAGTGCAATTATAATTTTAACATCTTTTGTTGGATGTTCTGAAAGTTCTACAAGTAAAAAATCCAATAGTAATACAGCAAAGACTATAGCCAAGCCTAAGCCTAAAACAGCACAATCAGTACTAGATGAATTAAAGAAAAAAGAATCAGCATATATGACAAATATAACTGTTGTTACGGCTGATAATGATTCAAACAAGCTTTTAGGCAGACCTAACCAATATACGGAAAAAGTAACATGGAAAGATAATAGATCTAAGGATTCTCAAGTAGATTGCTCAATTGAGTTGTTTAAAAATAAGGATGATGCTACAGCAAGAAAAGATTATTTAGAAAAAATAATAAAATCTATGCCGATGCTTACACAGTACATAGAGCAAAAGGATAATGTATTACTAAGAATAGATGGAGTGTTAACACCTGAACAATCTAAAGAATATATAAATATTTTTAATTCCATTTTTAAAAATTAGATGATTTATAAAAGATGGTGTGTTATTTTATTAACTAATGTTGACACCATAAGATAAATATGTAATACTAATCATATAGAGTAAACATTTACATTAAGACTAGAAGAAATTCAAAATGGCTATAGAGAATTTAGAGAATAAGCCGTGTAAAACTGAATTTGCTTAGTAAATAGTATTAACTTTTTTATATTAGAATGTACTATTTTAGTAATAGCTAAGTAAATTTGAAAATCTATCTTGTGCAATATTGAAAAGTATTGTTTTAAGGTAGGATAAGTTTTATGCGGCTATTATTTTGTCAAAATTCATATAGTATAAGTTTTGGAGGGATGGCTTTAAGAAAGTATAATAAGCTCAATTGATTTTACAATTTAAGAGGAGTTGATGCTATGACAATTTTTTTTGCAGAATTAGTAGGTACTTTATTACTCATTCTTTTAGGTGATGGTGTTGTTGCTAATGTTGTTCTTAAAAACTCAAAGGGCCACGCTTCAGGGTGGATTGTAATAACAATGGGGTGGGCATTTGCAGTAGCAATTCCGGCTTTGATTTTTGGAAGTTACAGTAATCAGTTTAATCCTGCATTAACAATTGCGCTTGCGGTGATAGGAAAAGTAGCCTGGGCTAAGGTACCGATTTATTTAGCTGGTCAATTTATTGGGGCCTTTTTAGGAGCGGTTTTAGTGTTTGTTGTTTATTATGATCAATTTAAATGCAGCGAAAATAAAACTGACAAGCTTGGGGTATTTTGTACAGTACCGGCTGTAAGAAATAGTTTAATTAATTTCTTATGTGAAGTCATTGGAACGTTTGTATTGGTATTTGGAATTTTAGGCGTGGGAGCACAAAATCTAAAAAATGGAATGGGTGCAGTATTTGTAGGATTTTTGATTTTGGTAATAGGTTTGAGTTTAGGTGGTCCAACAGGATATGCAATTAATCCAGCTCGAGACTTAGCGCCAAGAATTGCACATTTAGTATTACCTATACCGAACAAAGGTGATTCGAATTGGTCTTATGCATGGATTCCAATAATTGCACCAGTAGTAGGTGGTATTATCGGTGCAGTATGCTATATGCTGCTTTTATAGCATATAAATATAATATATAATTAAAAGTATACAAGGTGTATTAAATATAAAGGATAATGTTTACTTGGAGGAATTCATGAATATAAGAGAATTATTAGAAGAAAACCCTGTAATAGCAGCAGTTAAAAATCAGGAACAACTACAATTAGCAGTGAACTCTGAAATACAAATTGTATTTGTTTTATTTGGAGACATAGTTAGCATAAAAGAAATAAGTAAGCTTATAAAATCCAAAAACAAAATAGGAATAATTCATATTGATTTGGTAGAAGGTCTCACTAATAAAGAGGTTGTTATAAGATATATTAAAGAAGAGACTGAATTTGACGGTATAATCAGTACAAAGTCCCAAATTGTAAAAAATGCTATAAAGCATAATTTAATAGCGGTTCAAAGAGTTTTTATTTTTGATACTATTTCATTAAATAATGTTAAGAGTCATATTATATCTGAGTGTGATGCAATAGAAGTATTGCCGGGAGTAATTCCAAAGGTGCTTCAAATTATTGCAAAGCATTCTAACAAACCAGTAGTTGCTGGGGGACTAATTGAAACAAAAGAAGAAGTAATTGAGGCTTTAAAATATGGAGCAACATGTGTATCAACAACCAGGAAAGAGATTTGGGAGATGTAAATTTTTAGAATATTAGAAAGCTGGTGTATCATGAAGAAATATATAATAGCATTAGATCAAGGAACTACAAGTTCAAGAGCAATAATATTTGACCATGAACAAAATATATTAGAAATTAGTCAAAAGGAATTTACTCAAATCTATCCGAGTAAAGGATGGGTTGAGCATAATCCTTTAGAGATATGGTCAAGTCAATATGGAGTTTTGCAAGAAGTAATGGCAAAAGCTAATATAACTCAAGAAAATATTGCAGCAATAGGAATTACTAATCAAAGAGAAACAACAATTGTTTGGGACAAAAATACTGGAGAACCTGTGTATAATGCTATTGTATGGCAGTGTAGAAGAACAGCAGATATAGTGGAAGGACTTAAGAGAGATAAAGAGTTTTCAGATTATGTAAAAGAAAATACAGGATTAATATTAGATGCATATTTTTCAGCAACAAAAATAAAGTGGATATTAGATAATGTAGAGGGTGCAAGAGAAAAAGCTGAAAAAGGTGAATTGCTATTTGGTACAGTTGATACTTGGCTTGTATGGAAGCTAACAAATGGCAAAGTCCATGTAACCGATTACACAAATGCATCTAGAACTATGCTTTATAATATAAAGGAATTAAAATGGGATGAAAGAATTTTAAGAAAACTTAATATTCCAAGATCAATGCTACCAGAAGTTAAAAATTCATCCGAAGTTTATGGATATACAAACCTTGGAGGTAAAGGTGGTATTAGAGTACCAATAGCAGGCATGGCAGGAGATCAACAATGTGCATTATTTGGTCAAACCTGTTTTGAAGAAGGTAGTGTTAAAAATACTTATGGCACAGGATGCTTTTTACTTATGAATACAGGAGAAAATATAATTCAGAGTAAAAATGGACTAGTAACGACAATTGCAATTGGATTAGAAGGGAAAGTTCAATATGCATTAGAAGGTTCAGTGTTTGTTGGGGGGGCAGTTATTCAGTGGATTAGAGATGAACTTAAGTTAGTTAGCGATGCTGCGGATACAGAGTATTTTGCTAAAAAAGTGAATGACAATGGTGGAGTATATGTGGTACCAGCATTTACTGGTCTTGGAGCTCCATATTGGGATATGTATGCTAGAGGAGCAATTTTTGGTCTGACAAGAGGCGCAAATAAAAACCATATAATTAGAGCGGCACTTGAAGCTATTGCATATCAGTCAAGAGATCTTATAGATGCAATGAAAGAAGATTCGGGATGTGAAATTACAAGAATTAAAGTTGATGGAGGAGCTAGTAGAAATAATTTATTAATGCAGTTTCAAGCAGACATTACAGGAACAGAAGTTGTAAGACCTATAATAACTGAAACAACAGCACTTGGTGCAGCTTATTTAGCCGGACTTGCTGTAGGCTTTTGGAAGTCAAAAGAAGAAATTGCCGAGAAGTGGTCTGTGAGTGAGGTGTATACTCCGAATTTAGATGAGGATGAGAAAATAAGATTATATAACGGTTGGAAGAGAGCAGTTGAAAGAGTTCAGGGCTGGGAAGAATAAATTTTGTATTTAATGGACAAAAATACACTTTTGTGATATAATGTATTTAAAATTGAAAATAAATGCTTAGAGAAAATAGAGTCAAGCATAAAACTTTGGTGATTACACCTTTGTTTTTGCTTGGCTTTTTTATGTTTAAATTGTTTTAGGTATACATAGATATTATGTTAAAAATCAGAACTTTTGTATATCAAAATTTTAAGGGTTTTATAA
The DNA here is from genome assembly GCF_000008765.1 of Clostridium acetobutylicum ATCC 824. Classification (NCBI taxonomy): domain Bacteria; kingdom Bacillati; phylum Bacillota; class Clostridia; order Eubacteriales; family Clostridiaceae; genus Clostridium; species Clostridium acetobutylicum. The sequence goes on from NC_003030.1 coordinate 1,463,133, forward strand.
TTGGAGGGAGGATTTAATATGTATGATGTTGCAATAATTGGAGCAGGTGTTATTGGATGCTCAATATTTAGAGAGTTAACCAAATATGATCTAAGGGTAGTTGTTTTAGAAAAAGAAAAGGATGTTTCTATGGGAACAAGCAAGGCAAATTCTGCAATAGTTCATGCTGGATATGATCCTGAAGAAGGTACTTTAATGGCAAAGTATAATGTAAAAGGAAATGAGATGTTTGAAGAGTTATGCAAAGAATTAAGTGTACCGTTTAAAAGAAATGGATCATTGGTATTAGCCTTTGATAAAGAAGATATGTTTAAAGTAAAACATCTTTATGAAAATGGAAGTAAGTTAGGTGTAAAAGGATTAAAGATTTTAAATAGGGATGAAGTATTAAAAATGGAACCAAACCTTAATGACAAAATAGAGGGAGCATTATATGCACCAACTGGTGGTATAGTTGGTCCGTTTGAATATACAATTGCATTAGCAGAAAATGGAGTTACAAATGGTGGAAAAATAAAACTAAAGAAGGAAGTTGTTTCAATAAAAAAGAGAGATGTGTTTAAGATTGGAACTGAAGATGGGGAAACAATTGAGGCAAAGTTTGTAATAAATGCTGCTGGGGTTTATGCAGATAAAATTCATAATTTAGTTTGCAAAGAGAGTTTTAAGATATCTCCAAGAAGTGGAGAGTATTTTGTAATGGATAAAAGCCAAGGAAATGTTGTAAAACATACAATATTTCAATGCCCATCAAAATTGGGTAAAGGAGTTTTAATAACACCAACAGTACATGGTAATTTACTTGTAGGACCTGATGCTAGGGATGTGGAGGATAAAGAAGACGTTGGAACTGTTTTTGAGGGACTTGACTATGTAAAAGAGGCCTCTATGCGTTCTACAAAAGAAGTGAATTTCAGAGAGTCTATAAGAAACTTTGCAGGACTTAGAGCTAATCCAGATACAGGAGATTTTATAGTTGAAGAAAACGATGAAGTTAAAGGGTTTATTGATGTTGCAGGGATGAAATCACCAGGATTATCATCAGCGCCAGCTATTGCCGTAGATGTGGTTAATATACTGAGTTCAGCGGGATGTAGTTTGAAAAAGAAAGATGATTTTATAAAAGAAAGAGAACAAATACATTTTATGGAGTTATCGCCTGAAAAAAAAGCAGAATTAATAAAGAAAAATGATATGTATGGAAAAATAATATGCAGATGCGAAAGTATAACAGAAGGTGAAATTGTAGCTGCAATTAAAAGGAGTTTTGGAGTACTTTCCTTAGATGGAATTAAGAGAAGATGTAGACCAGGAATGGGAAGGTGCCAGGGAGGTTTCTGTGGACCAAGAGTCCAAGAAATAATTGCAAGGGAATATAATATCCCACTAGAAAATGTTGTTTTGGAAAAGGATAATTCTTATATTTTAGTAGGAAAAACTAAATAGAAGGTGAGGTAACATTATGAATTATGAATTAATAGTTGTTGGTGGAGGACCAGCAGGTCTTGCAGCAGCATATGAGGCATATAACAATGGAATAAAAAATATTTTGATTTTAGAAAGAGACAAGGAACTGGGTGGTATATTAAATCAATGTATTCACAATGGTTTTGGCCTGCATACCTTTAAAGAGGAGCTTACGGGACCTGAATACGCAGATAGGTTCATTGAAATGGTTAAAGACACTAATGTTGAGGTTAAACTCAATACTATGGTACTTGAGATAACAAAGGATAAAAAAGTTTACGCAATAAATTCAAAAGAGGGGTACATGGAACTTGAGGCTAAAGCAATAATTCTTTCTATGGGGTGTAGGGAAAGAACTAGAGGAGCAATTAATATACCAGGAGATAGACCAGCAGGTGTGTTTACAGCAGGTGCAGCTCAAAGATATATTAATGTAGAAGGATACATGCCAGGAAAAGAGGTTGTTATTTTAGGATCAGGAGATATAGGTCTTATAATGGCGAGAAGAATGACTCTTGAAGGAGCAAAAGTTAAAGCTGTTGTTGAGTTATGTCCATATTCAAATGGCTTGAACAGAAATATAGTGCAATGCTTAAACGATTACAATATACCACTATATTTGTCACACACGGTTACGGATATCATTGGAAAAGAAAGACTTGAAAAAGTAATAATAGCTAAAGTTGATGAAAACAGAAGACCAATTAAGGGCACAGAAATTGAATTTGATGCGGATACACTGTTATTATCAGTTGGTCTAATTCCAGAAAATGAGTTATCATCTAATGCTGGAATAGAGTTAGATAGAAGAACAAATGGTCTAAGGGTAACTGAAAGTATGGAAACGTCTATAGATGGAATATTTGCCTGTGGTAATGTAGTACATGTTCATGATTTAGTTGATTTTGTAACAGAAGAATCAAAACGTACAGGAGCTTCAGCTGCAAAGTATATTAAAGGTGAACTAAAAAAAGACAAGTATGTAAATATAGTGAATGGAACAAATGTTAATTATACAGTTCCTCAAAAGCTTAATGTAGATGATGTCGAGGATAGGTTAACTATATTTATGAGAGTAAATAATATATATCACAATAAGGTGTTAGTAGTTAGAAGCAAAGAAGAAGTTATAGCTAAGTTTAAGAGGGCTCATTTAGCACCATCTGAAATGGAAAAAGTGGTTTTAGGCAAGGCTTTTTTAGATAAAATTAAGAGTGATATAACAATATCATTGGAGGATGGTGAATAAAATGGAAATAGAATTAATATGTATTTGTTGTCCTAAGGGCTGCCATTTAAAGGTTGATGATAAAAGCTTAAGGGTAGAAGGAAATAATTGTCCTAGAGGTGCTGAATATGGAGTTAACGAAATTACAAATCCAGTTAGAACCATAACTTCAACAGTTAAAGTAGAAAAAGGAGAGGCAGTAATAGTTCCTGTAAAAACTAAAGAACCAATACCTAAAAAACTTACTATGGGATGTATGGAAGAGATTAATAAAGCTGTGATAAATGCCCCTGTAAAAATAGGAGATGTGGTAATTAAAAATGTACTTGGAACAGGTATAGATGTTGTTGCAACTAAGAATGTATCAGGTATATAAAAATAGTTAAAAGAAGCGTATATATTGAAGAGAGGTCAGAAAAAAATTCTAACCTCTTTTTTAATGCCTAGTATTAATTTATATACGAGTAAAATGGACAATATAAATTATGTGTAATTAAGTGTTGGATTATAAAGTAAACCGTGTTTTAAACAAATGTTGAAATTTGATATGCTTTTTTATATATGTTATAATTAAATTACCTTTATAGCTTAAAATTAAGAATTCTAAATTTATAGCAATTAATGTTGAAGCAATTTCAAGAGTATAATATTTACTGAAATATTTAGAAAATTCTGCGAAATAAGTTTGCTGTATTTGTAATTTAATAATGCTTATATAGTATGATTGAATAAAATAAAGAGGAGATGTTAAATGAAAAGGAAATATAGTCATGTTTTTACTTTTATTAATAAAATTTTATTAATGGTATTGGGTTCTGTTATTGCATCAGTAGGGTTAGAAATATTTTTAATACCTAATAATATAATAGATGGTGGAATAACGGGTATATCAATAATTGCAAATCATTTTATAAATCTTCCACTAGGAATATTTATATTTCTACTAAATCTACCCTTTCTAATCGTTGGTTACAAGCAAATTGGAAAAACTTTTGCTTTTTCAACATTATTTTCAGTTATATGTCTGTCAATTGGTGTATCAGTTTTACACCCAATTCCTGGGATAACACACGATATACTGTTAGCAACTATATTTGGAGGCATTATACTCGGTGCTGGTGTAGGATTAATTATAAGAAATGGTGGTTCATTAGATGGAACTGAAATTGTTGCTATTATATTAGATAAAAGAATCGGGTTCTCTATTGGGGAAATCGTAATGTTTTTTAACTTATTTATATTAGGAGCTTCAGGTATAGTATTTGGATGGGATAGAGCAATGTATTCTCTAATTGCTTACTTTATTGCTTTTAAAACTATAGATATTACGGTTGAAGGATTGAATGAATCAAAATCAGTAATTGTTGTATCTGATAAACATAAAGAAATTTCTAGTGCATTAACTAGTAGGCTTGGAAGAGGAGTTACATTACTACATGGGGAAGGTGCTTATAAAGGTGATACAACAAATGTTATATATGTGGTTGTATCAAGACTAGAAATTGCTAAATTAAGAAGTATTGTACATGACTTTGATGAAAATGCATTAATTTCTATTGCAAGTGTTGATGTTACAGGAAAAATGTATGGCAAGAAGGCAATTCATTAATAATTATGTATTAATATTAAAAGAATAGATACAATTTTATTATTCCTTAGAGCATAATAATAAATTAAATATTTGATTATTGGTGGGGCTATAGAAGTAGTGTAAGAAATATGCTAATAATAGCCCCATTTAAATTTTTTGTATAAGATAATATCCTCTCTAGAAATACAAATTTACTTCATATTAATAGATTTCACCTTAACTACGTCCAACTTCTCTAGATCATGCATTAGTGAAGTCAATCGTTCATTTTCACCTCTAAAATTCAAAGTTATAAGTCCATGTTCCTTTTCGCCTGGATCATGGGTCCCAAATCTAGAAATAATACTATCTCCATATTTAGTTAAAACTTCTTGAACTTTTGATGCGGATTTTGTTCTCTCGTCTACTAAAATACCTACTATACTTAATTTGTCCAAAACAAACACCTCCTTTTAATATTTTTTACACCTAATGAAAAAATATTCTTTAAATGATTTATTATCATTAAATTAATTTGGAAGTTTTCTACGATATTTTTAGTATTTGGATCGAATATACCATCTGTACTACATAAAAAATTTGACCTAAAACCATAGTTTTACTAAAAGACTCTGAATTTGTGCAACTAGTTCTGCTAGTTTTTATGGACAATTTTAAGAGTGGCATGAAAAATGTTAATTTAAACAGTAAAAGCAAAGATAATGTTAATTTACAATATAATATTTAATAAGTAAAATTGTACTATAATTACCTCTTTTCTTAAAATATTTTTAGGAAGGAGGGTTTAAAATGTTGAAAATTGATGATTTAGAAAAAGAGATACAAGATCTTAGAGAAAAACTTACAGAATTAATAATGGAAAAAGAAAATTTACTTGATCCACAAGTTGTTGCTGCGAGTAAGATGCTAGATTCTATTTTGAATAAATACAGCGAAATAATTGATAGCAGTACTAAAAGATAGTAAAAGTAGGGAGGCTTGATGCCTCTCTTTCTAATAACTTAAAATATGTTTATCTAGAAGTTAATTAAAGAAAAGATAATCTAATATTATTATGAATACAGTCAGCTAGTTATTTATTATCCTTGTACTTTGACGTTTTTTAGCAATAGATGTAATATGTATTTAAAAGTGGGTTTAATGGTAATATTTATTACAATAATTTGATGTATATTGTAAATATAGTGGATTAGCTGTTTCAATCTTAGTAATTGAAGGAGAGGAGTTAAGATACGGAGAAGATTTTTACTCGGAGTTTGATGAAGCAGTTAATAAATTGGTAACCCCAATATTAAAAAATGATTTTAGGATATTAGAGCTGTATAAATACAAAAAGAAAAGTAAGCCTATAGGATGCAATATAACTATTTTAAATGGAAGTAAAGATTCAATAATTCATTGGGATTTACATGAATGGGAAAGACATTCTGCAAAAATACAAGATTAATCACATTTGAGGGAAATCATTTTTTTATTAATGATGATTATAATAGAACTAGGACTATAGATCTAATTAAAGATACTTTATTATAGTTTGTATGAGAAATAAAATTTATTAGAGATAGGAGGATAAGTAGTATACAATAATAGTTAACTACGGATTGCATAAATGAATATAGTAAAACAAAAAGTTGATTTTAACTTAAGTAGTGAAAAATTTGAGTATTTCCTAAAGTTTGTGAATGAAGAAGAAAAGAATAAAATAGTAAGATATATAAGATATGAGGATTCTTTAAGATCATTGTATGGAAAATTGATACTTAAGAATATGTTGAGTTTGGACAAAATACAATTAGAATACAATGAGTGGGGACAACCCAGGCTTTTAAATAATAGTAAGGTGCATTTTAATATTTCACATTCAGGGGAATGGGTAGTTGTTGCAGTGGATGAAAAACCAATAGGTATTGATATACAGCAAATATATAAAATTGATTTAACAATAGCAGAAAGCTCTTTTTCTAAAAGAGAAAATAAGTACATAGCATCGTTATCAAAAGATGATAGAGTAGATGCATTTTTTATGTTGTGGACACTTAAGGAGGCATTTATAAAAGCAAAGGGGAAGGGATTATATATACCATTAAACTCATTTACCATAGATATTTCAAGTGTTAAACCAATATTATATAGCTGCAATAACGAAAGATGTGAATTATCAGTTGAAAGAGTAGAGAAGGATTATTTTATGGCTGTATGTATATTAGACAAATAAGATATTGTAATATTTATTTTTGTTTGAGTAAAGTAGTCATATTGCAAAAGGTGAAAAAAGGTTGTATATTTAGAGTGAATTTTTAAAGTAATAAAAAATTTTATAACGAATAAAGTTAAGAAAGCTTCTGTATTAGTTTTCTAAATACTTTCATAACATAGGATAAACTTTTAATTTAGGAGGAAGCAAAGTGGAAACAGTCAATATTTTAGGTACTGGAAGTGCCATGGTTACAAAATGTTATAATACATGCTTTACACTATCGAATGGTGACGAACATTTTTTAGTAGATACAGGGGGAGGAAATACTATACTTACAAACCTTGAAAAATTACATATAGGTATCGATAAAATTCATAATGTATTTATATCACATAGACACAATGATCATATAACCGGAATTATATGGATTATAAGAGCTGTAGCTCAAAGAATAATTAATGGGAAATATGATGGGGATTTAAAGATTTATTGCTGCAAGGAAAATATTGAAGTGATAAACACCATATGTAAATTACTTTTAGAAAAGAAATTCACTAAATACATGGGAAATAGAATAGTATTTTCTGAAATTTATGATGGATGCAGGCTAAAAGTACTAGATTGGGATATTGAGTTCTTCGATATAAAAAGCACAAAACAACTTCAATTTGGATTTACAACAGTACTTAAAAGTGGAAAGAAGTTGACATTTTTGGGTGATGAACCGTATAGAGAGAATTTATACGAGTATGCTAATAATTCAGATTATATTTTCCATGAGGCATTTTGCTTATATTCAGAAAAGGACATATTTAAGCCTTATGAAAAGCATCATGCTACGGTTAAGGATGCTTGTGAAAATGCAGATAAGCTAAGCGTAAAAAATATAATTCTTTACCACACAGAAGATAAAAATATAGAAAAAAGGAAAGAACTATATATAGGTGAGGGAAGTAAGTTTTTTAAAGGAAATATCATTGTCCCAGATGATTTAGAAACCATTGAATTAAAGTAGCATATAGTGATAAATTAAAATAACAAGTCGAAGTGACTTGTTATTTTACACTCCTGAATAAGAGGAGAAACCGCCATCTACAGGAATGACTACACCATTTACAAAGCTAGAAGCCTCTTCGTTTACTAAGAAGAGAAGTGCACCAATAAGTTCGTCAGCTTCTCCAAATCTACCCATCGGGGTAGCATTTAATATTTTATGAGAACGTCCAGTGAAGCTTCCATCAGGATTTTTTAGTAAGGCTTCATTTTGTTTTGTCAAAAAGAAACCTGGTGCTATGGCATTTACTCTTATTTGAACCTTTGATAAATGAACAGCCAGCCACTTAGTAAAGTTTGATACTGCTGCTTTAGCACCTGAGTATGCAGGTATTTTTGTAAGTGGAGTAAATGCATTCATTGATGAAATATTTATAATAGTGCAGCCTCTTTTTTCTATCATATCCTTTGAGAATTCTTGACTTGGAAGTAGTGTTCCAAGAAAATTCAAGTCAAATACAGATTTTATTCCGTTTTCTTCAAGATCAAAAAAGGTTATAAGATCTTCATTATCTTCCTTTAAATCTTCAGCATATAAATATTCTTTGGTGGTGGTTCCTGTAGGATTGTTTCCACCAGCTCCATTTATAAGTATGTCACAGGGACCTAATTTCTCCAATATAATTTCATGAGCTTTTTTAAGAGCAGCCTTGTCAAGAACATCAGCCTCAATACCGATAGCAATTTTACCGTTACTTACGATTTCAGCAGCCTTTTTTTCAGCACTTTCTAACTTTCTACTAATTATGGCTACTTTAGCATCACACTCAGCTAAGGCATTAACCCATGAGCTTCCAAGTACTCCAGTACCACCAGTTACTACTGCTACTTTATTTTTTAAATTCACATTAAAAGGCAGTTTCATTTTATTTATCCTCCTTACTGATTTTTTCAAGGGTTTCCCATATTCCAGTAATGTACATAGCTCCTAATGCACGATCATATAAACCGTAGCCAGGTCTTCCTGTTTCACCCCAAATCATTCTTCCGTGATCAGGACGAATATATCCATCAAATTTATTTTTGTGAAGTACTTTCATAATTTCAACAATATCTAAAGAGCCACAAGGTGAGTAGTGGGCACTTTCCTCAAAGCTTCCATCAAAGAGAAGCTTTACATTTCTAACATGCATAAAATGTATACGACCTTGGCTAGAATACTTATCTACCATTTTTACAACATCATTAAAGCTTGCACAACCAAGAGAGCCTGTGCAAAAGGTAAGGCCGTTATATTTGCTGTCTACTATCTTTAAGAATCTGTCTAAGTTTTGTTCATTTGTAATTATTCGTGGAAGTCCAAAGATGTTGTAGGGAGGATCATCTGGATGGATTGCCATTTTTACATCACATTCTTCAGCAACTGGAATGATTTGTTTAAGGAAATATTCTAAGTTGCTCCATAGAACTTCTTGGTCTACATTTTGGTATTTTTCAAATAGGGAAGAAAGCTGATCTTTTGTATAGCTGGAATCCCATCCGGGAAGAGAGAGTTCTCCAGTAAGAGGGTCCATTTTCTTAAGTTGATTCTTGTAATAAACAAGAGTAGTAGAACCATCATCTAAAACCTTGTCAACCTGAGTTCTTGTCCAATCAAATATTGGCATAAAATTATAGCAAATTACTTTAACTCCAGCCTTTGAAAGGTTTCGTATATTTTCTTTGTAGTTTTCTATGTATTTATCTCTTGTTTTAAGTCCGAGTTTTATATCTTCATGTACAGGAACACTTTCGATGACATCAAAATTCAAGCCATAACTTTCTACTTCATTTTTTAATTTAAGTATGGCTTCTATACTCCATTTTTCTCCTACAGGGACATCATAAATTGCAGTTACTATGCTTTTTATACTTGGAATTTGTCTAATGTATTGAAGTTTAACAGCGTCGTCAGCGCCATACCATCTAAATGATAAATTCATATTATAAAGCCTCCATTTATAAAAGTTAATTCAATTATAAATTCAATTGTGCGGAAAAAATATGTTATTATTGCTATATAACTTGCAAAAATTGCTTATATAAAATAATATATGAATAAAGTTTGTTAAAATTGAGTTAAGAGGTTGTTATCTGATGAGAAGAAAAATACATAAATATATGGAAAGACAATACATGTTATCAGCAGATTATGAAATATACCATTATTCAAATAATGATATTAGAAGTGTAAGTATTCATCATCACGACTTTTATGAATTCTATTTTTTTATTTCTGGAGATGTAACATATTTAATAGAGGGAAAATCCTACTGTTTAAACTCTGGAAATATAATTTTAATAAATTCAAGGGAGCTTCATCAAGCTATTATAAATTCACAGAGGGAGAATTATGAAAGAATTGTGCTTTGGATAAGTAGAGTTTTTTTACAGAAGCTTTCAAGTAATGAAATTGATCTTTCGCTTTGTTTTGAAAGCAATAAAAAGAAGAATGTGCTAATTGCGGATTTCGAACAGGAAAAGAATATAAGAGCTATTCTTAATAAAATAATTAGTTTAGAAAATTATAAAGCAATGGGGTACGAACTACTTTATAAGGCATATATTACAGAGCTAATGGTGAATATATATAATTTGGAATTTAGTGGAGATACTCAATTGAGTGTGGACACTAAAAAAAGTAACCTTATTGATGAAATCATTGAATACATTACTTTTAATATAGAAGAGGATATTACTATTGATAAAATAGCTGAACAATTTTATCTTAGCAAATTTCATCTTTCAAGAGAATTTAAAAAGTATACAGGTACTACAATTCATAGGTATATAATTCAAAAAAAGCTAATACAAGCGAAGGAATTAATACTAAAAGACATATCAATCACAGATGTTTATAAGAAATGTGGATTTGGAGATTATTCTAATTTCTTTAGAGCTTTTAAGAATGAATATAAAATTACCCCAAAGCAATTTTATGAGGCTATGAAAAAGTAAACAGTTTTATAATGTTGGACATGATATAATTTATTGAAATTGTCTTGAGCATATTTAGGTCACATCTTTGTTTTATATACATTGTATACAAGTAAGATATTTTAGTAACATAAATATATAAGTAAGGTATTATACTCAATCAGGAAATACAAAAAAGGCAGTCGATTTTTCTAGGAGCTTTTTAAATTAAGGAGTGTTTTATATGGAAAAAAAATTTAATTTAGAAAATTATTTAAGTTATGGTGTACAAAATATTGTTAAAGGTATAATAAAGTCAACTTTGTCCAATCCAAAGGAAAGTTTATTTATGGCTAAATACTCTATAGCAAGTAAAAATGCTATAAAATTGCGTGCTGAAGCGGATAAAATAGGAGAGCATGTACCACCGTTTTTAATTGCTAGTATTACAAGTAAATGTAATCTTCACTGTAAGGGGTGCTATGCTAGACACGTTAATTCATGTACAGATGAAAAAACAGTGAATCAGCTTACGGATGAGGATTGGAGAAGAGTATTTTACGAGGCAAAGGATATAGGAGTGGGATTTATATTGTTACTAGGTGGAGAACCACTTATGCGTCCTAATGTTATTAAAATAGCAGGTGAAATTGAGGATATACTATTTCCTATATTTACAAATGGAACTATGATAGATGAAAAATACATTAAATTGTTTCAGAAGTATCGAAATTTGATTCCTATTTTTAGTATAGAAGGCAATGAGAGTAATACTGATAAAAGACGTGGTACAGGTATTTATAGCGAAATAATTAAAAAAATGAATGAAGCTTATGAAAATAAGATTATATATGGAGCATCCATTACAGTTACTAAAGAGAATATTGAAGAGGTAACATCTGAAAAGTTTTTGGATAAGCTTTATAGTAGAGGCTGTAAGTCTGTAATTTATGTTGAGTATGTTCCTGTAAGTGAAAAGGAAAAGAAGATAGCTTTGGAGGGTAAAGAAAGGGAATTTTTAAAAGACAAATTAGTAGAACTTAGATATAAGTATGAGGATATCCTTTTTATATCTTTTCCTGGAGATGAGAAGAGTTCAGGTGGATGTCTGGCTGCAGGGAGAGGTTTTTTTCACATAAACTTCAATGGAGGGGTGGAACCATGCCCGTTTTCACCATATTCTGACACTAATTTAAAAGACTTATCCTTAAAGGAGGCCATGAATTCACCTTTGTTTAGGAAATTAAGAAAGGATAATGTACTTATGGAGGAGCATTCAGGTGGTTGTGTATTATTTGAAAAGGAAGATATAGTACAATCACTTTTACAAAAGTAAAGGGTTTAGTTTTGCAATACAAGTAGCGGTGGATGATGAAACACTAAATAAATTAAAGTGAAAATCTATAAAAGGTATTTATAAAAGACCAGAGTGTAAAATATCTGGTCTTTTAACTTTGAATAAGACACTACTAAAGATATGTAGGAACAGGTTGGTTAACCTCGTTGTACATAGATGATATCGTATTTTGTTCATTTTGATCAGCTGGAGATAAAGGATAGAAGCCCTTTTGAACCATCCACTGCCATACATCATATGCATGATTACAACTCATTGTAAATGCATCCTTCAAAAATTGTCTTATTTCTGGATTGCTCATTTCCATAGCACTCCAAGCGTATTCTCTGCCAGCTCTTTTTAAAGTTAGAAGATATGCTGTTGCTATTTCTCTGTCATTCATTTTTTGAACATCAGTTCTAGGAGCAATTGGAGGAAAAGAGTTAGCTGGTGATGATGTGAAATTTTGAAGCATTACATTTAGATTAGGGACATTTAATTTTTGATTTGAACCTTGAGCCTTTTTCACAAATTCAACCTTCATATTATAGTCCTGTATATGAGCTGGAAAATGACTGTTTAAAATATTTTTTAAATCTTGATCTTGAACCATGTTTCTAAACATAGCCATATTAGTTATTGAGTTTACACAACTGACTATTAATTCGTGTAAATCGTGTAATTCATGTGAAGCTAATTGCATTTAAATTCCTCCCTAATTATATAATTTAGTATTTATCCAATAGATACTTTTCCTCTAAAAGATACATTTTATTCAAGTGAGTTAAGGTAACTCAATAAAAAAACAGTATTTTTGTAAATCCTGAATATTTTTGTAATTGTTGAATATATGATATTTAATTTTTAAAAAGTAACAAACTTTAGAAAAGTGAATATGATATAACTGTAAGTTAAAATTCAGGAGGGAAAAGATATACGATGTACGAAGATAATGATATGTACGATAATGATCCCAACGTGGACTATTCAAGAGGGCAAAATTGTATTCCTCAGGAAACTGTAATAAGAAATGTAAGATTAGCAGCAGCATATGTTCCTTTCCAAAAGATGTGTAATATTCTTCCGCCAATAGAGGGTCTTAAAAGAGGCACTATTTTTATAGAACTTTATAGTCCATATGGGCGCAAAAAAAGGGACGAAAATTATATAGATTAATAAAGGAGATACTCTTATGGAAATGAAGAAAATGAAAAAGATGGATAAGATGGAACTTCTAAAGCAAATTATGGCAGTAGATTTTACTATAATAGATTTAAGTTTATACCTTAACACTCATCCAATGGATAAAGAAGCTATTGCTAAGCACAATGCTTTTGTAGCTCAGTCTCATATGCTTAAGGGTCAATATCAAAAATATTATGGTATGTTAACAGCTACTAACAGCTGCAGTCCTTATCCTTGGCAGTGGATAAAAGAACCATGGCCTTGGGAATATGATGCGAATTTTAGGCTTTAGAATTAGAAAGAGGAGAGATAGTAAATGTGGATTTATGAAAAAAAACTAGAGCATCCAGTAAAAATCAAAAATCCTAATGCACAATTAGCAAAAGTAATCATAACCCAATACGGTGGTCCTGATGGGGAATTGGCTGCATCTATTAGATACTTAAGCCAGAGATTTTCTATGGTTACACCACAAGCAATTGCAACTTTAAATGACATTGGTACTGAGGAATTAGCTCATCTTGAAATTGTAGGATCAATAGTTCGTCAATTATCTAGAGGACTTAGTGTTGAGGAACTGAAAAAAAGTGGATTAGATGCTTACTTTGCAGATCACGATTCTGCTATATATCCAGCAAGTGCTGCAGGAAATCCATTTACTGCTGCATATATACAATCTAAAGGCGATCCTATAACAGATCTTTATGAAGATTTAGCAGCAGAGCAAAAGGCAAGATCCACCTATGAATATTTGATTACGCTTTGTGATGATCCAGATGTAATTGAACCACTCAAATTCTTAAGGGAAAGAGAAGTTGTTCACTTTCAAAGATTTGGAGAAGCCTTAAGAATAGTTCAAGATTATCTTAATGAACCAAAGCTTGCTGTAATTCCAAAAACGGATTGTATGAAAAAATAAATCTTATATTTAAAGGCCTTTTATGTGATTAAACATAAAAGGCCTTATTTATACAGTTTAAATTTATTTTGCTCCTACTGAACTTCCTTTGGCATTTTGTTTTGATTTTGGAATCCAAAACTTTTCTATTTCTTCCAGACTTTTGTTTTTTGTCTCAGGAACCTTAGTTGTAACTACTAAGAAGCATATTACGTTAATTCCACAGAATATCCAAAAAGTATATGCTCCACCAATGCCGTTTAAAAGCATTGGAGTAAATTGTCCAATTGCCCAGTTAGCACCCCAAAGGAAGATAGTTGCTATGCCTGTTGCACGAGCTCTCAAATGGTTAGGGAATATTTCAGGAATCATAATCCAAGGTATAGGTCCCATTGAAATACAGAAGGAAACAACAAAACATATTATGAAGATTAATATTACAAAACCATTTGATAATTTTATATAGAAAGAAGTTCCGATTAATAGCATGAATACTGCCATAGCAGCAGATCCTATTTCCATTAATTTTTTACGTCCAAGTTTATCTATTAAAAACATTGCTAAAATTGTTGAGAAAACTTCAACAACACCAATAACACTGGTTGCAAGAAAGCTAGAATTATTTTTGAAACCTATCATTTGAAATATTTCAGGACCATAATAAGTAATTGAATTCATTCCAATAGCTTGATTAAATATAGCTAAGAAAATACCAATTAATAAAGCTCTTCTAAGACCAGGTTGAAGAAGTTGACCTAATGAAGAATCGTTTTCGGTAGCAAGAGACTTAGAAATGGAATCTAGTTCCTGCTTTGCAATTTCAGCACCGTTGATTTTGGTTAAAACAGCAGCAGCCTTTTTTATATTTCCTGATTTAACAAGAAAACGAGGACTTTCTGGAACAAAGAATAATGTAATTAAGAATACTATGGCTGGAACAGTTCCACAAGCTAACATATATCTCCAACCTGTTGAAACTCTCCAGGTTTCGCTGCCCATATTTACAATTCCCAAGTTTACAAAGAAGGTAATTGAAATACCAAGTATGGTAAATAGTTGGTAAAGTGAGGACAGCCTACCGCGAATAGATGGCGGCGCACATTCAGTTATATATGTTACAGATAGGGCAGAAGCCATTCCTATACCAAGACCTCCTACTATACGAGCAAAAATGAGCATAAATGCAGAAGTGGATATAGAAGATATTACAGCGGAAATAGCAAATAGTGCAGCAGCAAGCATTAAAACTTTTCTCCTACCAATAGCATCGCCCAAGAAACCAGAAAAACCAACGCCTAGTACACCACCGACCATGATACTTGAAATAACAAAGCCCTGCATAGCAGGTGAAAGATTATAAAGCTTCTTTAAAAAGCCTATAGCACCAGAGATTACTGCAGTGTCGTATCCATATAATAAGCCACCAAGTCCAGCAGCACAAGAAATTAGAACTATGAATAATAAAGAATGCTTATGTGAATTGTTTTCCCCCATGAAAACTCCTCCTTAAGATTTATATATGTGGAAATCAAAGAGAAATCTAAGTTACAAATGTAAACATATCAATTATATATAACGTTTTCATATATGACTTATAATCATTTGATTTCCTAAGGGTAATATATTTTATGAAAGCGATTACCTATATAAATCATAATATTTATGTGTATAAATGTCAAGAAAAATTTGGATTTTATACGTATGAATTGTAAATGAAAGGAATAGGAAATCCCTTGTAGGCAAGGCAAGGGACTAAATATAAATTATTTCAATTTTAAGGTTGAATCTCTAATAATTAGTTTAGGTTCATAAACAATGGAATCACTAGTTTCAAAATGATTACTGTTATTTATTAAATTTATAATTAATTTGGCAGCATCTTTACCCATTTGTTCTTTAGGATGAGTTATGGTGGTTAATTTAGGCTGCATAATTACTGCAAGATTGGAATCGTCAAAGCCAACTATAGATAGTTCTTCAGGAACTTTAATATTTAATTTATTAGCAATTGTTAGAACTATATAGGCTATTTCATCATTGTAGCAAAAAACTCCACTAGGCTTTTTTTCTGATTTTAGTGCATACTCTATTTTCTCAGGAAGGGATGAAGATATTTCTTCTGAGAGATAAGTTAAAATTTGTCCAGGTGATGGTGGAATATTATTTTCCTGACATTCTGAAATAAATCCATTCATTCTGTTTATGCCTTGTGAATCATCGACCTTAAATATACCCATCAGTTTTCTGTGACCTAAAGATATAAGATGGTTTGTTGCCAGTTTTCCGCCTTTAAAATCATCTACTTTTAAGCTAGGAGTGTTGATCTCCGGATATGAGGCATTTAGGGTTACAACAGGAATATTTTTGGATATTATATTGTTTAAATATCCAATATTTGGGCTTTGGTACGCACTTTTAGTGGGTTCTAAAATGAGACCATCTATTTTGTGGGCTAATAAGTTTTTTAAATTACTATTTTCAAACATAACGTTGTTATTAGTTGAAGATAGTAAAAGTGAGTAGGATTCAGAATAAAGCGTGTCCTCCATGCCCTTAATTATGTCAGGGAAAATATAATTAGATATATGGGTTGTTAGTACAGCTACATTTTTAGTATTCTTTAGATATTCTCTATTTTCTGTCCAATCAGAGATATATATTCCACTACCTTGAATTCTATATACATATTGCATGGCTACAAGATCACCTATAGCTTTTCTTATGGTATGTCTGCTCACACTAAACATTTCCATAAGCTCAGATTCAGTGGGGATTTTTTCATGGGGTTTATATTTTCCTTTAACAGCCCAATCTATAATTTTTTCTTCTACTTCTTCATATTTGTGCTTCATTTTTTTCTCCTATAAAATAATTGTTTTTTATAGGAATATTATATCAAAAATATGTTTATTTCACAACAATATTGATACGTATAAATTTTAATAACTGTAATATTAATTTATAAATTAGAGTATATTAATTTATAAAGTTAGAATTGTAGGTAGCATTATAAAGACAATTACTTTTAAAAGAAGTTATACTTTTAAGAATTTATACGTATGAAAATAAAATGTGTTGACATTTATAAGTACAAATTATATTATATAAGCATAATCGTTTTCTAAAAATAATGCATAATAGTAAGTTAAGTTATGGAAGATCATATTTTGTAGTTGTTACTGATTTAAATTGTTAGAAAAAGAAAACTTCTAGGTTTTATTTTTATCAATTTTATATTATGTTTTTGGTAAACGTTTTACTTGCAAATTAGTATAAAAGCAATTCGAGATTACTGAAAAATAACGTATGTAATGAGTAATTAAAAAATAAAAGTTAGGGAGGAGTATTTTATGCTAGAAGCTTTAAAACAAGAAGTATTAGAAGCAAATCTTATGTTGCCTAAGTATGGGTTAGTTGTATTCACCTGGGGGAATGTTAGCGGTATTGATAGAGAAAAAGGTCTTATAGTCATAAAACCAAGTGGAGTTGAGTATGATCAAATGAAAGCTAGTGATATGGTAGTTGTGGATCTAAATGGGAAGGTTGTAGAAGGTGACTTAAATCCTTCTAGTGATACTCCAACTCATATAGTGCTATATAAAGAGTTTTCAGATATTAAGGGAATTGTTCATACACATTCACCTTGGGCTACATCTTTTGCACAAGCAGGAGTTTCTATTCCAGCTGCAGGTACAACCCATGGAGATTATTTTTATGGTAATATTCCTGTAACTTCAAGAATGACCAAAGAGGAAATAGCTACAGATTATGAAAAACAAACAGGAGATGTTATAGTAAGAACCTTTAGAAAAGAGAATATTAACCCAAATGATGTTCCAGCTGTTCTTGTGAATGATCATGCTCCTTTTACCTGGGGAACTGACCCTAAGAATGCAGTGCATAATTCTGTTGTATTAGAAGAGGTTGCTAAAATGACATATCATTCTTTACAGCTTAATCCACATAACATTGAAATGAGTCAGGATTTGTTAGATAAGCATTTTAAAAGAAAACATGGTGCAAATGCATATTATGGTCAAAAAACAAAGTAAGAAAAGAGGATATAAAAATGCTAAAGAATAAAAAATTAGAATTTTGGTTTGTAGTAGGTAGTCAGAATTTATACGGTGAAGAAGCATTAAATGCAGTAAAAAAAGATTCTAAAGAAATTGTGGATTCTTTAAATGAAAGTGGAAAATTACCATATCCTATTGTATTTAAAACTCTAGCTACATCAGCAGATGAAATTAAGAATATAGTTAAAGAAATAAATTATAGAGATGAAGTAGCAGGTGTTATTACTTGGATGCATACATTTTCTCCTGCTAAAATGTGGATAGCAGGAACAAAGCTTTTACAAAAACCACTATTGCATCTAGCAACACAATTTAACGAAAATATTCCTTGGAAAACTATTGATATGGATTATATGAATTTACATCAAAGTGCACATGGTGATAGGGAATATGGATTTATTAATGCTAGATTAAACAAAAATAACAAAGTTGTTGTAGGATATTGGAAGGATAATCAAGTTCAAAAGGAAATTGCAGAGTGGATGCAGGTTGCTTATGGGTACGTTGCAAGTGAAAATATAAAGGTTGCAAGATTTGGGGATAACATGCGTAATGTTGCCGTAACAGAAGGAGATAAAGTAGAAGCCCAAATTCAATTTGGATGGACAGTTGATTATTTTGCTATTGGTGATTTAGTGGCTGAAATGAACAAAGTTTCACAAAAAGATATAGATGCTACTTATGAAGAGTTTAAGGATATTTATATATTAGATATTGGAGATAATGACCCTGAATTTTATGAGAATCATGTAAAAGAACAAATTAAGATAGAGATAGGTTTACGTAATTTTCTAGAGGCAGGTAATTATACAGCATTTACAACAAACTTTGAGGATCTTTATGGAATGAAGCAATTACCTGGACTTGCAGTTCAACGTTTAAATGCTGAAGGTTATGGTTTTGCAGGTGAAGGCGATTGGAAAACAGCAGCACTTAATCGTTTATTTAAAATTATGACTGACAACAAGAAAACTGGATTTATGGAAGACTATACTTATGAGCTAAGTGCTGGAAATGAAAGAATTTTGGGAGCACATATGCTAGAAGTTGATCCAACACTTGCAGCTAGTAAACCAAGAGTTGTAGTTAAACCACTTGGAATTGGAGATAAGGAAGCACCAGCACGTTTAATATTTGATGGAGTTGTAGGTGATGGAGTAGTTGTATCTATGCTTGATTTAGGGACACACTATCGTTTACTTATTAACGAAGTAAAGGCAGTTAAACCTACTGAGGATGCTCCTAATTTACCTGTAGCAAAGCTAGTATGGCAGCCACAACCAAACTTTAAAGATGCAGTTAAAGCATGGATTTATGCTGGAGGTGGACATCATACTGTTGCAACCTTAGAATTAACAGTTGAGCAAGTTTATGACTGGAGTCGTATGGTTGGTTTAGAAACAATAGTTATTGATCATAATACCAATTTAAGAGATATTATAAAAGAGACTTCAAGATAAATTGTATTTTTAGAGAATAAAAGTAACAACTATGAAGTTAAAGGACTAATTAACTTCATAGTTGTCAAAATATAATTAAATTTATACGTACAAATTACTAAAAAGTCATTGACATATGCGTACAAATATTTTACTATACGTATAGTACATATAATATTTGTTTTAAGACATTTAATTAAAAATTAGTAGAAAATCTAGAAATATACCATAGAATCACACTAGATGAATTCATAATTAATGATTATAAATTTAGGAGGAATATTATGCAAAGTATAATAGGAAAACATAAGGATGAAGGAAAAATCACACCGGAGTATCTAAAGAAAATTGATGCATATTGGCGTGCAGCTAATTTTATATCTGTAGGTCAATTGTATTTGCTAGACAATCCATTGCTTAGAGAACCTTTAAAACCAGAACATCTAAAAAGAAAAGTTGTTGGTCACTGGGGTACTATTCCTGGTCAAAACTTTATTTATGCTCATCTTAACCGTGTTATTAAAAAATATGATTTAGATATGATTTATGTTTCTGGTCCAGGTCATGGTGGACAAGTAATGGTGTCCAATTCTTATCTAGATGGAACCTATAGTGAAGTTTATCCAAATGTTAGTCGTGATTTGAATGGCTTAAAAAAGCTATGTAAACAATTCTCTTTTCCAGGTGGAATTTCTAGCCATATGGCTCCTGAAACACCGGGTTCAATAAATGAAGGGGGAGAACTAGGCTATTCTTTAGCACATTCTTTTGGTGCTGTTTTTGATAACCCTGATTTGATTACTGCTTGTGTTGTTGGAGACGGAGAGGCAGAAACAGGACCTCTTGCAACATCTTGGCAAGCAAATAAATTTTTAAATCCAGTTACTGATGGAGCAGTGCTTCCTATTTTACATTTAAATGGATACAAAATTAGTAACCCTACTGTGTTGTCTCGTATTCCTAAGGATGAACTTGAGAAATTCTTTGAAGGAAACGGATGGAAGCCTTATTTTGTAGAAGGTGAAGATCCTGAAACAATGCATAAATTAATGGCAGAAACATTAGATATAGTAACAGAAGAAATTCTTAATATTCAGAAAAATGCTCGTGAAAATAACGATTGTTCACGACCAAAGTGGCCAATGATTGTATTGCGTACACCAAAGGGATGGACAGGTCCAAAATTTGTAGATGGTGTTCCAAATGAAGGATCTTTCCGTGCACACCAAGTACCGCTTGCAGTAGATAGATATCATACAGAAAACTTAGATCAATTAGAAGAGTGGCTTAAGAGTTATAAACCAGAAGAATTATTTGACGAAAACTATAGACTAATACCGGAACTTGAAGAATTAACTCCAAAGGGAAATAAGAGAATGGCGGCTAATTTGCATGCTAATGGTGGTTTATTATTACGTGAACTACGTACACCTGATTTTCGTGATTATGCTGTAGATGTTCCTACTCCAGGGAGCACAGTTAAGCAGGATATGATTGAACTTGGAAAATATGTGCGTGATGTTGTTAAATTAAACGAAGATACTCGTAATTTCCGTATTTTTGGACCGGATGAAACTATGTCTAATAGATTATGGGCAGTTTTTGAAGGTACGAAACGTCAATGGTTATCAGAAATTAAAGAGCCAAATGATGAATTCTTATCGAATGATGGACGTATTGTTGATTCAATGCTAAGCGAACATTTATGTGAAGGTTGGTTAGAGGGTTATCTTTTAACAGGACGTCATGGTTTCTTTGCAAGTTATGAAGCCTTCCTTCGTATTGTTGATTCTATGATTACTCAGCATGGTAAGTGGTTAAAGGTAACATCACAGCTACCATGGAGAAAAGATATTGCTTCTTTAAATTTAATAGCAACATCTAATGTATGGCAGCAGGATCATAATGGATATACTCATCAAGATCCAGGTTTATTAGGACATATTGTGGATAAAAAACCTGAAATAGTTAGAGCATATTTACCAGCAGATGCCAATACCTTATTAGCCGTATTTGATAAATGCCTTCATACTAAACACAAGATTAATTTATTAGTAACATCAAAACATCCAAGACAACAGTGGTTAACAATGGATCAAGCAGTTAAGCATGTAGAGCAAGGAATAAGCATTTGGGATTGGGCAAGTAATGACAAAGGACAAGAACCTGATGTAGTTATAGCTTCCTGTGGAGATACTCCAACATTAGAGGCTTTGGCAGCTGTTACAATCCTTCATGAACATTTACCAGAATTAAAAGTTCGTTTTGTAAATGTAGTGGATATGATGAAATTATTACCTGAAAATGAGCATCCTCATGGCTTAAGCGATAAGGATTATAATGCCTTATTTACAACAGATAAGCCTGTAATATTTGCATTCCATGGATTTGCACATTTAATAAATCAATTAACATATCATCGTGAAAATAGAAATTTACATGTACATGGTTATATGGAAGAGGGAACTATTACAACACCATTTGATATGCGTGTTCAAAATAAATTAGATCGTTTTAATCTTGTAAAAGATGTAGTAGAGAATTTACCTCAGCTTGGAAATCGTGGAGCACATCTTGTTCAGTTAATGAATGATAAATTAGTAGAACATAACCAATACATTCGTGAGGTTGGAGAAGATTTGCCAGAAATAACTAATTGGCAGTGGCATGTATAAACATTAATAAATTAACTGTTATACTAAGAAATTAGTATAACAGTTAACTATAAAAAATACTAAAAAAATAAAATAGGTACGTACCATTTTTAAAAAATAGTTGACATGTACGTACAAAAGTAGTATATTTAATATAAAGAGTTACTTAAATATTTCGGGAAGGGGTTTTAAAATTGATTATAGATGAAAAAAGAGTACAAGAAATCAAAAACGGTGAAACATCACTTGGAATAGAATTTGGTTCTACTCGAATTAAAGCTGTCCTTATTGCAAACGATTTCTCCATATTAGCTAGCGGAAGCTTTGAATGGGAGACAAGTTTAGAAAATGGGGTTTGGACATATTCAATAGATGAAATTTGGAAAGGGTTACAATACAGTTACCAAAAGCTTTTCGCAGAGGTAAAGGAAAAATATGGAGTAGTGCTTTCTAAGATTGGTTCAATTGGATTTTCAGCAATGATGCACGGATATATGGCTTTTGATAATAAGGGAGAGCTTCTAGTTCCATTCAGAACTTGGCGTAATACAATGACAGAAGAAGCTGCTAAAAAGTTAACAGATTTATTTAAGTTTAATATTCCTGAAAGATGGAGTATAGCTCATTTATATCAAGCTATTCTTCGTAATGAACCCCATGTTGAGAAAATTGATTTTTTAACTACTTTAGCAGGCTACATTCATTGGCAGCTAACAGGTGAAAAGGTTTTAGGTATTGGTGATGCTTCAGGAATGTTCCCAATTGATACACAAACACATAACTATGATAAAAACATGTTAGAAACCTTTAAGAATTTACCAGAGGTTAAAAAACATTCGTTAGATTTAGAAAAACTTCTACCAAAGGTGTTACTAGCAGGAGAGAATGCTGGAGTATTAACCTTAGAGGGAGCAAAAAAACTTGATGTAAGTGGAAATCTTCAGCCGGGTATTCCATTGTGTCCACCAGAGGGAGATGCTGGTACCGGTATGGTTGCTACAAATTCAGTGGCACCGCGCACAGGAAATGTTTCAGCAGGCACATCAATTTTTGCTATGGTTGTTCTTGAAAAACCTCTTAATAGGGTTCATCCTGAAATAGATATAGTAACAACACCTTCAGGCGATTTAGTTGCAATGGTTCATGCAAATAATGGTTGCTCAGATTTAGAGGCTTGGGTTAATATTTTTCAGCAATTTACTGAGGCTATAAATGTAGATATGAGAAAAGATCTTCTTTATATGGCACTATATACTCAAGCTTTTCAAGGAGATCCTGATTGTGGTGGAGTTCTTGCTTACAATTATTTTGCAGGTGAAAACATCACAGGTGTTTCAGAAGGTAGACCTATGGTTGTAAGGAAGGCAAAAAGTAATTTTAATTTGCCAAACTTTATGAGAGCACATTTATTTACTTCTTTAGGTGCATTAAAAATTGGTATGGATATATTATTAAAGGATGAAGCTGTTAAACTTGATAAATTACTTGGTCATGGTGGACTGTTTAAGACACCTATTGTCGGCCAAGCAGCTGTGGCTGGTGCAGTAAATGCTCCTGTGTCAGTTATGGAAACAGCAGGAGAAGGTGGAGCATGGGGAATCGCTTTATTAGCTAGCTATTTAAGAAGTAAGGAAAATGATTCTACATTACCAGAATTCTTATCAAAAAATGTTTTTGCAGGTTATGTAGCAGAAGAAGTACAACCTGATCCAAAAGACGTTAAAGGTTTTGAGGAGTTTATTGAAAGATATAAAAAGGGAATTGCTATAGAACAAGCAGCTGTAGAGCATTTAATCTAAAAGTAAAATTTAGAAGATTATCAGATTAAATCTTCATTACTTTTTAAAATTAATAGAGATTTAATCTGATTGTTAAAAATATATACTAAGTAATTGCCGAAAGGATTGATGTTATTAGAAAGTAGTATAAAAATTTATCATTAATGAAATCGTTTAAAAACAATTGTGATAGTATTTAATTAACAGATTGAGGAGGAATATAAAATGAATAAAAAAATATCTCCAGCACTAATTTATTTCTTTGGAGCCTTCGGTGGATTTATGTTTGGATATGATATTGGAATAATTAATGGTGCTTTACCTGGAATTAATGCAACTTGGCACGTAAGTTCTTGGTTAGAAGGATTTATCACTTCTGGATTGTTTGTTGGAGCTATGATAGGAGCCTCATTAATGGCTTCACTAGCAGATAGGTTTGGTCGTCGTAGAATGATTATGTGGAGTGCAATTGTGTTTGCACTTGGTGCATTAGGTTCTGCCGTTTCTACTAGTACTAATCTTTTAATCGGTGCTCGTGTTATTTTAGGAGTAGCTGTAGGTGGAGCTTCTGCTTTAGTTCCAATGTATATGGGAGAAATTAGCCCTGCTGAAACACGTGGAAAACTATCTGGTTTAAATCAATTAATGATAACTGTTGGAATGCTTTTCTCATATGGTGTAAATTTTGCGTTTGCTGGTGCATTTGAAGGATGGCGTTGGATGCTTGGAGGAGCTATGGTACCTGCAATGGTACTATTAATTGGAACATTTATACTTCCAGAGTCACCAAGATTTTTAGCTAGAATAGGAAAGACAGAATTAGCAAAACAAGTACTTCAGACTTTACGTTCAAAGGAAGAGGCAGAAACTGAATATCAAGAGATTATTAATTCAAAACATACTGAAACAGGTTCTTTTGGAGATTTATTTGCAAAACAGGCTTTGCCAGCTGTAATTGCAGGCTGTGGGTTAACACTTCTTCAACAAATTCAAGGTGCAAACACTATTTTCTACTATTCATCACAAATTTTATCCAATGTTTTTGGATCAGCAAATGGTGGAACTATTAGTACTGTTGGAATTGGTGTGGTTCTAGTATTAGCAACTATTGTAACTTTATTGGTTGTAGACAAATTCAAACGTCGTACATTATTTATGACTGGTTCTATTGGAATGGGCGCATCTCTATTATTAGTTGGATTAATTTATCCATACTCTGAAGCTAAACATGCGTGGGCAACTTGGTTAGTATTCTTCTTCATATGTTTATACGTTGTTTTCTATGCATACTCTTGGGCAGCTACTACATGGATTGTTGTTGGAGAATTATTCCCAAGTAATGTTAGAGGACTTGCAACAGGTATTGCATCAGCAGTAAACTGGTTTGGTAACATTTTAGTTGCTTTATTCTTCCCAGTATTACTTGAAACTGTAGGTTTATCTGTAATCTTCTTCGGTTTTGCTGCAATTTGTATCATAGGATTTTTATTTGCAAAATATGTTCTTTATGAAACAAAAGGAAAATCTTTAGAAGAAATTGAGACATATTTGTACAATCGTTCTATTGGAAAAGTTAGAGGATTAAATGAGTAGTTTATAAATGTTTTTTAGAATAAATAAAAAATAGATAAGGGGAGATTTATCATGTTAGAAAATAAAAAGATGGAATTTTGGTTTGTAGTAGGAAGTCAACATTTATATGGTGAAGAGGCTTTAAAAGAAGTAAGAAAAAATTCTGAGACAATTGTAGATGAATTAAATAAAAGTGCTAATCTTCCATATAAAATAATATTTAAAGATTTAGCAACTTCTGCTGATAAAATAAAGGAAATAATGAAGGAAGTTAACTATAGAGATGAAGTAGCAGGAGTTATAACTTGGATGCATACGTTTTCTCCAGCTAAAATGTGGATAGCAGGTACAAAGATATTACAAAAACCTTTACTTCATTTTGCAACTCAATATAATGAAAATATTCCATGGAAAACAATAGATATGGATTATATGAACTTACATCAAAGTGCTCATGGAGATAGAGAGTATGGATTTATTAATGCAAGACTTAAAAAGCATAATAAAGTTGTTGTAGGATATTGGAAGGATAAAGAAGTTCAAAAACAAGTTTCAGATTGGATGAAGGTTGCTGCAGGATATATTGCAAGTGAAAGCATAAAAGTTGCACGTTTTGGTGATAACATGCGTAATGTTGCAGTTACAGAGGGAGATAAAGTAGAAGCTCAAATACAATTCGGATGGACAGTAGATTACTTTGGTATAGGTGATTTAGTTGCTGAAATGGACAAGGTAAGCCAAGATGAAATAAATAAAACTTATGAAGAATTTAAAGATTTATATATTTTAGATCCAGGTGAAAATGATCCTGCTTTCTATGAGAAACAAGTTAAAGAACAAATCAAAATTGAAATAGGATTAAGAAGGTTCTTAGAAAAAGGAAATTATAATGCATTTACAACAAACTTTGAAGATCTTTATGGAATGAAACAGTTACCTGGACTTGCAGTACAACGTTTAAATGCTGAAGGCTATGGCTTTGCAGGCGAAGGAGACTGGAAAACTGCAGCTTTAGATAGATTATTAAAGGTTATGACTAATAATACTGCTACAGGTTTTATGGAAGATTACACATATGAACTTAGTCGTGGAAATGAGAAGGCATTAGGAGCTCATATGCTTGAAGTTGACCCAACTTTTGCTTCAGATAAACCAAAGGTTATTGTTAAACCACTAGGAATTGGAGATAAAGAAGATCCAGCACGTTTAATCTTTAATGGTTCAACAGGAAAAGGTGTAGCAGTTTCAATGCTTGATTTAGGAACACATTATCGTTTAATAATAAACGGACTTACAGCAGTGAAACCAGATGAAGACATGCCAAACCTACCAGTTGCTAAAATGGTATGGAAACCAGAACCAAACTTCATTGAAGGAGTTAAATCTTGGATTTATGCAGGTGGCGGACATCATACAGTGGTTTCACTAGAATTAACAGTAGAACAGGTTTATGATTGGAGTCGTATGGTAGGCTTGGAAGCTGTAATAATAGATAAGGATACTAAATTAAGAGATATAATAGAAAAGACAACAAAATAAAAATTATATTTTAAAAGAATATCAATAAAATTCAACACATAATTAGGATTTTAGAGCATATATAACTGTTTTTAAATGTAACTTAGAGTAATTAAAGAAGCTTTGTTTTGAATAAGTATATAAAGAACACTTATTTAAAACAAAGCTAAAAAAAATATAGGAGGCATAAGCAATGAAACTTTTTATAGATACAGCTAATGTAGAGGAGATAAAAGAAGTAAACGATATGGGGGTTATATGTGGAGTAACAACTAATCCTTCCCTTGTAGCAAAAGAAGGAAGAGATTTTAATGAAGTAATACGTGAAATAACATCAATAGTAGATGGACCTATAAGTGGAGAAGTAATAGCATTAGACGCTGAAGGAATGATAAAAGAAGGAAGAGAAATAGCCAAAATTCATAAAAACATGGTAGTAAAGATACCAATGACGGAGGAAGGTTTAAAAGCTGTAAAGGTATTATCAAGTGAGGGGATAAAGACAAATGTAACTCTTATTTTTTCAGCAGGTCAAGCTCTTTTAGCAGCTAGAGCAGGAGCTACCTTTGTTAGTCCTTTCTTAGGAAGGCTTGATGATATAGGTGCCGATTCTATAGGATTAATAGAATCAATTGTAAATATATTTGATATACATGATATAAGAACAGAAATAATAGCAGCTAGTATAAGAAGTCCAAAACATGTTATTGATTCAGCAGAGGCAGGAGCGCATATAGGAACAGTTCCATACAAGGTTTTGAAACAATTAATAAAACATCCTTTAACAGATATCGGAATAGAAAGATTTATGAAGGATTGGAAAGAGGCTTTTAATAAATAATAAAGGAGAATACTTAGATGAATATAGATAATTTAGCTATAAATACTATAAGAATTCTTTCTGCAGAAGCTATACAAAAGGCAAAGTCTGGTCATCCTGGATTGCCTATGGGGTGTGCACCAATGGCATATACACTTTGGAGCAGACATTTAAAACATAATCCTAATAATTCCAAATGGAAAGATAGAGATAGATTCGTGCTTTCAGCAGGACATGGTTCTATGCTCTTATATTCGTTACTTAATATATTTGGTTATGATGTAAGTGTTGAGGAAATAAAAAACTTTAGACAATTCAAAAGTAAGACTCCAGGACATCCTGAGTATAGATGGACAGATGGAGTAGAAACAACAACAGGACCTTTAGGACAAGGAATATGCAATGCTGTGGGAATGGCAATAGCGGAAACTTATCTAGCAAATAAATTTAATAAGGAAAGTTACAATATTGTAGACCATTATACCTATGCGCTTGTAGGTGACGGCTGTCTTATGGAAGGAATATCAGGAGAGGCAAGTTCTCTTGCAGGTACATTAGGTCTTGGAAAATTAATAGTTTTATATGATTCAAATAACATATCAATAGAAGGAAGTACAGACATTGCCTTTAGAGAAAACGTAGCTTTAAGATACGAAGCATACGGATGGCAGGTTATCAAAGTGGATGATGGTACTAATTTAGAAAAAATAGATTTAGCCATAAAGGAAGCTAAGGTAGAAAAAAATAAACCTACCATAATAATAGTAAAAAATGTTATAGGATATGGCTGTCCATCAAAACAGGGTAAAGCAGCTGCTCATGGAGAGCCTTTGGGAGAAGAAAATTTAAAGCTCACAAAGGAAAATTTAAATTGGAATTATGAACCTTTTACTGTTCCGGAAGAAGTAAGAGCATACACTAAAGAGTTTAAAGTAAGGGCTCAAAGACAAGAGGATAAGTGGAACAGTATGTTTGAAGAATATAAAAAGGAATATCCAAAGCTTTATAAAGAGTGGGAAGTTTGGTTTAGTGAAAAAACTCCAATGAAGCTATTAGATAATGGAGAATTTTGGAAGTTTGATAAAAACATGGCTACAAGACAGTCCTCAGGGGTTCTTATTAATAGACTTGCAAAACTTATTCCTAACTTAATAGGAGGCTCTGCTGATTTAGCACCATCAAACAAGACACATATGGATGACAGAGGAGATTTTTCAGCTGAAAACAGAAGTGGCTCTAATATGCATTTTGGAGTTAGAGAACATGCTATGGCAGCTATTGCAAATGGAATGTACTTGCATGGTGGACTTAAGGTATTTGTAGCAACCTTCTTTGTATTTAGTGATTACATGAAAGGAGCTATGAGACTTTCTTCTATAATGAAGCTTCCAATAGTTTATGTTTTAACGCATGACAGTATTGGTGTAGGTGAAGATGGGCCAACTCATGAACCTATTGAGCAATTGGCAGCCTTAAGGTCTATGCCTAATATGACTGTGTTTAGGCCAGCGGATTCTAATGAAACTGCAGCAGCCTGGTATAGTGCATTAAATACTAAAAATGGACCAACAGCCTTAGTTTTAACAAGACAAGCACTTCCTTTATATGATTCTTCAGGAAAAAATGCTTTAAAGGGAGGATACATTCTAAAGGATTCTAAAAATAAAGAAAATCCAGATGTAATACTTATGGCTTCAGGTTCTGAAGTTGAGCTTATATTAAATGCAGCAAAAGAGCTTCAAAATGAAAATATAGATGCAAGAGTTGTAAGTATGCCTTCCTTTGAAGTATTTGAAGAGCAAAGTGAAGACTATAAAAATTCTATATTACCTAGAAATATAAGAGCCAGAGTTGCAGTTGAAGCTGCATCACCTTTTGGGTGGCATAAATATGTTGGACTTGATGGCGAAGTGATTGCTATGGAGAGTTTTGGTGCATCAGGTAAATCAGATATATTATTTAAAGAGTTTGGTTTTACTGTGGAGAATGTAGTTGAAAAAGTAAAAAATGTTTTGAAAAATTTAAAATAAAAGGGTGGGGTAAATGTGATTGAAAAGAGTATTTATGGACACCTTGATGGAAGACAAATTTATAAATATACAATAAGCAATAAAAATGGAATGAAGTTCTCCTGCATTTCGCATGGAGCTACTTTGACAGAAATATATGCTCTAGATAAAAATAAAAAACCAGTAAATGTATTGCTTGAGTTTGATAAATCGGATTACTATGTTAAAGATACAAAAATGTTTGCAGGTGCTGCAATTGGACGAGTAGCAGGACGTATTGATAAAGGTGAGTTTGAAATAAAGGGAAGAAAGTATAAGATTGAACCTAATGAAGGAGAAAATGTTCTTCATGGGGGTAAATATGGTTTCAATTCATATATATGGGAAAGTGAAAGCTCTGAAAAAGACAATAGTGTAACTTTTTACAGAATGATTAAGGAAGGAAAGGGTGGATTTTTAGGAGAACTTAAGGCTAAAATAACCTATTCTTTAAATGATAATAATGATTTAAATATCCATTTTAGCGGGTTATCAGATGAAGATACTCTATTTAATCCAACTGTTCACTCCTATTTTAACTTAAGTGGAAACATAGATAATTTGCTTAAAAACCATACACTTAAAATCAATGCAGATTATGTTGCAGAAACTAGAAGTGATAATGTGCCTACCGGGGAGCTTAAAAAAGTTAAGGAAACTCCTTTTGACTTCCTAGAACATAGAGATTTAATGACTGCAATAGAGGATGTAAAGAAAAAATGTAATTTAGAAGGAATTGATCACCCATTTAAGCTAAAATCAAAAAACGCAGCAACATTAATTAGCAATGATACGGGCATAAAGCTTTGTATAGAATCGGAACGTAATGCACTAATTGTCTATACTTTAAATTTTCCATGTGAGGATTTTGAAGTTAATGGGAAGAAAATTCCTCAGTATGGTGCAGTTGCATTAGAACCTCAAACTCTTCCAGATGCAATTCATCATAAGAATTTTGGAAATATAGTATTACCAAAGGGAGAAGAAAAAAGTTATAATATAAAATATCATTTTGGATTAATATCCAAAGAATAAATTATCCATATAAAAATAGCTTTTCGTAAAAAATACCCTATAAGATAAGTGATTTAATAAAAGCTTATCTCATAGGGTATTTTTATTATAATGTAGAGGAATGTTTATCATTAGTGGGATAGTAAAGCAGGATAAAGGATGGCAACCGAAAAGGTATTAATTAAGAAAAGTAATAATAAAAATTTCTAAATATTATACGTGAGGTTAAACTTGATATTACTGCATTATCTTATGCTGAAAGCAAAGATGATATTATTTTAATGTAAGATAAACTTGAGGGAGCATTAGGTTACGCACCTAATAGTATGTATAAGATTGAAACTATGAAAGGTATTGACAATTTGAATTATAATACCTGTAAGAAAATGTTTAGCTTTAAATGTAGGAATATCAAGACTTTTATATTATTAGAATTTAGTTTTAGACAAATGTAAGAAAAGAAATTGTTATTAAAGAAAAATCTTCTCAAAATACCTATGAAAATGCGTATAAATCAAAGAATTAGTTGAGAGCTCAAATATAAATTTAAGAAAGGCTATCGTATGTTGTCAGTCATATCATGCACGTCGTGTGCTAATGACATATAGGTGGGTTTATTCTAATACTCAATTTTATATTTGTTCTGTTGACACTCGAGGAATAACCAAAGATAATTGGTTTACATTCGAGTATGGTATAAACCGAGTAATGAGAGAATTAGCACGATGTGGACATTATTTTCCTAGTATGATAAAAGAAGTATATGAAAAAAATTTAAGGATAAATAAAAATATTATCATGTATGAAAACTATAAATGATGAAACTTTCGAAGAATTAGTTAAATAAATTGATGATTATATCATTTATCATAATAGTTATAGGTTTCAATGAAACTTAAAAAAGATGACTCCTGTTTTAGGCAGAAGCCATCTTCATAACACTGTCTAGACCTTTTTTAATTGTCTGTGACAAAGGTTATATTTTAATGTATATTAAAAAACTATTTTTATATAGATTAATTTTTATTTTGCACTTTGTTTTCCTAAATACTTATCCGCGTCATTAGGGACAACTAATTCATAAGGCACAAAAATCTTTTTATTTATTTTCTCTCCTTTAACTAGTTTATAGGCTGCCTTTATAGCTTCTGAACCTTGGCCAGCTGCATTTTGGAATACCGTGACCTTAAGGCTACCTTCTTTTAAAAGCTTTAAGGCATCAGGGGTAGCATCTATACCTCCAACGAAAACATTATTTATTAAGTTATTTTCTTTTAGTGCCATGATTGCACCAATTGCCATTTCGTCATTATTGGCTAGAATAGCATCAAATTTAGTGCCATTTTTAATCCAGTTTTCTGTTATTTGCATTCCGAGGGTCCTTTTCCAATCACCATATTGCTCGTCTATTATTTTTATTTCGGGATAATTTTGAAGAACCTGTTTAAAACCCTCCGTTCTTTTAATGGCAGTTTCATGATTTGGCTCACCTTTTAGAATAACAACATTACCTTTTCCGTTAAGCTGCTTTACAGCATATTCAGCTTCCATAATACCAGAAGTTATGGAATCAGAACCTACATATGCTGCAGCATCATCCTGGTTTTTTAAAAAATTATTAACACTTATTATTGGAATACCTGAATCATTTGCTATTTGTGTATAATCGCTAGACAGAAGAGTATCAACAGGCAAAACTAGTATTGCATTGCATTTTTGAGCTACTAAGTTTGAAATTTGAGATTTTTGTCTTGCAGGATCACCTTTAGCATTTACAACAACTAAATCGGTGTCAGGTAAATTTTTAGCCTCGTTTTCCATGGCATTTATTATTTTGTTTCTAAAAACATCATCTGAAGCTGGAATAGATAATCCAATCCTGTATTTTTTACTCTTATAAACTATTGATTTTTTTTGAGCACATGCTGTAAGTAAAAAGCAGGTAGCTGCAAATATAATTAAAATACGGCTAGTCTTTTTCATGGAAGTTCCCCCTAAATTTTAAACTTGTTTATCAAATTTTTTAGCTCGTTAGACATTTGAGATAAAACAGTGGTGGTGGAGAATATTTCTTCAACACTAGCGGTTTGTTCTTCAACTGCAGCAGCAACATCGTGGCTTGATTCGGAAGAGCTTTTAGCAATTCTTTCTATATCAATACTCATTTTTTCTACAGTAGAGATTTCTTTTACAATACCTTCTATTTCTAAAGTTATTTCTTGCATTTGTTTATCAACGTTACTGCTGGTATTTAGTATTTCACTAAAAGCTTCTCTTGCTGCTTCTGCTACTGTTGTGCTTTCCTTAATTTCTTGTACACTAGTTGACATACTCTCGTATAATTCATTTGATTTTTGCTGTATATCTTGTAGCATGCTTGTTATTTCGACTGTAGCATTTTGTGAATCTTCAGCTAGCTTTTTTACTTCCTCAGCTACAACTGCAAAGCCTTTACCGTTTTCTCCAGCTCTTGCTGCTTCAATAGCTGAATTTAAAGCTAATAGATTAGTTTGCGATGCTATTTCTGTAATAGCATCTACGACTTTTTTTATTTCGTTAGACCTTTTGTTTAAAAGTTCTGCAGTGTTTTGCACAGGAATCACCTTATTTTCTATTACTTTTATTTGCTCTATTACTTTTTTCAATTTTTCATTTCCTAAAACAGCTGCGTTTGTTGCAGCATCAGATGTATTTAAAACCTTATGAGCATTATCACTGATTCTCTTATTTGCTTCGAATAAATCAGTTATCACAGAAACAGTTTTTTCAGCTTGATCTGCTTGAGTTAAGGCTCCTTCAGATACACCTTGAACTGATACTGCAATTTGCTCAAGTGCTTTTGAGCTTTGCTCTGTATTTGTCTGAAGATTATACGCAGCATCTGTAACATTGCTGCTTTCAGTGTTGATTTTATTTATCAAGGATCTAAGATTTCTGCTCATTTTGTTAAAAGATTCGGCAAGTACACCTAGTTCATCAGAAGAGTTTATATGTATATCAGCTAATGCTAGATTATTTTCAGCTATGGAGGTTGCATAAGTTACCAATTTCTTTATAATGTTTACTATGTTATTTATTAAGATAGTAGCGACAGCAAAGCTTAAAATGCTAATTGATATTATGAGTATTATAATTAATATACCCATAAAGCTTGCGGTCTTAAGTAGGGCTATTTTTTCGGTTTTTTGATCAGTAAGTTGGTTTGTAACTAAATTCTGTATACTGTCATTTGAGGAACTTAAGGTTTGAGTGATTATTTTAAAGTTTTTCATAGCCTGCTCTGTATCTCCAGATTTATTAGAGTTAATTAAATTATTAAGATTTTCTTCATAAGTGGACATTATTCTTTCCATAACATCTACAGATTTCATACTATTTAAGCTTGTAGTATTGTCCTTAATAAATTTAATATTGCTTTTTATCTTATCTAAATTACTGTAAGCAGCTTTTTTGGACTTTTCGTCTTTATTTAGTACAACCTTGTTGACTTCAGAGATAGAATTATCAGCTAAGGCGAAAATTTCATTGGATTTAACAGTTACCTCAATCATGGTATCTAATCTGTTCATTAAACTCTTCATGATTGCAAAAGTACCTATGCTAAGAAAAGTCATAGGAATAATAATGCCTACAAGAATAGTTATAAGTTTTACTCTTAAGCTGCGTCTAGCTTTATTACTGTCAGTATTGGCTCTATTCATAATAAAATCCTCCTAATATAAAAATAAATAGATTAGTTAATTATAGATTTATAGTTATGGATTTTATCGATAGATAATTAAATGTCTTAATGCTATAAAATATGGTGTGTAAGGGGAAAATAGTATCATGAGGATAAGAAATGCATTAACAATAAAGCGCCCTTAGATTATTGTCTATCTCTAAGAGCGCTTATGTATAAAATTTAATATTATTTTTTAATAATTTCCTTAATGTGAGTTGCAATTATATCAGCTGTAGTTCCAACAACTATTTGAAAGTTCTTGTCATCTAGCTTCATAATTCCTGTAGCTCCTAATTTTTTCAATTTAGGTTCATCAACCTTGCTTCCGTCTTTTACCGTAAGTCTTATTCTAGTAACGCATGCATCTAATGATTGAATGTTATTTTTATTACCTATAGCTTCTAATATTCCAACGGCCTTTTCTTCAAGAGTTGAATTCTTTGAAGGTGAAGACTTAATTTTTGGAGTGTTTTCAGGTTCTTCATCTAAATCATCTAAATCATCTAAATCATCTAAATCATCTAAGTCATCTAAGTCATCCATTCTACCAGGAGTTGGTAGATTGAATTTTTTTATTGTAAATAAGAATAAGAAGTAATAGATTATTGCGTATAATATACCAATCACTATAAGTAATATTGGTTTTGTGGATATATTAAAATTCATTATATAATCTACAAATCCAGCGGAGAAGGTAAATCCTGATTTTATTCCAAGTGCTGAGGTTATTGCCATAGAAAGTCCTGTAAGAACAGCATGTACAACATATAGAACTGGTGCTAAGAACATAAATAGAAACTCAATTGGTTCAGTTACACCTGTAAGAAAAGCAGTAAAAGCTATTCCAAGAAGCATACCAGAAACCTTTTTTCTATTTTCTTTTTTAGCAGCTGAAATCATTGCTAAACATGCAGCTGGAAGTGCAAACATCATAATAGGAAAGAATCCAGTCATGTATGTTCCAGCAGTTTTATCTAATGCAAAGAATCTATGTAAATCTCCAGTTACTATTTTTCCTGAAGCTGATTTGAAGGTTCCAAATTGAAACCAGAATAATGTATTCAAAACATGGTGAAGTCCAATTGGTATAAGTAATCTGTTTAAAAGTCCATAAATAAAAGAACCAACAACGCCTGCATGTGATACGCTGTTTCCAAAAGCGTTTATAACATTTTGAATAGCAGGCCAAACTAATCCGGAAATTAGTCCTAATACTAGAGAACATAGTGATGTTAGTATTGGAACAAGACGTCTTCCACCGAAGAAGCCCAAGAAATCTGGAAGTCTAGTACTCTTGTATTTATTGTAAAGATTACCAGCTAAAATACCTACTATTATACCGCCAAGTACTCCCATATCAATGTGCTTGTTAAATGATGTAGCGACATTTGTTAAAACGAAATATCCAACTGCTGCAGATAGTCCTGCAACACCATTATTTTCTTCAGCAAAACCCACTGCAATTCCAATTGCAAATATCATTGCTAAGTTGTTGAAAATTCCGTTTCCAGCAGCCATCATCCATGAAATGTTAAGAAGATCAGGCTGCCCTAATCTTAAAAGTAATCCTGCAGCAGGTAAAACGGCGATAGGAGTCATTAATGACTTTCCTAATTTTTGACATGCTGCTAATAGCTTATTTGTTACACCCAAAATAAAGCCCTCCTTAAATTAAATAAAAGTAAATTGTTAATAAGTTTATTTTTAGACAACAAAAAAAGCCAAAAAAAGAGTACTTCCTTTTTCAGCTTTTGCCCGTGTTGGTAACACGCTGATAAATTGTATTATATAACATTTATCAGCAATATGTCAATATAATGGTGAAATGTAAACGGTATCTGTAATAAAGTGTATTTTTTACATCGTTTACAAATGAAAAAAATTTTAAATTTCGAGTCAATATCTTAAAGTAAAATAAAATTGTCTTACTTGTATTGACAAATGGGTAAAAGGAATATTATACTAGTGAGGTAAAAAATAAAACGTGTAACTTTCGAATAAGGCATGAGTTTTAACTTGTGCCTTATTATTTTTTGCAAAAGGGTATACGTTATATGGGAGGAATACAAATGTTAGGATTTTTTAAAAAAAATTGTGAGTTAATAGCTCCTGCATCTGGAAAGGTTTTAGATTTATCAGAGGTTCCAGATAAGGTGTTTTCAGAAAAGTTGGTAGGTGACGGTGTAGCAATAGAATTGTCTTCAGATACAATAGTGGCACCAGCTAATGGAGAACTATCTTTATTATTTAAGACTTTCCATGCTTTTGGTATAACTCTTGAAAGTGGTGTGGAAATTTTAGTTCATATAGGAATTGATACAGTTAAACTTGAAGGAAAAGGATTTGAACCTTTGGTTGAACAAGGGGAAACTGTAAAAGTAGGGCAGCCGATTATAAAAGTTGATAGAGAATTTATAAAAGAACAAGGGTTTTCTCTCATTACACCGGTTTTAATAACTAACCCGGAGTTAGTCACAGATATAGAATATATTTCAGGAATTGATGTTGACGCTGGAAACCACAAATTGTTTACGTATAAATTAAAGTAATAAAATAAAAACTGCCTAATTAAAGGCAGTTTTTATTTTAAAATACTGCCTTTAGTGTTGTTTTTTATACGTTCTATGTGCATAACCAAGTATGCAGTTTCATCTTCTACAACTTTTTTATGCAGTTCGTCCTCCAGTAATTTGCAAATTTTAGAGGATAATTTGTATGATTCAGGATATGCATGTTTTATAGCGTTAAGTAGTTCGTTTTTTATAGGAGAGGAATTTATGATTCTTTCTATTGTAAAACGTAAGTGAGTAATAAATCTAGCATAATCTATTGAATGTTTGTCTATAGTAATATCGAGCTCATCTTCTATAAATTCTATTATGGTATTTGATAGAAAAGCATACTTTATCGTATTGGATAATTCACCTTTTTTTCTTGCTGAATGTATGTGAAGAGCTATAAAGCCTACCTCATCTTCTGGTATTTCAATATTTGTTTTTTCTTCAAGCATTTTTACAGCTTTTTTTGCTAATTCAAATTCAGTTTTGTAGAGAGTTGCTGTTTCAATTAAAAATGGATTTTGTATGGTATCATTTGAGAGAAGTCTTTTCAGTGTAAAAGAAATATGATCAGTTAAGGATATGTGTATTTTTTCGTTTAAGTTTTCATTTAATTCCTTTGATATCATAGAAATGATTTCTTCACAAATACCTATAATATTGGTATTTACTGTAGAAACAAGCTGTTTAAAAGTGTTTGAGTTATTTTCATTTTCTATAGAAAATACTTTTTCAACATGAGTGTCTGCGGAAATTAAATCATCTATTTTTTTGCCAAAGCCTATTCCACGTTCAAACAATATCTTTTCTTTATTGTTTTGAAGAACGAAGAGAACGTTATTATTTAGTACTTTTATTATTTTAAAATCTCCTGTTGAATTTTTCATTAGTTATCACCTCATAATTATTAGTTTAAAATCAAAATGTATGTGATTAAAAAATATAGCAATATGAAAGATATTAACATATAGAAGGTTTAATTACAACTTCTATATGTTAAATAAGCAAGAAATAAGTACATATAAATAAAAATTCCAACCATAGACTTATAATCCATGGTTGGAAACTTTGCTTAGAATCTAAAATCTCTTTGTCCCTCTTTTAATTCGGTAAGGTGTTTTTTTACTATTGATTTAACCTTTTCGTTAGGTATTTTTTCAACTTCAGAAGCTATAAGTGCTTCACCATTCTTTTGAGTATTAGAAGAAGCATAATCCTCCAAGTACTCTTTAAGAGTCATTAAGGCGTTTGGCTGGCAACAATTTGCTATTTGTCCTGATTTAACAAGGCTCATGAAACGGTCGCCAGTTCTTCCTTCACGATAACAAGCGGTACAAAAGCTTGGAATATAATTCATTTCTAAAAGCCAATTAACTATCTCATCAAGAGTACGGTTATCATTGACTTCGAATTGTGAAGAGTTATCTTCTTCAGGTTCAGATTCAACGTAACCACCAACACTTGTGCTAGAACCACCACTTATTTGAGATATACCGAGTTCAAGTACGCGCTCACGAGTTTTTTTAGACTCACGAGTAGAGACGATCATGCCTGTGTATGGAACTGCAATACGAATAATGGCTACAATTTTTTCAAAAATCTCGTCCGATATTGCATTTGAGAAGTTTTCAGGATCAATGTCATCTGCAGGACGTATACGAGGAACGCTTATAGTATGAGGGCCTACACCCATAGCAGCTTCCAAGTGTTCAGCATGCATTAGAAGTCCAACAAAGTCATATTTGTACATATTTAGTCCAAACAAAACCCCAATACCTACATCATCAATACCACCTTCCATAGCACGATCCATTGCTTCTGTATGATAGGCATAATCATGTTTTGGACCTGTAGGATGAAGTTCCTCGTAACTTTTTTTGTTATAGGTTTCTTGGAAAAGTATATATGTTCCAATACCAGCATCCTTTAATTTCTTGTAGTTTTCTACAGTAGTAGCTGCAATATTTACATTTACACGTCTAATTGCTCCATTTTTATGTTTTATGCTGTATATGGTTTTGATACAGTCAAGAATATATTCAATAGGATTGTTTACAGGGTCTTCTCCAGCCTCTAAAGCCAAACGTTTATGTCCCATATCTTGAAGAGCTATTGTTTCTCTTTTAACATCTTCCTGTGACAGCTTTTTTCTTGCTATATGTTTGTTTTTATGATGGTATGGACAATATACACATCCGTTTACACAGTAGTTTGAAAGATAAAGAGGAGCAAACATTACTATACGATTACCGTAAAATTTTTGTTTGATTTCTCTTGCAAGCTTGAACATTTTTTCATTTTCATCTTCTAAGTCACACTCTAGTAATACAGCTGCGTCTCTGTGTGTTAACCCCTTACATTCTTTTGCTTTTTCAATTATGCTGTCTATAAGTTCGCGGTTACTTTTATTTTGTTTTGCGTATTCAAGGGAATCAATAATTTCCTCATCACTGATAAATTCAGTTGCAACTTTAGATTTAACATTATACATTAAAAACCCTCCAATTTTGTTTTGTTATTCTTTGATAGTCCACAAAGGGATTCTATCATTAGAACGTGGGTAGAGAACTTTAAATTATTAACTATATATGATTTGAAAATAACTTATAATAATAAAATCCTTGTGCCCAAAGGAACAAGGATAGCAGATATGGAAATGTTAATCTATATATGTGCCAGAGCTTTAAAGCTTTGGCACACATTAAGCAATAAAGTTTCCATAATAAATCACAAATAATTATATAAAAATTGACTTTGTGAATACATAGATGAAATAGAGTAACTAAATCAACTATATAAGAACTATTCTCTCGCCTTCTAATTTAGGACTAACCCTCATTCATTCAGTACGATATTTTTTATAAGCGTGGCAGATCTAAGAAAAAACAATAAGAGTTAAATCTCAGATATAGGTTCCTTTAGTTAAACTTTAGTATGTACTAAAATGTTTAGCTAGAAACTACAGATGGGGAAAGCAAACTATAAAACTCAGGGGCTTTCATAAAATCCCATACTGTACCAATGTTATTTATTATATCACAATGCTTAAGAAAATGAACTACCTAAGTTGTTATATGCTTATTATAAAACTAAGTTATTTATTACAGAAGCTTTGTAGTTGTTTAGATTTGATGAGTTTTAATTTTTTATAAAGTTATATAATAATTGTACATTGTGTAAATTAAATATCCTTTGTAAATAATATTACATATAAGGATATAATATGATAAAATTTTGGATATAAACATAGTAACAGAAAAATATTGTAAAAAATATTGTAAAATGATATAATTTTAATTAACAATTATTTTGAGGAGTGATCAAATGATAATTTGGGGTTGGGGTAGAGTAACTAAAAGAAAGATAGGTCAAGTATTCCAACGTACATGTAGTTATTGTAATACAACAGCAATATGGAACTTATGTATTGTTAGAACTTGGTTTACTTTGTTCTTTATCCCCGTAATACCATATCGAAAAAGATATTGTGTTGTTTGCCCAAGCTGTGGAAGTTACATAGAATTAACAGAAGCACAGTTTGAAGAGTTAAAGCAAGCTATAAATTCATCTTCTAGTAATGCCATTAATGAAGCCGTACCAGAAGTTGATAAATATGCAGGAAAGACAGAAACACAAAAGAATTATTTAAAGCAAATGGAAGAGTATAGGAATAGTAAAGCAGAATAGATGTATACATAGAATAAATATGTTCCATTATATAGAAAGCACAGAATAACAATTAACGTTATTCTGTGCTTTTTTTATGTATAAATAAAGGAAAATTTTAAAATTATCATATAACAATAGTATAAACAATTTGTTTTTGCTAAAACAATTTTATTGTATTAGCGACTAATTTATTTTTAGGTATGACAATACTAACAAACTTCATGTGGGCATTACTGCTTGTATGGAGTTTTTTATTTTGTGTAGAAAGGAGAAATGTAAAGATAACAGGTCACATTATGGAGAAAAGAATAATATAAATTAAAGGGGAATGGAAAATGAAGATTAAGTTTTTATTTGATTATAAGGATTATCACATTTCTATAGAGGATGAAGGAGAAGAAATTGATGTAACTGTGAATTTTACACAGCATCAACATAAAAGAGGTAGGCAAAGAGGAGTACATAAGCAAAAAATATTGGATTCTCTTTCAGAAGGAGGGAATAGTGAAATTTTGTATTTAAAGAACAATGAGAAGGCTGTTGTGAGGGATTTTAAGAGAAACATATCCTATGTAATAGAAGTTTATTCTGATTCCACAATAGTTACAAATGTTATTACAAGCCTAAATAAAACGAATATAAAGGCATATAAAGGAGAAAAAGTAATTATTATAGGAAAAAATAATGAGCACAATTATTATTTGAATTAAGTGAAGACAAGCAGCTAGATTAATAATCCGGCCGCTTGTTTTTTTCTATAAGTGAATTTAAAGCCATAATTTGTAAGATTTCAAAATACATAAATATAACTTGGAAAAGGAATAACTAAGGTTAGAAGTTTAATATAGCTTATTATTTCTATGCAGTTACTGTACAGGCAATTCAGTTAATTATTGGGGGATATGACATGAAGATCAAGGACAGTAGATTTAAAGTAAAAAACATAGTTTTAGTAGTTTTAACATTAATTCTTTTATGTGGTTTTTATATTATAGTTAGAGAAGGTATATATAAAAAAAATGTTGTAAAAAAAGAGGTGCCAAAACAAAATAAAATTCATCATAACAAGAAAAAAGAAAATTCTATAAAAAAAGATGTTCCTAAAGATAATATTAAAAATCAACCTGGTGGACAATATACTCCTTGGACAGTTAAAAGAGAGGATGGTAAAAAGGTTGCATATTTAACTTTTGATGATGGACCATCTGTTAATACATCAAAGATAATAGAAATACTAAACAGAAATAACATAAAGGCAACATTTTTTTTAATAGGTAAAAGTGCAGAGGAATTTCCTGATATGGTAAGGCAGGAATTTCAAAACGGAGAGGTTATAGGTAATCATACCTACAGTCATATATTAAGCAATAAATCAAATCCGGAAAAACTCATAGAGGATTTTAACAAATGTGATGGGGTACTAAGAGCTATATTGGGGAAAAATTATAACTCAAGGCTTGCTAGGTTTCCAGGAGGATCTTTTGGAGATAGGTTAAGAGATACTAGAGAAGCTGTTGGTAAAGCAGGATATAGATTTGTGGATTGGAATGATGAAATTGGAGATGCAAGAGG
This sequence comes from Clostridium acetobutylicum ATCC 824, assembly GCF_000008765.1. Lineage (NCBI taxonomy): Bacteria > Bacillati > Bacillota > Clostridia > Eubacteriales > Clostridiaceae > Clostridium > Clostridium acetobutylicum. The sequence continues at coordinate 1,505,425 of NC_003030.1, forward strand.
AAGAAATTTGCCGGTATCCATTTTATTACAAAATCTAAGAAAATATACTTATCCTGATACTATTGTGCTCTTAATGCATGATGCTGCACCTAAGACAAGTACAGTAGAGGCACTTCCTCAAATAATTCAATATTTAAAAGACAGAGGGTACACTTTCTCTACATTATAATTTAAGGCAGCCAGCTTATTAAGGCTGTCTTAATATATTACTTTAGTTTAAGGGTTATTTACATTTGGCATGCAAAGGAGGGGTTGACAAATAATAGGTAAATGATTTAAAATTTAATTGTTAACCTAATAAAAATTAAAGGTTAACAATTATAGTGGGGGATGATAAAAGTGAAGCCTAAAGATATGATTATGGTTTCTATTTTTGCAGCATTAACTGCAGTGGGGGCATTTATAAAAATACCAATACCATTTGTTCCATTTACACTTCAATGGCTATTTTGTGCATTAAGTGGCATTATTCTTGGAGCTAAGTTAGGAGCATTATCTCAAATAATTTATGTTGGAATGGGGCTTATGGGAGCTCCAATTTTTACGGAAGGTGGTGGGATATATTACATATTCAAACCTACATTTGGATATCTTATGGGATTTATAGTTGCATCCTTTGTGATAGGAAAATTGTCATCAAAAATAAAGAAAACAAATTTTATAAAATCCTTAATGTGTGTTTTAAGTGGTTTAACTTTTGTGTATTTATTTGGGGTAGTTTATTTGTATGTAATTTATAACCTATACATGGGTGATAAAAAAACTTTTTCATGGGCAATATTTTATGGATGTATTATTTGTATAGGGGGCGATATTTTGATAAGTATAATTGCTGCAATACTATCTATGAAGCTTAGAAGTATAAAAAATGTTAGTGAATTTGGAGGATTATAATGAGAGGTATATATTTAGTTGGAACCGATACGGAAATTGGTAAGACAGTAATATCGGCGGCACTTGTTTATATTTTATGTAAAGCAGGCTACAAAACAGCTTATTTTAAAGCAGCTTTAAGTGATGCTGAAGAACTTAACGGAAAGTTGATTCCTGGAGATACCGAATTTGTGTGCTCTCTTTCAGGAATACAGGAAGATTATGAAAAACTAACTCCGTACATATATAAAACGGCAGTATCTCCATACTTAGCATCAAAAATAGAAAATAAGCCGATTGATATACAAGTGATTAAGGACAAGCTTACTAAATTAGAAAATGAGTATGGCTATGTACTTTGTGAGGGGAGTGGAGGAGTAATTTGTCCAATTACTGATGTGGATAATAAGATATACACCTTGGGTAATTTGATAAAAGATATGAAAATGGATGTTATCTTAGTTTGTAGAGCAGGTCTTGGAACTATAAATCATACTGTTTTAACTGTTAGTTACTTAAAAAATAATGGAATTGAGGTTAAAGGGATTATAGTAAATCAATATGAGGAAAATAGGCTTTGCAAAGATAATATAAATATGATTAAAAAGATGACAGGGATCCCCATATTAGGGGTAATGCCTTATATTAATGAAAATAAAAAAAACTTTATAGAAGAATTAAAATATAATGCTTGTAATATATTCAAAGCAGATGAAATTGCAGGCTTAATGAAAGAAGTATGAACTTGTTTGGTGGTGGAAGATTATGAAAGATATTGAAAGAGATGATTTGAAATATATATGGCATCCTTGTACACAAATGAAGGATTATGAGAAGATGCCACCAATAGTAATCGATAAAGGTGAAGGCTGTTATCTATATGATGTTAATGGAAATTCATATTTAGATTGCATAAGTTCTTGGTGGACAAATATTTTCGGGCATAGTAATAAGAGAATTAATAAGGCAATTGAAAAGCAGTTAAATGAAATTGAACATGTTATTTTTGCACATTTTTCAAATAAGCCTGCTGTAGAATTTTCTAAAAGTCTTATTCAGATTGCCCCAGAGGGATTAGACAAGATATTTTTTTCGGATAATGGATCTTCAGCTGTAGAGATAGCTCTAAAAATGAGTTTTCAATATTATCAGCAAACAGGAAAAGTTAAAAAGACTAAATTTGCAGCTTTAACTAATGCTTATCATGGAGAAACTATAGGGGCCTTATCCGTTGGGGATTTAGACTTATATAGCAAAATTTATAAACCACTTCTTATAGATACCTTAAGAATCCAAGGGCCAGATTGCTATAGATGTAAATACAATAAGGAAAGACATAGCTGTGAAGCTGAATGTTTTGAGGAAATGGAGAAAAGTCTTAAGAAACATAATAGTGAATTATGTGCTATTATTATTGAGCCTATGATTCAAGGGGCGGCAGGAATGAAAATGTATTCTCCTAAGTACTTAAAGAAGCTTAGATATGCATGTGATTATTATGATATAAGCGTTATATTTGATGAAATAGCTGTGGGGTTTGGAAGAACAGGAAAAATGTTTGCCTGCGAAAATGCTGACATAAGCCCTGATATAATGTGCCTCTCAAAGGGAATTAGTGCAGGCTATATGCCTATGTCAGTTGTTTTAACTACTAGTAAAATATACAACGCATTTTATGATGATTATGTAAATTTAAAGGCTTTCATACACAGCCATACGTATGCTGGAAATGCTTTAGCTTGTGCGGCAGCAATTGAAAGTCTTAAAATATTTAAAGAAGAGAGTATAATAGAAAAGAATATAGGGAAATCCAAGCTTATTGAGAAGCTTACAAAAAATAGAGCAAGGAATAATAAGTTTATTGGTGATATTCGCAGTCTCGGTATGGTGACAGCAATAGAACTGGTTAAAGATAAAGATACAAAGGAGAGCTTTGACTGGAAAAGTAGAGTAGGATATGAAATATATAAAATAGCATTAAAAAAAGGCCTTCTTTTAAGACCTATAGGTGATGTGCTTTATTTTATGCCTCCTTATAGTATTGGAGAAAAAGATATAGAATTCATGGTGGAGAAATGTTTTGAAAGTATAGAGCAGTATCTTGAATAAAATAAGGGCTATTGAATAAAAGTCAATAGCCCTTTTGGCAATACAAACCATGTCTTAAAAGTAAGTAATTAAATATTGTAACACTTAAAGAATTAATACATAGAATAAAGTGTAATATTTAATTTGGAGGCAGCGATGTATTTTGATGAATACCAATGTCCTTTTTTAGACAATTATGATTATGAACACAGAGAGAACGAGGATTTGTACAGGCAAGCACCAAGAAGAGCTGTAGCAACTATAGTAGGAGGACCATTAGCTCCTAATATTAGAGGAACTGTAACATTTACAAGTGTACCTAACGGAACAGAGGTCTCTGTTGTGCTTAATGGACTGCCACCGTATAGACCAGCAATGGGTGGAAGACCTCAGGTTGGACCTCATGGATTTCACATACATCAAAATGGTAATTGTACTCCAGGAACTGCAGCACAGCCTTTTCCAGGCACTGGGGAACATTGGAACCCAACTAATCAACCACATGGAAACCATGCAGGAGATTTTCCTGTAGTTTTTTCTAATAATGGATATGCTAGAATGACATTCTTTACGAATAAATTTAGGGTCCCACAAGTCATAGGAAAATCTGTAGTATTGCATGAAAGTCCAGACGATTATAGGACACAACCAGCAGGAGCATCTGGGAGAAAAGTAGCGTGTGGTGTTATTAGAGCTGTTAGATAATAGCTTTTTAAAGGGGCATATAAGTCCCTTTATTTTTATGTAATGGAGGATTAAATAGTACATAAAATTAAGGTATGTATGGAGAGGGTTACATGAATAGAAAAAAGTTAACATGCATATTTATGGGAATTACAGTCTTCTTTTTAGGAATAGGTATATTTGAATTAATAAAAAGTACGGCAAAAGCAAATGCAATATCAAATAGCAATATGAAAAGTGGTTTGGAATACCACTTTTCTATGGAGAATCAGTCTCTAGATAATAGGTTGATTAAAGTTATTAATTCAGCAGATATTAAGCTAGATATAGCTATATACGATTTAAGAAAAAATAATATTGTTGCAGCAGTAATAAATGCAAAAAAAAGGGGAGTTGCTATAAGAATTATTACAGATAGCAAACAGGCAAAATTAGGAGAAGAGGATGAAGAATTAAGATTACTTAAAGCATTTGATATACCTATAAAAATAAATACTCATGCTGGTATTATGCACATGAAGATTACTGTTGTAGATAATAATACAGTTACTACAGGAAGTTATAATTACACAGACGATGCAACATATAAAAATGATGAGGTATTAATCATAATAAAAAACGCTTCAATTGCGAAGGATTGGGAAAAAGAATTTAGCACAATGTGGGAAGATACTTCAAGGTTTACAAGTTTATAGTTAAGGAAGTGAAAACTAACTTATGCATAAACTGTATTTGTTGTCAAAGCACAATTGTGTTTCCATAACTTATATGATACCATATAAATTATGAGAAATAGTTTAGGTATTTAATGAATACCTTTAAGTCCATATAAATAAAATTTAATATATAAGAATATAGAGTTTTAGTATCAATAATAGATTGCTACTAAAATTTGTAGGTTCAACTGAGGAGTCTTAGTTGATTAAAAAGGAATCAGGTGAAAAGCCTGAGCGGTCCCGCCACTGTAATAAAGGAGTTTAAGTACAATATGTCACTGGGAAACTGGGAAGGCGTACTTAAGCAATGATTTTTGAGCCAGGATACTTGCCATATTCTAGTATGTTTTTTCTACGAGCGATAGGAGGAATAATCATGAAGTATAACCATAGGTGTACTATATGCATTTGGCCTTTTAACGTATTGTTAAGGGGCTTTTTATTTTATCAGAATAATTTTCAAAAGGGAGTGTTTATATGCATATAGAAGATGGAATATTATCACCAACGGCATGGGGGACGTTATATGCTGCATCTGCTTTATTTGTAGTTCCAGGTGTTAGAGAAATAAAGAATAGATCTAAAGAAAACTTATATTATAAGCCTTTTTTATCAATGGTAGGAGTAGGGGTTTTTGTAATATCCTGCATGCACATACCTGTTCCTGTAACTGGTTCATGTTCGCATCCATGTGGAACACCTCTTGCAGCGATACTCATAGGTCCACTAGCAACTTCAGTTATAACGGCAATAGCTTTGTTTTTTCAAGCGCTGTTTTTAGGACATGGTGGTATTACAACTATAGGGGCAAATAATATTTCAATGGGTATAGCTGGAGCAATATCAGGATACGCCTTTTTTAAGCTTTTTAGAAAATTTGGCAGCTCAGTATGGTTAGCAGCTGGGGTAGCAGGTTTTGTAGGTGATATGGTTACCTATATGGTAAGTGCCTTAGAATTGGCTGTAAGCTTACATGGACATACGTCAATATTGAAACAATGGTTAATATTTTTTATGGGATATGGACCAACACAAGTTCCATTAGCGATCGCGGAGGGTATATTTACAGCAGTAATTATTAAAGTGATGCTTAAGAGAAGACCAGATCTTTTAAAAATAGATAACTTAAAGAGTAATAAGGAGGGTTAAATATGAAGAGTGGTTCTAATTCCAAAAATCAGATTAAGTGGATGGACAGCTTTACAAAAACCCTACTAGCAGTAATGTTTGTGATACTTATATTTATTTTTGTGTCAGGTAAGTACATGGAAGAGCATAAAATGAAGGCATCGGGTACAGACGATAAGGTGAATTCTATGGCATCAACGAAACATCGTCCATTTATAGAACTTCCAGGAGACGCAGAGGTTGGAGCTTTTTCAGTGGCAAATTTTTTTGCAGGACTTATTTTAGGACATCACTGGGAAAAACTATTTGGAAAGCCAAAAGAAGATAATTAAAGGAGTATTTTTATGAGCCTTTTAGAATTTAAAAATACCGTAGAGCTTGAAAGTTTTCTTCATAGATTCGATGGGAGGGCAAAAACTGTTGTTTTCTTAATTAGTATGATTACATCTGCATTGCTTTCAAGATGGTATGTTATTGCAACTATGTGGCTTTTCTATTTGCTATTGTTTTTTAGTGCAGGGATAAGAATAAATAAACTTATAAAAAGGCTTTCTATACCAATGGTAATGGCATTAATTGTTTTTGTAAATGTGATTTTTACAAATGGAAATCATATTTTTTACAGTATAAATATTGCAGGGTTTAAATTGGATATTTATTCAGAGGGTATAAGCTTGGGGATTATAATTGCTCTTAGAGTAATTACTGCAGCTACAATTGGATATCTTCTTGTCTTTACCACCCCAATGACAGAAATTCTTGAAACCTTAAGAATGCTTAAAATACCTAATACTATTATAGACATAGCAAATATGATGTATAGATATGTTTTCATAATTGAGGAAGTTAAAAATAGTATGCATAGAGCGCAAATAAGCAGAATGGGACAAAATACATCCATCTATAGGAGATTAATAGACTCTGGAAAAACAGCAGCCTATGTATTAATGAAAGCTCTTGATAAAAGCGTAAATATATACAAGGCAATGCTTTCAAGAGGATACAGCTCAGAAACCAAACGTTTTGCTTTTTTCAATGAAGGTATACATAAAAGAGATCTAATCTTCATAATATTATCCCTTATCTTTATTGTGCTCTGCGTTATAGGAAACCAAATGTGAAACTTGCATTTTCACGATAAAAATTATCTATGCAATAAATTTTAAGGTGGTTAAATAATGAATCAAATAAGCATTAATAATGTAGATTATATTTATAGCGATGGCTTTGAAGCTCTACATGATATTAATATGAGTATCAAAAAAGGAGAAAGAGTAGCTATACTTGGCCCAAATGGAGCAGGTAAATCAACTTTGTTCAATATGCTTAATGGAATCATTTCTCCAACGTCTGGAGAGGTTAAAATAAATGGACTAGATACTAAAGTTAAGAAGAATCTAAATGTAATAAGAAGAGATGTTGGAATGGTATTTCAAGATTCAGATGATCAGCTTTTTAACTCAAGTGTAATGCAGGAAATAGCTTATGGTTTAGTGAATATGAAAGTATCAGAGGAAGAACTTCAAAGTAGAGTTAAGTGGGCGCTTAATGTTGTAAATATGGATGGATTTGAAAAAAAGAGTCCACATAACTTAAGTGGTGGTCAGAAAAAAAGAATAGCTCTTGCCAGTGTTTTGGCTATGAAGCCCGAAGTCTTAGTATTAGACGAACCAACAGTATCTTTAGATCCAAGGGGCACTATAAAGCTTGTAAAACTTCTAAAAAAAATAAATGAAGAGATGAAAATTACAATAGTATTTTCAACTCATGATATGGATATAGTCCCACTTTTTGCAGATAAGGTATACGTATTAAATGAAGGTAAACTTATTTTACAAGGAGGAGTAAAGGAAGTATTCAACAATAAAAAAGTTCTTAGAAATATAAATTTAAGGCTTCCAAGAGTGGCTCATTTAGCTGAGATATTGAAAAGTGATGGATGTATTGAATTTGATGAGCTACCGCTTACAATTGGTGAGATAAGAAAATGTATCAAAAATTTAAAGGGGGGGATTTAATGATTCACGGTGGAGATATTTATACAGAAGGTGTTTTTAAAGGGAGAGAGCTTTTAGATTATAGTTCAAACATAAACCCTCTAGGTATACCTAAAAGTTTTTTAAATAACATAGATGAAGGAATAAAAAATCTAGGGGTGTATCCTGACGTTAATTATAGGCGTTTAAATAAAAGTATAGAGAATTATTTGAAATTAAAAGATATAGGTATAGTACTTGGGAATGGAGCTTCGGAAATAATTGAACTTTCAATAAGTCTTTTTGAAAAAATCTTAATTATAGTTCCCTCTTATGCAGAGTATGAGATAAATGCTAAAAAACACGGAGTAAGTGTTGTATTTTCATATTTAGATGAGAATATGTGTATTGATTATGAGGATATAATTTCAAAGATAGATGATGTAGATTCAGTTATAATAGGTAATCCCAATAATCCCAATGGAGGGTTAATAAATAAAGAAAAGTTTATTCATGTATTAAAACTTGCAGAAGAAAAGAAAAAAACAATTATCATAGATGAAGCTTTTATTGAATTCACAGGGGATCCTTCTTCGAGCTTTGTAGGGGAGATAAAAAATTATAGCTGTCTTTTTATAATAAGAGCAATGACAAAGTTTTTTGCCATGCCAGGAATAAGATTTGGATATGGAATAACAAATAACAAAGAAATAGCAGCTAAAATAAAAGCAAAACAAAATCCTTGGAATATAAATTGTTTTGCCGAAATGGCAGCTATAAATTGTTTAAAAGATACTAATTACATTGAGGAATCTCTTTTATGGATTAAGAAGGAGAGAAAAAGATTTATTGAGGAGCTTAATAAAATAGGTTTTATAAAAAGAGTATTTTCTCCTCATGCAAATTTTGTGCTTTGCAGGCTTGAAAATATAAGTGGAGAAAAACTTTATGATTCTTTACTTAAAGAAGACATTGTGATAAGAAGATGCTGCAATTTTATAGGGCTTGATGATAGCTTTGTTAGGTTTGCTATAAAGGACGAAAAGAAAAATACAAAATTTTTGAGGGCTCTTAAGGGTGTGGAAAATAATTTATGAATACAGCGCTTATAAGTTTAAATAGTTACGGAGATAAAATAGGAAAAAAGTTAAGGCAAGCTATGGATTTAGACATATATTCAAAAAGAGAAATTGAAAATTTTAAATTAAGTACTTTAACAGAAATGCTTATTAATAGATATGAAGCTCTGATTTTTGTAGCGTCTACGGGAATAGCAGTTAGAGCCATTGCCCCATTTATAAAAAGTAAGACGGAAGACCCTGCGATAATTGTTGTGGACGTACTTTCAAAATACACCATAAGTCTTTTAAGTGGACATATAGGAAGGGCTAATGAAATGACTTTAAAGATTTCTAAAATATTAGGTTCTATTCCAATAATAACAACAGCAACAGATAATTTAAATGTAGAAGCCCCAGATGCTATTGCAGTTAAAAATGGACTTATAATAGATGATTTAAAAAAAGCAAAGGAAATATCCTCCCTTTTAATTAAGGGCAGTAAGGTCTCATTTATTGATGAAGAAAATTTAATTAAATGCCCTAAAGGATATACAGATAGTTTTGATTCCGAGGGGAAGGTTTATGTAACAAATAAATTAATGGAATTAAAAGAGAAGGAATTAAGGCTTATAAGAAAAAATGTTATCTTGGGAATTGGATGTAGAAAAAATTATTCTGTAGAGGCTATGGAGAATATAGTTATGAAAAAGCTTAGGGAGCTTGGTATTGATAAAAGAGCAGTTAAAACTATAAGTTCAATAGATATTAAAGCTAATGAAAAGGCTATTATTCATTTAAGTGAAGTTTTAAAGGCTGATTTCAAAACATTTACTAAGGAAGAAATAAAAACTGTACAGGAGATATACGAGGGAAGTGACTTTGTAGAAAAAAATGTTGGGGTAAGGTCGGTGTGTGAACCCTGCGTAAAACTTTCTAATGGTCAAATAGTCTTCTCTAAAATGAAGATTAACGGTATGACTTTATGTATTGGATATGAAAAGGTAAAGTCATGAAAATTTCAGCAAAGTATCCTGCTAGTGTTGGTGAAGTAGTTCAAGGAAGCTTTAATGGAAAGGATGTACTAATGTCATTTCCTGTTAGCTTATTTACAGAGGTGACACTGTTTGAACGTAAGGCATCTAAGGATAAGTATAATAATCTTAAAACCATGATGTTTCTAGAAAATATTTTAAATAGATGGGGCTTTGAAAAATACATAAATAATATAGATATAATTATAAGCTCAAATATTCCAAGGGGAAAAGGTTTTGCCAGCAGTACGGCTGATTTATGTGCATTATATTATGCTCTTTTACGCTTTTTTGGTAGAGAGTTTAATGAAAGAGAATTAATTGAGGAATGTATTAATATAGAACCAACAGATAGCATAATATTCGATAAAGCTACTGTGTTTGATTATAAAGAAGGAAGTTATAAAAAAACACTTGGAGAATATCCTAAGCTTCATATTTTAGTATTCGAAGGAAAAAGAATTATAGATACTGTAAGTTTTAATAAGAAAGAACTAAAGCCGCTTAAGGATGTAGGAAATTTAATTAAAAAAGTAGAGAAAGCACTTAAGGTTGGAAGCGTAAAAGATATTGGAGAAGCTGCAACATTAAGTATAGTGAAAAATTGTGATAGACTTAGCTATGATATTTTAGGGAAAGTACTTAGGCTTAAGGATGAAACCTGTGGGATTGGAATTATTGGAGCTCACAGTGGAGATATGCTTGGAATAATTTATGATGATAAGTATGCTTTAGATAGTGCAAAAGAAAGAGTGGAAAATATAAAAAATTATAAAATATATGAGCTCGAAACTTTATTAAGAGCTGAGATGAGGAGGGGAATATATAAATGAATATAGAAAATTTGATAAAGGGTATTAATGGATTAGACAATAAGGTCATGAGTAAGATTCAAAAAAGATTGGACAACTTAACAAAGCCTTTAGGAAGTCTTGGAACCTTGGAGGATATAGTAAAGCAGCTTGGAGGAATAACAGGAGAGGTGTACCCTTCAGTTAAAAATAAAACGGTTATTATAATGTGTGCAGATAATGGAATTGTTGAGGAAAATGTTAGTTCATGTCCCAAAAGTGTTACAGCGTCGGTTACTAGGAATTTTATGAAAGGCTTCACAGGAATAAATGTTTTTACAAGACATGCAGGAGCAGACATAGAGGTTATAGATATAGGTGTAGATGCAGACATAAATGAAGAAGGAATAATAAATAAAAAGATAAGACGAGGAACCAGCAACATGATTAAAGGTGCTGCAATGACTAGAGATGAGGCTTTAAAAGGGCTAGAAGTAGGTATTGAAGCAGTAAAAGAGCTTAAGGATAAGGGTGTAAACCTAATTGGAACGGGAGAAATGGGAGTAGGTAATACTACAACCAGCAGTGCAGTGGCTTCAGTTTTGACAGGTTGCCCGGTAGACGAAATGGTTGGAATAGGTTCAGGACTTACAAAGGAAGCCTTTAGAAATAAAATTCAAATTGTGAAGGAAGCAATAGCACTTAACAAACCTAATAAAGAAGATCCAATTGATGTTTTAAGTAAGGTGGGTGGTTTTGATATAGCTGGGCTTGCAGGATGTTTTTTAGGAGCTGCAATTTATAGAATACCAATAGTTATCGATGGTTTTATATCAGCATCTGCTGCACTTTTAGCAGTTAAAATAAATCCATTAGTTAAAAACTTTATAATTCCGTCTCATGGTTCAGCAGAACCTGGAAGCAAGTGGATTATGAAAGAGCTTGATTTAGAACCAATGTTGAATTTAAAGATGCGACTAGGTGAGGGAACTGGTGCAGCGCTTGCTTTTCAAATAGTAGATATGGCTGTATTTTCCTATCTTGAAATGGGAACCTTTGAAAATGCTGAGATAGAACCCTATAAACCACTAAAATAATACTTGGAGTGATTTTATGAAAAAGGCAATATTAATAATAAGTTTTGGTACAACCTATGAAAATACAAGAAAATTAACTATAGATGCAATAGAAGAAAAGGTAAAAGATGAATTTAAGGATTATGAAATTAGAAGAGCATTTACCTCCTATAAAATAATAAAAGTTTTAAAGGAAAGGGATAAAATAATTGTAGATACTCCAGGTATGGCACTTAGTAGATTAAAGAGAGAGGGTTTTGAAAAAGTAATTGTTCAGCCACTTCATATAATACCAGGAGAAGAGTATGACTTTGTTAAAAGAGTAGTTAATGAGTATTCTTACGATTTTAAAGAAATAAAACTTGGAAGACCAGTTTTGTACTACAAAGGAATAACAGGAGAGTTTCCGGATGATTATGAAATAATGGTGAATTCTATAAAAAGTATAATACCTAGAGATGAAATTGTAATACTTATGGGGCATGGAAGTACACATAGTTCAAATGCTTGTTATTCTTGCCTTCAGCTTGTATTAAGGGACAATGATTTTGGAAATGTTTTTGTTGCAAATGTTGAAGGCTATCCGGACCTTAATAATGTACTTAGGTATATAGAAAATCATGAAACAAGAAAGGTTACCTTGATTCCTCTTATGCTTGTGGCAGGAAATCATGCTGTTATAGATATGGCAGGTAACTCAGAAGACTCATGGAAAAACATACTTACAAGTAATGGTTTTGAAGTAACAGCCTATGTTCATGGACTTGGAGAGGTTAAGGAATTTCAGGATATATACATAGAGCATATAAAGGATGTTATGGAAGGAAGATATGAAAAAGAAGTGAAGGAGGAAATCAAATGTCCAGAATTATGATTCAAGGGACTGCATCCTCTGTAGGAAAAAGTATACTGGTTGCAGCACTTTGCAGAATTTTTAAGCAGGATGGTTTTTCCGTTTGTCCATATAAATCTCAAAATATGTCTTTAAATTCATACATAACACTTGATGGCAAGGAGATGGGAAGAGCTCAAGTATTACAGGCATATGCAGCAGGACTTGAGCCTGAGGTTTATATGAATCCAATACTTTTAAAGCCTACCACAGATAAAAGTTGTCAGGTTATTGTAAAGGGTGAAGTGTATGGAGTTTCAAGTGCAAAAAACTATTATAATATGAAGAAAGAATTTGCACCAATGCTAAAAGAAGATTTTGAAGAGTTAGAAGATAAATTTGATATAGTTGTAATTGAAGGAGCAGGAAGTCCAGCTGAAATAAACTTGAGAGAAAATGATATTGTAAATATGGGATTAGCAGAACTTGTAGATGCACCGGTGGTATTAGTTGGAGATATAGATAAAGGAGGAGTTTTTGCTTCTCTTTTTGGAACTGTAATGCTTTTAGAAGAAAATGAAAGAAAGAGAATAAAAGGTACAATAATAAATAAATTTAGGGGAGATGTAGAAATATTAAAACCGGGTCTTTCGATGCTGGAAGAAAGAATAAATATACCATGTTTTGGTGTTGTTCCTTATTTTAATTTATCTTTGGAAGATGAGGACGGTGCAGTTTATTTTAATACAAAAGTCAATTCAAAAATAGATGTGGCTGTAATTAAACTTCCTCATATATCAAATTTTACAGACATTGATGCTCTTAAGATAGAGGAAGATGTCTCTTTAAGGTATATAACCTCTAGTGAAAATTTTGGAACACCTGATTTACTAATTATTCCTGGAAGTAAAAATACTATAGGAGATTTACTCTATATAAGAAAAAATGGTATAGAAAATAAAATAAAACAGTATGCCGAAAAAAATGGACTTATCTTTGGTATATGTGGAGGATATCAAATGCTTGGAAGGCTTATAGAGGATCCATTTAAAGTAGAAACAGAACTTGGAGAAATAAATGGAATGGGTCTTTTAGATATAAGAACTGTTTTTGCAGAAAAGAAGGTTACTACAAGAGTTCAAGGTAGCGTCATTGATAAACAAATACCTGTGTATGGCTATGAGATTCACATGGGGATTTCTAGTTATGGAGAAAAGGCAAAACCCTTCATTAAAATAGAAAATAAGGTTGGGATAGATGATGGCGCAGTAAACGAAGGTGGAAATATTATGGGAACTTATATCCATGGAATATTTGATGGAGCTAACTTTAGAGAATACATCATCAATTTTCTTAGAGATAAGAAGGGAATTGAAAGAAAAAAGTCAGTTGTATATGAAGATGTTAGAAATGGCGAAATAGATAGGCTTGCGGATATTGTAAGAAATAGCCTCGATATGAACAGTATATACAGTGTTATGGGAATTGAGGGGAAAAAATGAGGAGCATAATTATTGCATCAAATAGTAGTGGAGGAGGTAAGACCACAGTTACTCTTGGACTTATGAAGGCGCTTGTAAGTAGAGGACTTGAGGTTCAAGGCTTTAAGGTTGGACCGGACTATATAGATACAGCTTTTCATGAAAGTGTCACAGGAAAACTATCAAGAAATTTGGATTTGTTTTTAATGGGCGAAGATGGAGTTAAGGCCTCTTTTGCAAGGGGAAATGGAGACTACGGAATAATAGAGGGAGTAATGGGACTTTACGATGGAAGAGGAGTAACCTCAGAATACTCCACAGCACATCTAAGCAAAATTTTAAAACTTCCAATAGTTTTAGTTTTAACTCCTAAGGCACAAAGTTTAACGCTGTGTGCAGAAATAGAAGGAATAGTAAATTTTGATTCCGATATAAATATAGTTGGAGTTATTTTAAATAATATATCTGAAGGTTATTATAACCTGTTAAGGATTGCTATTGAAGAACATTTTAAAGGGAAAATTAAAGTGTTTGGCTACCTTCCAAAGAATGAAGCGCTTTCGCTTAAAAGTAGACATTTGGGATTAGTTCAAAGTGTTGAGATAAACACACTTAATGAAAAGCTTGAAAAATGCAGTGAGCTTCTAGAAAATCATGTTAAGGTTGATGAACTTTTAAAGTATTTCTCTAAAACTTCTGATTTTAAGGACGACTACCATTTAAAAAATAAAAACTTAAAGATAGCTGTTGCAAAAGATGAGGCATTTAATTTTTATTATAAAGAAAATTTAGAATTGCTGCATGAACTAGGAGAAGTAACTTATTTTAGCCCTCTAAAGGATAAAAAGCTTCCAGAAAATATAGATTTTCTTTATATAGGAGGAGGATATCCTGAAATTTTTAAAGATGCTTTAAGCGAAAACAAGGACATGCTTTTAGAGATAAAGAATAAGCTTGAGGATGGAACTAGGTGTTATGCTGAATGTGGCGGCTTAATGTATCTTATGGAAGCTATAGAGGGAAGTTCTATGGTTGGATTTTTTAAAGGAAGTTCCTACATGGGAAAAAGGCTTCAAAACTTTGGGTATGCTGAAGTTACAGTAAGTAAAGAAAATAGACTGCTTCCTTTGAATATAAAAATAAATTGTCATGAATTTCATAAATCCTATGTAAATACAGAAGAAGAAACCATATATTCAGTTACAAAGTATACTTATTTAGGAGAAAATAAGAGCTGGAGATGTGGTTATACAAAGAAAAATGTACTTGCAGCTTATGCACATGTACATTTTTTTGGAAATCTAGATTTTTTAAAACATTTAGTAAGGTAAGGTGAAGCGTATGAATTATATAAAAAACCCTGGAAAGATTGAAGAAGAAAGCTTTAGAATAATAGAAAGTGAAATGGGGGAGCACAATTTTGGGGAAAGAGAGCTTAAAATAGTAAAAAGAGTAATACATACCACGGCCGATTTTGAATATAAGGATTTACTTTATATAAGAGAAGGTGCTATTGATGCAGCTATTACCTTATTAAAAAAGGGTGGAATAACAATTTATGCAGATACCAATATGATTACAGCAGGAATAAGTAAAAAAATGCTTAATGCCCTAAATTGCAAGGTTATTTCTTATGTTAGAGATGAAGAAATAGCAGCTATTGCAAAAGAAAAGGGAATAACTAGATCTATGGCAGGAATCGAGAAGGCTGTAAGTGAGGGAATAGAATTTTTCTTATTTGGAAATGCACCAACAGCTCTTTATAAACTTAAAGAACTTATAGAGGAGAAAAAAGCAGCTCCAAAGTTTGTTGTAGCCGCACCAGTAGGTTTTGTTGGTGCAGCACAATCTAAGGAGGACTTTGAAAAACTTCCAGTGCCAATGATTACTGTAAGAGGAAGAAAGGGTGGAAGTACTGTTACAACGGCTATTGTAAATGCACTTTTATATATGTTATAAAGGGGAAATTAAATATGCTTGAAATGTATGTGAATTGTGATGGTAAAAAACTAAGATGCGGATACACTACTGGTTCTTGCGCGGCAGGAGCTGCAAAAGCGGCAACTTATATGCTCTATAATGAAGAAATATTAGATCTAATAAAAATAGACACACCAAAGGGAATAGAGCTTATGCTTCCCATTGAAAATATAAAAAAAGGTGATGGATTTGTGGAATGCTCTATTATAAAAGATGGTGGAGATGACCCGGATATAACAAATGGAATTGAAATATGGGCAAGAGCTGAGGTGAAAAAAGAAGGCTACACCCTAAAAGGTGGAATTGGAGTTGGAATAGTAAAAAGTGAAGGACTTTATGTTGAAAAAGGTGATTATGCAATAAATCCTGTTCCTAGACTTATGATTGAAAAGGAAGTAAAAAAGGTTCTTCCCAAGGATAATGGAGTTTTAATAACTGTATTTGTACCAAAAGGTGAAGAAATAGCAAAAAAAACATTTAATCCCAGACTTAATATAGTAGGAGGAATATCAATTCTAGGAACAACGGGTATTGTGGTTCCAATGTCTGAAGAAGCACTTCAGCAATCCATAAAGCTTGAAATGAATCAAAAGATAAAAAGCGGGATTAAGAATTTTACATTTTTGTTTGGTAATATGGGTGAAGACAAGGCTAAGGAGATGGGGATTGACCCCAAGGGTTTTGTGATAATGTCTAATTATGTTGGATTTGCTTTAAACTGTTGTAGAGAAAATAACATTAAAAAAATTTTGATGGTAGGTCATATAGGAAAAATGTGTAAGATAGCAGCAGGATGCTTTAATACTCACAGTAGAGTTTGTGGAGTGCGTCTTGAAATTTTAGCACTAGAACTTGCTTTAATGGGGGCTGACACAAACTTTATAGAAAAAATATATAGAGAGAAGACCACAGAGGGCGCAGTTAAAATAATAGGAAAAGAATATAAAGACATTTATAGGAGAATTGGCGTAAAAATCATGAAAAAAATAAAAGATTTTACCTACGGAGAGGTTAATGCTGATATTGTTTTATATTCTATGGAAAAAGGAATACTTTGGGATTCAAGAGAGGTGATTTAAAATGATTTATATAAAGGATGAGGAATTCATAAGGGGAGATTGCCCGATGACTAAGGAAGAGGTTAGAATCCTTAGTATAGCAAAGCTTGAAATAGAAGAGGATGACACGCTTTTAGACATAGGAGCAGGTACAGGCTCTATTAGTATACAGATGAGCAAATGTACCCCAAAGGGAAAAGTTATAGCAATTGAAAGAGAAGAGAAGGCGCTAAAGGTACTTGAAAAGAATAAAGAAAAATTTAAAGCACATAATCTTTATATAATTAAAGGTGATGCATCACAGCTTAATTTAGATGAAAGCTTTGATGGTGTTTTCATTGGAGGAAGCAGTGGAAATATTGATAAAATAATTAAAAGTTATGCCTTAAAATTAAAAAAAGGTGGAAAAATGGTGATGAACTTTATAACTTTAGACAATCTTTATAGGGCTATTGAAACCTTAAAGGAATTAAATTTTGAGGTGGAATGTTCTCAAATAGCAGTTAGTAAAATGAGAGCTAAAAGTTATATGATGCTTTCAAATAATCCCATTTTTATAGTAACGGGAAAAGTAATGGAGGGATAAATATGGCTAAGATTTATGGAATAGGGGTCGGACCAGGAGATAGTGAGCTTTTAACAATAAAGGCGGTTAAGGCAATTAAAAAGTGTGAGGTTATAGTTGCTCCAAGTGCTATGAAAGGAAAGAGAAGTATAGCTCTTAATATTGCAAAAGAGTATATAAATAAGGATGCGGAAATAATGGTACTTCATTTTCCAATGGGGGGAGAAGAGCAGGAAGAAAAAATATATGATGCCTTTAAAGCAGTTGAAGAGAAGCTGTTAGAGGGTAAAAATGTTGGATTTTTAACTATTGGAGATCCATTTGTATATAGTACTTATATATATTTACTTAAGCATATTGAGGACAAAGGCTATCAAACTGAAACGATTCCTGGAATAACTTCATTTTCAGCCTGTGCCAGTTTAGCAAATGAACCTTTGGTTATAGGAGATGAACCTCTCTTAATAATACCAGGAAATAGACTTGAGGCAATAAAGGATGAAAAAAATGTTGTTATAATGAAGGTTTATAAAAGAGAAGAGGAAATATTAAACACACTTGAAGAAAAAGGATTTAATTATGTTTGTGTTAAAAAAGCAGGGCGAGAAGGACAAAAAATTACTAGAAGTAGAGAAGAAATAATAAATGAAAAAGAATATATGTCACTAATAATAGCACATAGGAAGTAAGGAGGAACTTTATGGTTTATTTTATTGGAGCAGGACCAGGCGATGTGGATTTAATCACAGTAAAGGGAAGAAAAATAGTAGAAAAAGCAGATATTGTTATATACGCAGGCTCTCTTGTAAGTAAGGAGCACATGGATTTTTGCAAAAAAGAGGTTAAGATTTATAATTCAGCTCACATGACACTAGAGGAAGTTATTTCAGTTATTGTAAAAGCAGAAGTGGAAAATAAAATAACAGTTAGACTTCATACAGGAGATCCTTCTATATACGGAGCTATAAAAGAACAGATGGATGAACTAGGTAAAAGAAACATAGCTTATGAGGTTGTACCAGGAGTTAGTTCCTTTACAGCAGCAGCTTCAGCCATAAAAAGAGAGTTTACCCTTCCGGGAGTTAGTCAAACAGTTATTTTAACTAGAATTGAAGGAAGAACCCCAGTACCAGAGAACGAAGATATAGAAAAATTAGCGTCTATTGGAGCATCAATGGCAATATTTTTATCCGTGGGAATGATAGAAAAGGTAGTAGAAAAGTTAAAAAAGGGTTACAAAAGAAACGTTCCAATTGCAATAATTGAAAGAGCTTCTTGGGAGGATGAAAGAAGTATAATAGGAACACTAGAGGATATAACAGATAAAGTTAAAAAAGCGGGAATAACAAAGTGTGCTCAAATACTTGTTGGAGATTTTATAGATTCTAACTATTCTAAAAGCCTTCTTTATGACAAAAATTTTACTCACATGTATAGGGAAGGTAAGAAGAAATGATAGCCTTAATATTAGGTACCTCTGAAGGAAAAGTCATACTAAAAGAGCTTAATGTTTTCACTTCTGATATATTGGTTTCGACAACAACTAGTTATGGTGGTGAACTTTTAAAGGAATACAAATATAAAAAGTTAAATACACAGCCTTTAGAGGAAGAAGAATTAAAAAAGTTACTCTTAGAAAACAATGTAAAACTTTTAGTAGATGCCTCTCACCCTTACGCTTCAAGGATATCTGACAATTGCATTAAGATATGTAAAGATACTCATATAAGTTACTTGAGATACGAAAGACCATCAGTTGCCGAGAAGTATAAAAATAATGAAAAAGTCATTTTTGTTAAAGATTATGAGGAAATAATTGAAAGAATAAAGAGTACAAAGAGTTTAAATAAAAAAGAAACAGTAATCTTAAATACCACAGGAGGTAATAATGTAGAAAAGTTTGTAAAAGCAGATATAAATTCTAGAGTAGTTCATAGAATTTTGCCTTCTCTTAAGGTTTTAGAAAACTTGTTTAAGCTTGGAGTTAAGGTTGAGGATATAGTTGCAATTAAAGGACCCATTGGGCTTGAATTAAATAAAGGCTTTATACATCAATATGATGCTAAAGCAATTATATTAAAAGACAGTGGTAAAGCTGGTGGAACTGAAGAAAAGATAGAAGCTGCGTTAGAAGAAGATATATATGTTTTTGCAATTGAGAGAGAAAAGAAAAATTATAAGCAGGTATTTTATACAGTACATGAGTTAGTTAATTATATAAAAATCAATAAAGTGTATTAGAGGAGGATAAGTTTGGGAAAATTATATGTAGTTGGAATTGGACCTGGTGGTCTTCAGGACATGACTTTAAAGGCAAGAAGGGCGTTAGAAGAAAGTGAAGTTATAGTTGGATATACAAAATACATAAAGATGGTTGAGGAACTACTTAAGGGAAAAGAAGTATTTGAAACCGGAATGAAGAAGGAAGTTGATAGATGCAAAAGGGCTCTTGAACTATCTAAAGATAAAGTGGTTTCTATAATAAGTACAGGTGATTCTGGTATATACGGTATGGCAGGTCTTATTCTAGAAATGAAAAAGGAAGAGATAGTTGAAATAATTCCAGGAGTTACATCCTCAATAGCAGCTGCTGCTCTATTAGGTTCACCTTTGATGCATGATAACTGTTCTATAAGTTTAAGTGATTTAATGACACCTTATGATTTAATAAAAAAGAGGGTCTTACTTGCAGCAGAAGGTGATTTCGTAATTTCTTTTTATAATCCAAGAAGCAAAGGAAGACCGTATTACTTAAGAGAATGTATTAATATCATAAGAAAATACAGAAAGAACAATACTCCTGTTGGTATAGTTAAGAATGCTATGAGAGAAGGAGAAGAGATTATTATATCCACCCTTAAAGATTTTGATGAAACAAAAGTTGATATGATGTCTATGGTTATAATAGGAAATAGTAATACCTTTATGAAAGATAATATAATGATAACGCCAAGAGGGTATAAACTTTAGTTTTAGGAGGAAGTTAAATGGGAAAACTGATTTTTATAACAGGAGGAGCTAGAAGCGGAAAAAGCTCTTATGCTGAAAAGCTTGCCATTAGTTTAGGAGGAGATATTTTATATATAGCAACCTCGAAGCCTTTTGATGAAGAAATGAAAGAGAGAGTAAAAAAACACAGAGAGAGAAGACCTAAAAACTGGGGTACCTTGGAAGCATATAAAGATTTTGATTCAAAACTTTTAATTGAAACTAAGGGAAAAAGCGGAGTACTTCTCGATTGTATAACGAATATGGTTACAAATTTGATTTTTGAAAAACTCCCTAGCGAAGAAAACATAACTACAAGGGATGCAGAAAAGGTACAAAAATATGTTGAAGACGAAATAGAAAAGCTAATAAGAGTGATAGAAAACATAGACATGCCATTTATTATAGTTACCAATGAGGTTGGAATGTCTTTAGTTCCGGAATATCCATTAGGTAGATTATTTAGGGACATAGCTGGTTTTGTAAATCAGATGCTAGCAAAGAAGGCTGATGAAGTTTACCTTTGCATTTCAGGAATACCTATGAAAATTAAATAATATTGGAGATGATGAAATGGCATTTTTCAGAAGGCTCATTTTGATGATTCAATTCTTGACCAGAATACCAATTAAATATGAGAGTGATATTACAACAGAGGATTTTGGAAAGGCTTTAGCGCTAGTTCCCATAGTTGGACTTATAATAGGTGGAATAATGGGAGTAACCTATATGCTATTGGTAAAAGTATTTTTCTATAAAATCTCTGCAGTATTAGTCTTAATAGAATATATCTTTTTAACAGGAGGAATTCATTTAGACGGTCTTGGGGATACTTTTGATGGAGTGTTTTCAAACAGACCCAAAGAAAGAATTCTTGAAATAATGCGTGATAGCAGAGTGGGAACAAATGCAGTACTTGCAGTTATTTCTGTTATTATTTTAAACTATGTTATATTAACAGAAATTGATCCTGCATATATGGTAAAAGTTATTATTCTTTTTCCAGTAGCAGGAAGGCTTGGTTCTATAGTTAGTGCAAGTTTATCCACTTATGCAAGACGTGGTGAGGGAATGGGTAAGTCATTTATAGACTATTGCACTCTTAAAGAGCTCGCAATTGGAATAATATTATATGCTGTAATATTTTTATCAGTTGGATTGAGCCGAGGATACATAATAATGATTTTTCCTATATTAACTGCTGTAATACTTATAAAATATTTCACAAGAAAAATAGGTGGTGCTACAGGAGATATCCTTGGTGCAGTATGTGAGCTAAACCAGACATTTTATTTAATGACAGTATATGCAGTTTTGTATTTTAGAGGGTGATTTAATGCTAAGAATAACATTGGTTAGACACGGTGAAACAGACAGCAACAGAAATAAAAAATATCTTGGATGGACAGATGTGGAATTGAATGAAAAAGGTATAGCTGAAGCAGAAATGGTGAGAGATAAATTAAGGGATACAAAGTTTGATTTTGTAATATCCAGTCCTCTTAAAAGAGCCAAAGCAACTGCTAAAATAATAAGGGATACCAATATAATTTATGAAGATGCACTAAAGGAAATAAATTTTGGACTGTGGGATAATCTTTCTTATAAAGAGATAAAGGATAAATATCCAGATGAATGTGAAAAATGGTCTAGTGACTGGAAAAGCTTTGTTTTTCCTCAAGGTGAAGGGCCGAAGGAAATGTACACAAGAGTTTCAAATTTTATGAATAAGTTAAAAGGTATGGAAGGCTCTATTTTAATTGTTACTCATGGTGGTATAATAAGAAGTACTATAGCATATTTACTTGAAATGGGAATTGAAGGAGCTTGGCATTTTGCTACAAATAATTGCGGAATAACGGTAATAGAAGTAAGAGATAGCTATGCTGTTTTAAAATCCCTAAATGATTAAGAAAAACATATTTTGGGGGGGACTTATAAATGAAAATTGTTGATGGTGTAGAAATGCTTGAATTAGAAAGTAATGTTATGGGTAAAAAATCTGTTATTAACGTAACACTTCTTTATGATGAAGAAAATGTAGTTTTAGTTGATACTGGATTTCCTGGGATGTCAGCTTATATACGTGAGGCAGTAGAAAAAGCAGGAGTAGCCCTTGACAAAGTAAATAAAATTATTTTAACTCATCAAGACATTGATCATATTGGAAGTCTAGCAAGTATTATTAAGGAATCAAACAAAAAAATAGAGGTGTTTTCACATGAAGAGGAAAAACCATATATAGAAGGAACTAAAACACCTCTTAAATTAGTAAAATTTCAGGATAAGGCGAATACATCAGATCAGATTAGAGCAATCTGTGAAAAGCTAAAAATTGGATTTGAAATGGCAAAGTCACCTGTAAATACAACTTTGAAGGATGGCGAAAAACTTCCTTTTTGTGGTGGAATTGAAGTAATTCAGACCCCAGGACATACATTTGGACATATATGTTTGTATATTGAAAAAAGTAAGCTACTTATAGCAGGAGATGCCTTAGGAGCTCAAGATGGAGTACTTATGTTAGCAGACCCACTTTTTGATTTCGATTCTAATTTAAGTAAAAAATCCTTAGAAAAGCTCACAAAATATGATATTGAAACAGTTATCTGCTATCATGGTGGTTTAGTAAAAGGAAATGTAAATGAGAGAATTAAAGAATTAATAAAGTAACAGAATGTAACTTTCAGATGGACAGGCATTGGTAAAATTTATTTTATGATTTTAATTAAAGCTTAGTTATAAGAGCTTAAAGTGTAGTTTGCTCTATAACTAAGCTTTAATTTTATTTGCTTTGTATAGGCTTTAAGATTGATACAAATATGTTGAAGAATAGGCTTTGAGATGTGACAAGGAAGTTATAGAAGTAAAGCTTACAAAAAGCTTAAAAATGAATGGTATTAATAATAAAAGTTATCTTAATTATAATAATAAGCTAATTTAGCCACATGTTGAAAAATGTCGAAAAATATGAGATAATATCGTAATAGAAATGAGATATATATTTTATGATTTATTTGAAAAATTCAATAATTAAATATCCTAAAATATGTATAAAATAAAAGATAAGGGTGGAGAGAAGGAAGATGAGAATTTTTAATGACATGAGAATTTTTAAAAAATTAATTTTAGTATTTGGAGTGATTTCTATATTTACAATTATAGTAGGTATAGTTGGATTAACTAGTCTTAAAACTGTGTTTAGTAATCTGCAAAATATATACAAGGTAGATCTTAAGGGAACCAATGACCTCATTCAGTTAAAAGCAGACTTTATGGAAACAAGAGCTGATATGCTTAAGCTAAAAGATAAGAATAACAAGGATAAAGTAGATGATTTAATTAAAGAAATTTCTGATTTAGAAAATAAGGATAATAAAATTATTAATGAGTATAAGAACACAATTGTAATAGCAGAAGACAGGAAACTATTCAATCAAGTGAATATAGAATTAAAAAAGTGGGGAATTGCAAGAAGTGAATTTGTTGATGCTGTAAACAAAGGCGATTATGATAAGGCTAATGAATATTTTACAAAAGCCTCAAGCTATAGAAATACTATGTTTGGATATTTGGATAAAGAGATTGCTCTTAATACCAAACTTGCAAAAAGTGATTATGATAACAGTAAAGTTGTGTATCAAAATGCTTTTTTAATTTCAATTATTGTAGTCATTATAAGTGTAATCGGTTCTGTTTTGTTAGGATTAGTTATGGCGAAACACATAAATGATCCTTTGAAAAAAATAAAGGGCTTAGCGGAAAGATTATCTGAGTTTGACTTTTCAACACCTATTGTCGTAACTCGTGGTGATGAATTTGGAAAAGTGGGAAAATCCCTTAATGATGCGCAGAAAAATGTTAGTGATTTAATTAAAATTATTATGAGTAATTCTGAAGATATGAGTGCGGCTAGCGAAGAACTTTCAGCTACATCAGAAGAACTATCTTCAAAGTCAAATGCTATAGATGAATCTATAAATACTATAGTATTAGGAATACAGGATACTAGTGCTTCATCAGAAGAAATAAGCGCTTCTATTGAAGAAATTAATTCAAATATAAATGAATTAGCTTCAAAAGCTATGGATGGAAGTAATAATTCTAGTGCTTCAAAGGAAAAAGCAAATAAGGTTACTGAACATCTAGATAAGGTCAGAGCTGAGAGCAAAACGTTGTATACCCAAAAAGAGAAAAGGATACTAGAGGCTATTGAAAATGGGAAAGTAGTAGGAAATATAAGAATGATGGCAGATACTATTGCAAGCATTGCAGAACAAACAAATTTGTTAGCACTTAACGCTGCAATAGAGGCTGCTAGAGCTGGCGAAGTTGGAAAAGGATTTGCAGTAGTAGCGGAAGAGGTTAGACGACTTGCAGAGCAGTCAGCAGAATCAGTAACAGGAATTAATGATACTATTGTTAAGGTTCAAGATGCTTTTGATAATCTTTCATCAAATAGTAATGATATATTAAAATTCATGAGAGAAGATATAAGTAAACAGTTTGAATTTTTTGGCAATATGGGTAAGAGTTACTATAATGATTCTGACTTTATAAATAATGTATCAGAAGAAATAGCCGCAATGACAGAAGAGCTTTCGGCAACAATAGGACAAGTAAGCGATGCGTCAGAGAGTATGGCTGAGACACAACAGAAATCTTCTAATCGTGCAGAAGAAATAAAATTTAGCGTTGATGAAGTGACAAAAGCAACAGAACAAGTAGCTTTAACGGCGCAGAATCAAGCAGAGCTTGCACAAAAACTTAATGAAGTTGTACTCAAATTTAAGATAGCTTAATAATAATAAAAAATGTTCGCAGAGGTTTAAAGTTGCGAACATTTTTTTTGAATTATTTCATATTCTTTTCAACTTTTTTTATCATATCTTTAACCATTTGACCACCAACATTATACTGCTTATCATTTGGGTTGGTTATGTTATTTTCAGCAAGTTCTTTTGAGGCTTCTGTTTTCAATTTTTGAAGCCCACCTCTAGCTCCAGGTACTAGCACTCGGTGGTTTCTAGACATATTAATCATCTCCTTTTTTATAGATTTCACTTTTATAATAAATATATTCAAAGAATAAATTACAATAGTAATATTGCAGTAGATTATATCAAGTAATATAATTACCATAAGTGTAACACATAATATAAAGGAGTAAATTGTTGTATGAATAAGAGAATAAATATTCATAATATTGATATGAAATATATATATGATCCTGAGTTTAAATCTAATTTGAAAACAGAATTAATAGGAGATGCTGTTGGAACAGAGAAATTTTATATAAATATAGATTATGTAAAGCCGGGAGGAGAAAGCGTAAAATATCATTGTCATTCAAGTAAGGAAGAATTTTTCATGATAATAGATGGAGAAGGGATACTTAGAGTAAATGGAAGAGAAGTAAAAGTGAGAGAAGGAGATGTAATATCTTTTCCAGCAGGAAAGAGTACAGCACATCAATTTATTAATAGTGGAGAAGTGATACTCAAGATACTTGATGTAGGTACTCGTGAAGAAGATGATGTTATTACATATCCTGATGAAAATGTAGTTTATATAAAAGATAAGAATTTAGTTTTTAATATTGATGATAGTATTAAAGGTTGGAAATCGGACCCCAATACTTAATATTTATAAGCATGAAGATAAATGTATGTTTTGATAAGCATACTTATTAAAAGACAATGAGAAGTTTCGTGTATCTTTAATTTTAAGAAATAATATAGTGTGGAAATACATTCCTTAGCTTAAAAAGAACATAAAGATGATGAATTGATAAAAAGCCTATTGACTAATAAGTAAAATAGATATATATTATGATAAAAAGGTAATAAATGTATAAAAATACTTTAATATCCATAAAGCGTCTTATGTAAATGAAAAGCAATAAGTGAAAATTGATTTACAAAAGGGGGATGTAAGATGAGAAAAGCTTTAAAATTCACTTTTACTATAGGTGTATTTTTTCTATTATTGTGTGCTAATAAAATAGTATTGGCGGACAAAATAGCAATGCCTACAGTTACATATCAATCACAAGTAGAGAATATCGGATGGCAGAGCACTGCAGCACAAGAGCAGATATCTGGTACCGTGGGACAAGGTTTAAGAGATGAGGCTTTTAAAATAAATCTTGTAGATGCACCAGATGGAGCTCAAATTAAGTATCAAGCTCATGTTGAAAATCTAGGGTGGCAGAATGAAGTGACTGGAGGAAATATAGCAGGAACTGTTGGACAGGCTTTAAGGGTGGAGGCAATGAAGGTGTCTCTTGTAAATATGCCTGGATATTCAGTTGAGTACAGAGCACAGGTTGAAAATTTAGGATGGCAACCTTGGGTAAGTGACGGTCAAATAGCAGGAACTATTGGCAGTAGCTTAAGGCTTGAAGCATTTCAGGTAAGGATAGTAAAGGCAGCTAGGGTTGAGTCTATATCTCTAAACAAGACATTGGATACCTTGTTTGTTGGAAATACTGATAAAAACTTAAAAGCTATGATAACTCCTGAAAATGCGGCAGTTAAAACTATAAAATGGACATCATCTAATCCAGAAGTTGCATCTGTTGATGATAATGGACAGGTAACAGGGGTAAGTGCTGGAGAAGTTACGATAACAGCAACTACAGTGGACGGTAATAAGATAGCTTCTTGTAATTATACAGTTAGCAGCATCAATAATGTTTCAAGTGTAAACATAAATAAAAGTACTGATAATCTTAAGGTAGGAGACTTTGATACATTAAGTGCAAATATACTACCTGATAATGCCACTGAAAAGGCTGTAAGATGGACATCATCAAATTCTTCAATTGTATCGGTTGATAATATTACGGGAAAGATTAAGGCTGTAAGTGCTGGAAATGCTGTAATAACGGCAACTACAGTAGATGGTGGAAAAACAGCTGCCTGCTCAGTTACAGTTCTAAATCCTAAGAATGATGGAATATCTGTGTCATATAGTGCAAATATAAATGGTAGTGGGTGGCAAAACAAAGTTAGTGACGGAGAAGTTTCAGGTACTGTAGGACAAGGAATATCCTCACATGGATTTAAAATTGAACTTTTAAATGCACCACAAGGAGCAGGTATTACCTATAGTACTAAGGTTATAAATGGAGGGTGGACTTATCTTGTTAGAGATGGGGCTGAATCCAATGCAGATGAACCAAATGCGGACATTGAGGCGATAACGGTTTCTCTTTTAAATATGCCGGGGTATCACGTTCAGTATCAAGCTCAAATTCAAAATATAGGATGGCAGGATTGGGTAAGTGATGGAGCAATTGCTGGCACACCTTATAAAGGTTTAAGACTTGAGGCTTTAAGAATCAGGATAGTGAAGGATTTTAGTGTACAGTATAAGGCTAAATTTGAAGATAACGCCTTAACAGAAAATCCTGTAAGTGATGGGGCAATAATAGATACAAGTGGACAAGCAGCTAAAATGGAAGGAATACAAGTGAATTTAGAAAATGCCCCTGAAGGTGCAAAGGTTGAATATGAGGTTCATGTTGAAAATATAGGCTGGATGAGCAGCGTTTATGATGGTGCTGTGGCAGGAGCTGATGGACAGAATCTTAGAATAGAAGCTTTAAAAATGAGGCTTATAAATGCCCCTAATTTTAGTATAAAATATCAAGTAGATGTGCAAGGTATAGGTTGGACTAATTGGGCTAGTAATGGAGAAATAGCAGGTTCAACAGGTCTAGGACTTAGAATACAAGGAATAAGAATAAAAGTATATTTTGATAATGGAACTGATGGGAGTAATGCAATAAATTCATCACCTAATGTGACAGCTTCAATTTTTAACTCCACAAATTATAAATTATCTGAATATCTGCGACCTTCTTGTAATATACAGAGCACAAATGAAAAGGCAATACAGCTGCATGGGGGGATTACAAGTAATAACTGTGTGTACTTTTCAAGCACTGCCTTAAGAATGGTAGGAATAAATGTTCCTACAGACATGTGTAATACAGGAGTTTATACGAACTTTTTAGCTTCTCTTGGATGGTCAAGACAAATTGATTATGATTTGCTGACGCCAGGAAGTATATGTTTTACTGTTGATGATGACTATACATGCCCTACACATACTTATGTGTTTTTAGATTGGGTAAATCCTGACGATCATACCTTAGCTTATGTTGCTGATAATCAAAGCGGAAGTGTTCATATAAGAAGTTTAGTAGCTACACAACAGTTTGATCCTTTTGCTTATTTTATGCACGAGTAGCTTTTAGAGAATAAATAAAAGAGATATGCATAAAGATTACAAAAGTCTTTATAGTATGTCTCTTTTTTATATAAGAAATTAGGTTTAACATCAAATTAAAGGTTATCCAAATATAAACATAATAACACGAACATTAATTAAATAAAAGCTTTATTTTACAGTGACAATACGAACATTATAAAAATAAAATGGTATAATGTTATTGACTTGTGAAAAATATTATGCTAACATAAAGTTACATTGACGAAGAAAATTCATAAATCAAATTCTAAGTAGGAGGCAGTTCAATGAAAGTTGCTATTATATTTGGAAGCAAATCAGACACTGAAAAAATGAAGGGTGCAGCTACTGCGCTTAAAGAATTTGGAGTTGAATACAAAGCTTATGTATTATCGGCTCACAGAGTACCAGAAAAATTAAGTGAAGTTATTAAGAGCCTTGAAAATGATGGATTTGAATGCATAATTGCAGGTGCTGGTCTAGCAGCTCACCTTCCAGGAGTTATAGCTTCTCAAACTACACTTCCAGTTATAGGAGTTCCTATAAATGCGGCAATTGACGGACTTGATTCTTTGTTTTCAATAGTTCAAATGCCCAAAAACATACCGGTTGCAACCGTAGGTATCAACAATAGTTATAATGCAGGAATGCTTGCAGCCCAAATACTTTCGATTAAATATCCTGAAATTAAAGAAAAGCTTGTTAAATTCAGACAAGAAATGAAAGAGAATTTTATAAAGGATAATGAAGAAGGAGTGCAATTATAAAATGGAAAAAAAAGAAATGATGTATGAAGGAAAAGCTAAGAAGGTATATTCTACAGAGGACCCAGAAAAGGTTGTTATATATTATAAAGATGATGCTACAGCATTTAATGGAGAAAAAAAAGGACAAATAGAGGATAAGGGAGTTCTTAATAATAACATAACTTCAATGCTTTTTGAATTGTTAGAAAAACACGGTGTTAAAACTCATTTTGAAAAGAAATTAAGCGATAGAGAACAGCTTTGTAAGAAGGTTGAGATAGTACCTCTTGAAGTAATAGTTAGAAATGTGGCAGCAGGAAGTATGGCAAAAAGACTTGGACTTGAAGAAGGCTATGAGCTTAAGACAACAGTTTTTGAATTATCTTATAAAGATGATGCTTTGGGAGATCCTCTTATAAATGATACTCACGCTGTTGCTATAGGAGCAACTACTTTTGAAGAATTAGATAAAATCTATGCTGCAACTAAGACAGTAAATGATGTACTTAAAGAGTTCTTCCATAAGCAAGGAATAAAGTTAATAGATTTTAAAATTGAATTTGGAAGATATAATGGTGAAGTTTTACTTGCTGATGAAATATCACCGGACACTTGCAGATTATGGGATGAAAAAACAAATGAAAAATTAGATAAAGATAGATTTAGAAGAGATATGGGTAATGTAAAAGAAGCCTATGTTGAAATACTTAATAGAATAACAGGAAAATAACTATTTTATCAGGCTATTGTGCTAAGTAGAGTACTATAGCCTATATTTAACCTACTGCAATTTAAATTATTTATCTTTAAAAAAGTAAAGAGAAGGAGATAGGTATGATAAAAGAACAGTGCGCAGCTGAAAATGAAGATATGGATAAGTTCAAAGAAGAATGCGGTGTATTTGGAATTTTTTCAAATAAAGATATAGATGCTTCTAGACTAACTTACTACGGTTTATATGCTCTTCAACACAGGGGACAGGAGAGTGCAGGCATTGCTGTATCCAATGGAAAAGAACTTTGTGTTTATAAAAATATGGGGCTTGTAGCAGATGTGTTCAATCCTGAAATTATAGATTCATTGGTTGGAAGCTCTGCCATAGGTCATGTTAGATACTCGACAACAGGTGGAAGTAATGCAAACAATGCTCAGCCTATAATGAGTAATTTTAAATTAGGGTCTATTGCTATTGCTCATAATGGTAACCTAGTTAATGCTGATGTTATAAGAGAACTTCTACAGGATGGCGGCACTATGTTCCAAACTTCCATTGATACTGAAGTTATCTTGAATCTTATAGCTAGAGCTGCTAAAAAGGGAATAGAGAAAGCAGTTGTGGATGCAATTCAAGCAATCAAAGGTTCATACGCTATTGTAATTCTCACAAAGGATAAATTAATAGGAGTTAGAGATCCAAATGGTATAAGACCACTTTGTATTGGGAAAATTGATGATAGCTATATAATTTGTTCTGAAAGTTGTGCACTGGATACTGTAGGTGCTGAGTTTGTTAGAGATGTAAATCCTGGAGAAATAGTAATAGTTGATAAGGACGGACTTAGAAGTATAAATTTTGCAGAAAAAACAAAGTGCGAAACCTGTGCTTTTGAATATATTTATTTTGCTAGACCTGACAGTGTAATAGATGGAATAGATGTAAATAAATCAAGAGAACTTGCTGGAGAACAATTATTTAAGGATTCTCCTGTAGAGGCAGACATAGTAATTGGAGTACCTGATTCAGGAATACCAGCGGCAATTGGTTACGCTAGAGCTTCTGGGATACCGTATACTTTGGGGCTGATAAAAAATAAATACATAGGTAGAACCTTTATAGCTCCAACACAGGAACTTAGGGAAAAAGCTGTATCTGTTAAGCTGAATCCTGTGAAGTCAATAATAGAGGGAAAAAGAGTTGTTTTAATAGATGACTCCATAGTTAGAGGAACTACAAGCAAGAGACTTGTGGATATTATACGTAAAGCTGGAGCAAAAGAAGTACATTTTAGGGTGTCTTCACCTATAGTAAAATTTCCATGCTACTTTGGAATAGATACTCCTTATAGAAAAGACCTCATTGGTGCACATAAAACAGTTGAAGAAATAAGAGATTTTATAGGAGCAGATAGTTTGGGATATTTAAGTATAGACGCTCTTTTAAAAACCCTTGGAAAAGATAAAAAATTTTGTCTTGGATGCTTTAATGGTGTATATCCAGTGTCAGCACCAGTTGAGGCTGATAAGGATAGACTTGAAACTTAAAATTTTTGAAAGGTTGTGTACAAATGGTAACATATAAGGATAGTGGAGTAAATATTGAAGAAGGATACAAATCTGTAAAGCTTATGAAAGATTATGCGTCTAAAACCTTTATTCCAGGAGTTATAAATAATCTTGGAAGCTTTGCTGGAATGTTTGAAATAGGAAGCGGATATAAGAATCCAGTTTTAGTATCTGGAACAGATGGTGTTGGTACAAAGCTTGCAGTTGCATTTGCTACTAAAAAATATGATACTGTTGGAATAGACTGTACAGCTATGTGTGTTAATGATATTTTATGCCATGGTGCAAAGCCAGTGTTTTTCTTAGATTATATAGCCTGTGGTAAGCTTGAAGCAGAAGTTGCATCGGATTTAGTTAAGGGAGTTTCTGAAGGCTGTAGCCAGGCAGGTTGTGCTCTTATTGGTGGAGAAACAGCAGAAATGCCAGGCTTCTATAAAGAAGGAGAATATGATTTAGCTGGTTTTGCAGTTGGACTTGTAGATAAGGATAAAATAATTGATGGAAGTAAAATAGAAGATGGAAATGTACTTATTGGTATAGCATCTTCTGGAATACACAGCAATGGATATTCACTTGTAAGGAAGCTAATAACTGATTTTAATGAAGAATTTAATGGAAAGAAGATAGGAGAAGTTTTACTAACTCCTACAAAAATATATGTAAAACCTGTATTGAAGGTATTAGAAAGCTTTGATGTAAAGGGTATGGCTCATATAACTGGGGGCGGTTTTTATGAGAATATACCAAGAATGTTCAAAGGAGACTTCACAGCAGTTATAAATAAGGAAAGTCTTGAGATTCCAGAAATATTTAAGCATATAATGTCACTTGGGGTAGATGAAAATCACGCGTTTAATACGTTTAACATGGGTATTGGTTTTGTCATTTGTGCTGCAAAGGAAGATAAAGATGGAATAATAGCATCACTTAAAGAATCTGGAGAAAAGGCATATGAAATTGGATACGTAAAAGCTGGAGGTAGTGGAGTATGTATAAAATAGCTGTTCTCGTGTCAGGGGGCGGAACAGACCTTCAATCTATAATTGATGCCATTGAAGAAGGATATATAAAAAATTGTATAATCGAGGCTGTCATAAGCGATAAAAAAGGGGCTTTTGCAATAGAAAGAGCAAAGAAACATGGTATAAAAAGTTATACCTTTGATAGAAAAGAATATAAGGGAACTGTATGTGATGAGGTATTAAAATTGCTTTATAAAAAGGTGGATTTAATAGTCCTTGCGGGTTTTCTTTCAATACTAAAAGGTGATTTGCTAAATAAATTTAAAAATAGGATAATAAATATACATCCTTCCCTTATACCAGCGTTTTGTGGAAATGGAATGTATGGCATGAAGGTTCATGAAAAAGCTATAGAGTACGGAGTTAAAATTTCAGGTTGTACTGTTCATTTTGTAGATGAAGGAACAGACAGTGGACCGATAATTCTTCAAAGTGCGGTAGAGGTTCTCGCAACTGATACACCAGATACACTTCAAAAAAGAGTTTTAGAGGCAGAACATAAGCTTCTTCCGGAGGCAGTAAAGGTATTATCAGAAGGAAAAGTTCAAATAGAAGGAAGACATGTAAAAGTTATTAAATAAGGAAAGGAAGTGAAGTTATTTTAGCTTTTTCTTAAAAGTTAAAATACTTATTATGATAAAAAGAGCACTTATAAGCGTATTTAATAAAAATGGGATTTTAAAGCTAGCAAAATTTTTAAATGAAAAAGGTGTAGAAATACTTTCAACAGGTGGAACCTATAAGCATCTTAAGGAAAATGGTATTCCCGTAATAGAGGTTTCAGAGGTTACAGGTTTTGATGAAATACTTGATGGAAGAGTAAAAACACTTCATCCTAAAATACATGGTGGAATTCTAGCAATAAGAGATAATAAAGAACATATGGACACTATAAAGAATAAAGGAATAACACCAATTGATATGGTAGTTGTTAATTTGTATCCTTTCTTTGACAAGGTTAAAGAGAACATAAGCTTTGAAGAGAAAGTTGAATTTATAGATATCGGTGGTCCAACTATGATAAGAGCAGCTGCTAAAAATTTTCAAGATGTTGTTGTATTAACAGATGTAAATGATTATGATGATGTAATAGATCAAATTGAAAAAACCGGGGAAGTAGCTTATAATACAAAGAAAAGATTAGCTGGTAAGGTATTTAATTTAATGTCGGCTTATGATGGTGCAATCAGTAGATTCCTTCTTGAAGATGAATATCCTGAGTACTTAGCCGTACCTTACAAAAAGAAAATGGATTTAAGATATGGAGAAAACCCTCATCAAACAGCAGCTTTTTATGAGGCAGCTTTTGGAGATGGAGCAATGAAGGGTTTTGAACAACTTAATGGAAAAGAACTTTCTTATAATAACATAAAAGATATGGATATAGCTTGGAAAGTTGTAAATGAATTCGATGAAACTGTATGCTGTGCTTTAAAACACAATAGTCCATGCGGCGTTGCTATTGGAGAAAATCCTTTAGATGCTTATAAAAAAGCTTTTGAGTGTGATGATACTTCGATTTTTGGAGGGATAGTTGCTTTAAATAAAGTTATAGATAAGCCTGCAGCAGAAGAAATGGTTAAAATATTCCTTGAAATAGTTATAGCACCTGACTTTACAGCGGATGCACTTGAAGTTTTAAAATCTAAGAAAAACCTTAGAGTAATAAAAGCTAATGAAAAACCTTCAGATAATTTCGAGCTTGCAAAGGTAGATGGTGCAATGCTTGTTCAAAGTGCAGATAACAAACTTACTGAAAAAATGGAAGTAGTTACAGATAAGAAACCAACAGATGAAGAAATGAGAGATATGATTTTTGGAATGAAGGTAGTAAAATACGTAAAATCCAATGCTATAGTTGTTGTTAAAAATGGAGCAGCAGTTGGAATTGGAGGAGGTCAAGTAAACAGAATTTGGCCAGCTAAGGATGCTATGGAGAGAGGAAAAGGAGCAGCAGTTCTTGCATCAGACGCATTTTTCCCATTTGGCGATATAGTAGAAGAGGCACATAAAAATGGAATTAAAGCTATAATTCAACCTGGTGGTTCTATAAGAGATCAGGAATCCATTGATGGCTGCAATAAATATGGAATTTCAATGGTTATGACAGGTATAAGACATTTTAAACATTAGTCTATAAGTTATAGAATTTCCTTTTAAAATGCTTGTAAATTCAATTTAAGAGGAAATTCTAAGTATGAAAAATAGATTAATTAAGTTAGTTTTAACATCTGTTTTTCATATAGTAAACATAATAAAGTGGCAAGTGATAAAGGGTGAGCTGTAGAAATCAATCCACTATAGCTTATCACTTGAAACTTGTCATTTTTAATAGTGTACATATCATTAAATTTATTATTTGGAGGTTTGTTATGAAGATTTTACTCATAGGTTCAGGGGGAAGAGAGCATGCTATGGCATGGAAAATGGCACAAAATAAAAGTGTTGAGAGAATATATTGTGCACCTGGAAATGGTGGAACAGCTAAAGAAAATAAATGTGAGAATGTGAACTTAGAGAAAACAGAAGAGCTTATAGAATTTGCTAGTAAAAATAATATAGACTTAACAGTAGTAGGTCCAGAAGCTCCTCTTGTAGATGGAATAGTTAATGAGTTTAAGGAAAAGGGACTTAAAATATTTGGGCCTGGCAAGGTAGGGGCACAGCTTGAGGGAAGCAAGTCTTTTTCTAAGGACTTTATGAAAAAATATAATGTAAAAACAGCTGAATATGCGGTTTTTGAAAATTCTGAGGAATCTCTAGAATATTTAAAAAAATGTACTTATCCTATAGTTATAAAGGCGGATGGATTAGCAGCAGGTAAAGGCGTTGTAATCTGTGAGGATTATAAATTAGCGGAAGAGACTATAAAAGCTTTTATGGTTAAAGATGTGTTTAAAGGATCGGGGAAAAAGGTTGTAATTGAAGAATATCTAGAAGGTGTAGAAGCATCAATTTTATCAATTACAGATGGAAAAGCAATAATTCCTTTTGTATCCTCAAAGGATCACAAACAGATTTTTGATGGTAACAAAGGGCCAAATACAGGTGGTATGGGAGCTATATCTCCAAATCCATATTGTACTGAAGAAGTACTTAAAAGCTTTGAAGAAGAAATTCTAAAGCCTACTTTAATTGGAATTCAAGAAGAGAGAATGGACTTTACTGGAATAATATTTTTTGGGCTTATGATAACTAAAAAGGGTGTGTATCTTCTTGAGTACAATGTAAGACTTGGAGATCCAGAAACACAAGTAGTTTTATATCTTATGAAAAGCGACTTTGTTGACTTAATAAATGCAGCAATGGATAAAAAACTTTCTGATTTTGATATAGAGTGGTACGATGGAAATGCATGCTGTGTTGTAGCAGCTTCAAAAGGATATCCTAAAAATTATAGTACTGGTTATGAAATAAGTGGAATAGATGATGCAGGGGATAAAGTATTTTGTGCAGGTGTTAAATTAGAGAATGGAGTTTACAAGACATCTGGTGGAAGAGTTCTATGCGCTTCAGCTAGAGGAATTACTTTAGATGAGGCTATAAAAAAAGCTTACACAGATATAGAAAGAATTAAATTCGACGGTATTTACTATAGAAAAGATATTGGTAAATCTAAATAAAGAAGAAAATATACATAAAATTAAAAAACTATTTACATTTGAAAAAATAAGTGGTAGCATAAATATGTTATTAAAATTTCATATGTATTTTAGTGCTAGGGGTGCCTTTTGGCTGAGAGAAGTTAAAAAACTTTAACCCTTTGAACCTGATTCGGTTAATTCTGACGAAGGAAAGCTTTTTAAATGATTACTTAAAGCACTATATTCGTAGTGCTTTTATTTTTTTCAAAATTAAGGAGAAGGAATGTTTATAGATGCGCATAACCATTTGGATTTTTTTGAGGAACAAGAAAAATTAAATAAGGCTTTGGACATTATAAAAAATGACAATATAATAACGCTTGGATGTTCTATGGACACTAAAAGCTACAAGTTTACAAAGAGTCTAGCTTTGAAAAATAAAAACATTATTCCTTGTTTTGGTATTCATCCTTCTAGAGCTCATGAAAACTTTAAGAATCTTGAATGTTTTGATGAGTATATAAGAGAGAGCAAAATAATAGGAGAAATAGGCCTTGATTACGTATGGGTTAAGGAAAAAGAAAAATATCCTCATATGAAAAGGGTGTTCACTTATTTTCTAGAAGAAGCTAAAAAGTACAATAAAATAACTAATATACATACGAAGGGTGCAGAAAGTGAAATATATAACTATATAAAGAAGTATGAACTTAAAACACCTATAATTCACTGGTATAGTGGTGATAAGGACACTCTAAAAAAGCTTTTAGACTATGGCTGCTATTTTACTATAAGTGTGGACATTGGATATTCTAAGCTCTCAAAGGAAATTGTTCAGCTGCTTCCGATAGATAAAATTTTAACAGAAACAGATGGTCCAACCTCACTTGAATGGGTTAATGGAGATTATGGGTACCCAAACGTTATCAAAAATGTAGTAAAGGAAATCTCTAAAATAAAAAATATTCAGGAGGAGGAAGTAAAAGGCGTTATAGAAAATAATTTTAAAACACTAATAAGGAAAGAGGGAATAACGTTATGAAACCAGTTGTTAATGTGAGTTTGCAGGTACTCCCTGTTGTTGAGGAAAAAAGACTTTATGAGGTAGTTGACAAGGTAATAGAGTACATAAAGGCTTCAGGTGTAAAATATATAATTGGACCTATGGAAACTACTATGGAGGGTGATTTAGATACACTTCTTGAAATAGTAAAAAAAGCACAGGAAATTTGTGTTAAAGAGGGCTCAGAAAGAGTTGCATCCGTTGTAAAGATTGATTATAAAGCTGAAGGCGTGACTATGAATGAAAAAGTGGGAAAATATAAAGAATAAAGTATATCCTGTGGCTGCTCTAATTGCTGTAATTATATTATGGCAGCTTATAGTGGATTTTAGAAAAATACCTGAGTATGTAATCCCATCACCTAAGGATATATGCTTAACATTAATTAGTGAATTCGGTACTATAATGCAAAATACAAAGGTGACAATTTATGAATCTCTTGTAGGTTTTTTTATTGCTATAATTTTCGCTTTTATACTTGCTATTATAATGGATAGTTTTCAGATTGTTAGAAAAGCACTTTATCCAATCATTGTTATATCACAAACTATACCAACTATAGCTATTGCACCACTATTTATAATATGGTTTGGTTTTGGACCGCTTCCTAAGATAATAGTTGTTGTGATAACATGTTTTTTTCCTATAGTAATAAGTCTTATAGATGGTTTTGAAAAGATTGACAAGGATTATATAAATTTGTTTAGGAGCATGAAGGCATCTAGAATTCAGATTTTTTATCATTTAAAACTTCCTTCTGCTATGGTAAATTTGTTTTCTGGGATTAAAATAGCCTGCACCTACATGATTATGGCAGCAGTAATAGGTGAATGGTTAGGAGGAGATGGAGGAATAGGCGTTTATATGGTAAGGGCTAAAAATGCCTATGCACTTGATAAGGTATTTGCCTCAATTGTTGTTATTGTAATTATAAGTATAGTATTAATATATATTGTAGATTTCATTGGAAAAAGAATAATTCATTGGAAATAAGGAGAGATTCAGGTGAAAAAGAAAAAAATATTATCATTAATATCAGCGGTTATTATGACATCAGCGATTATAACGGGATGTACATCTAATGGAAGTTCAAGCAGTAATAAATTGGATAAGACAACTGTAATATTAGATTGGACGCCAAATACAAACCATACGGGAATGTATGTTGCATTAGATAAAGGCTACTATAAAGAAGAGGGTCTGGATGTGAAAATTCAGCAGCCTTCAAGCGGAAGTGTTACAGACCTTATTGCAACTAATAAGGGGGATTTTGGAGTAAGCTATCAGGAGGATGTAACTTATGCGTTAACTGGTAAAACTCCACTTCCAATTAAGACCATTGCAGCTGTTTTACAGCATAATACTTCTGGTTTTGCAGCACCTAAAAGCAAAAATATTAAATCAATTAAAGATGCAGAAGGAAAAGTTTATGGAGGATGGGGTTCACCTTCAGAAGAAGCAGTAATCAAAGCTATCATGGAGAAAAATGGTGCAGATTTTAGTAAACTAAAAATAGTTAATATAGGAAACGATGATTATTTTGCAGCTACGAAAAAGAATGTTGATTTTGCGTGGATATTTGAAGGTTGGACAGGAATTGAAGCTAAGTTAAAAGGTATTGATTTAGATTATGTGGCAGTTAAAGATTTAGATCCTGCTCTTGATTACTATACACCTGTAATAATAACAAATAATAAAATATTAAAGGAAAATCCAGCTAAGGCTAAAAAATTCATGCTTGCTACTAAAAAAGGATATCAATATGCTGCTAAGCATCCTGAAGAAAGTGCAAAAATACTAAGAAAATATGCGCCTGAGATAGATGAAAAATTGGCAGTAGAGAGTCAAAAATATATGGCAACACATTATGCAGATGATATGTCAAAATGGGGAGAAATGAAATCTAGTGTTTGGAAGAACTATGCTGATTTTCTAAAGAGTAAGGGTCTTATAAAGAAGGAGCTAAATGTTAAAGATGCATTCACAAATGAATTCTTATCAAAATAATTTTGGTAAGCTTGTTATAGATATTAAAAATGTAACAAAAAGCTTTGATGAAGAAACTGTACTAAAAGATGTTTCTCTTAATGTAAAGTCAGGAGAGTTCGTTTCGATTTTAGGACCTAGTGGCTGCGGAAAGAGTACGTTATTTAATATAATAACCGCTCTTACAGATGCTGATAGTGGTGAAGTTAAGGTTTCGGGTGATATAGGCTATATGCAGCAAAAGGATTTATTACTTCCTTGGAAAACAGTTATTGATAATGTGGTACTTCCACTTGACTTAAAAGGTAAAAATAAAAAAGAATCTAGAAGTGAAGCTAAAAAATATATTGAAATTATGGGTCTTAAAGGATATGAGAATAAATATCCATATGAGCTTTCAGGTGGAATGAAACAAAGAGCAAGTTTTCTTAGAACCTTTCTTTCTTCAAGTGAAATAATGCTTCTTGATGAACCCTTTGGAGCACTTGATTCCATAACAAAGGGAAATATGCAGAAATGGATTTTACAAATGAAGGATGTGCTTAAGAGAACGATACTTTTTATAACTCATGATATTGAAGAAGCTATACTTTTATCTGATAGAATATATGTATTAGGTTCAAGACCGGGAGTTGTTAAAAAGGAATTTAATATAGAATTTTTTATGGATGATAAAATAAAAAGAGGATTTTCAAAAGAATTACTAGAATACAAAAGTCAAATAATTGGGTTATTATAGGTTTTAGCGGCGGTGACGCCGCTAAAATTGATTTTTTGAAATAAAATTATTAAGTAGAAAAGAAATTAAGTCAGTTTCACTTTTTTATTTTTATTTAAATTAAACAGTTTGTTAAAGCAAAAGGCTACTATTATAACAAGTATAAGATAAAGATATACAATATAACTTCCCCGTGCACCTATAAAGCTGAAAAAGGCTACTAATATTTTCATATGAACAAGGTATATTTCGTAGGCTATATTTCCAAGAAATAATAAAGGTTTAGAAGACAATCTAAATTTAAATAAAAATAACAGTACTAAATATACGAATATTATTGAAGCGATAGTTTGGTATAAAGGCATTATAGCTGATGGTAACATGTGTGCTAAGAAAAAGAAAAACGTAAAGGCTATTAAAGCTATAATAAGTGTTTTTACATAATGTTTTTCTAAGAATTTAGTAAGAGCATCATAATTTATTGCAGCATATACACCCAGTGGGAAGCAAAAAGCTGTGTTATACCACCATTCTCTAAAGCCCATAAATATCATAGCAAAAAAGTATACAAAGGTAAGAAATAATAGAATATGTTGTGCTAGGTTAGTGCTAAGAAATTTAAAGCATACATAAAAGCATAAATAAAAAACTAGAATAGCTATTACAAACCATTGTGTCGAGTCTATTAAGGATAATCCAGAAAGATAAAATATTATATCCTTTAGATTAAATTTAGTACCAAAGATTAATGAGGTTAATATTATTGTAATAGCGTTTATTATTACAAAAGGTAAATAAACTTTGCTTAGGCGTTTTGAAAAGAAACCCTTAAAATAGTTTTTCTTTTTTAGCTTTGAAACCATTAAACCATAGCCTGAAAAAAATAAAAACATACTTACAGCAAGATGACCAAGACAAGTATAAATACCCATAAATCCTACAGGTTGCATTCTAAGTGATATATGGTGTAAAATTATCACTAGAATGGAAAGTCCTTTTATGCAATCTGTAGATTTCTTTGATAGAAACTCATGATTATAGGATTTAACTCCTAATAAGGAAGAGTTATAGAAAAGTAGTATAGGAAATAAAACAAATACTAGTAAGTAAATAAAAATTCTGTAGGAGAAGATCAATTTGAAAGTTAAAGTTGGCATTATATCACCGTACTTTCTTTTAATATACAGAAGTATTATAAATATTATGAAATATATTTGAAATTATTACTCATAAGGAGGTGATTGGATTAAGACGGCTTTTCTTGAAATGCTATCTTAATTCATAATTACATGGAATTAGAAAAAATAAAGGGAAATACTTATTATATAAATGCCCCTACTAATATAGGGGTTTATGTATTTAAAAATAAAAATTGCCTTTTAGTAGATACAGGAATGAACAACAGTGATGCTAGAAAAATTGACGAGGTTCTCATAAAAAACGGGCTACATCCTAAATATATAGTAAATACTCATCATCACTTAGATCACTGTGGTGGAAATACGTACTTCCAAAATAATTATCCGGGCTGCCTTATATATACTTCAGAAAAAGAAAAGGTGAGTATGGAAAATATTCATCTTTATCCAACAGGGCTTTTTGGAGCTAGTGCAATAAAAGAGCTTCATAAAAGCAATAAACCTTTAATGGTAGATTACGTTTTAAAAGAAGGGGAGAATAAGATAAATGATGAAAAGTTTGAAGTTATAGCTCTTCCTGGACATACAGTAGATTTAATAGGAATAGTGACAAGGGAGAAGGTATGTTTTTTAGGAGATAGTGTATTTTCTAAGGAAACCCTTCAAAAATACTCACTTCCATATTTGTACGATGTAGACAAGGAAGAAGAAACTTTAAAAAAACTTAAAGAAATAGATGCAGATTATTTTGTTATGAGTCATTCTGATGAATTCATTGATAAAGAGCAGCTTGTTAAGCTTTTAGATGAGAATTTAAATAATATAGAAAATTACAAGAATCAAATAATGGAGCTTTTGGATGTACCTTTAACTAGAGAGGATATACTTGAAAATTTAGCTGTATTAAATGAACTGTCTATGGACTTTAATCAATATCATATAAATTTTTCAGCAGTCTCTGCATTTGTATCCCAGCTGTATAATAAAAATTTACTGCAGTACTCTATAGAGGATGGAAAGCTGTATTATTTTAAAAAACCACAATAGTATTTACAATTATAATTGACAAGGAATGAATAGAATGATAATATTTTATTCATATTATGAACAAAATGAACATTCTAGCTTAATAGGTGATAAAAATGGTTATGTTTGAAAGATGGGAAAAAATCCTAAAGTATTTAGAGGAAAATAAAGAGGCTGAAGTTCAAGAATTGATGGATGCCTTTAATATATCTAGGTCTACGGTTAGACGTGATCTTATAGAAATGGAAAAGAAAGCTCTTGTAAAGAGGACTAGAGGCGGAGTTGAAATAGCTAAATATAGAAGTGAAGGCAAGGAAATAATAGAAAAGATTTTTGGAGAAAATAAGGAAGCTAAAATAAAGATAGCAAAAAAAGCGGCTAGTTTAATAAAGGATGATGATTTTATATTCATAGATTCTGGTTCTACATGCTACTATTTAATTGATTACATAGCTTCAAAAAATGTTACTGTGGTCACAAATGGAATAATGCACATACAAAAATTAATTGAGAAGGATATAGATACTTATGTATTAGGAGGATATGCGAAAAAGGAAAGAAACCTTATAATGAGCGAAGACGTGGAAAGTAAAATAGGTATGATGAACTTTGATATATCATTTTTGGGAACAATGGGGGTAGATTCTATTGGGGGCTTTAAAACTAATCTTATGGATGATGTTAAATTAAAAAAGGCAGTTATAAAAGCTTCAAAGTCATGTTATGTTCTTGCAGATGCTTCAAAATTTAATGTGAGGAAATTTTATACCTATGCAAAGCTTGAAGATTTACCTGTTATAACTGATTCAAAAACTGATTTTGATGATGAGAGCCTTAAAGTAATACTTGCTTAAAAAAAGA
Source organism: Clostridium acetobutylicum ATCC 824 (assembly GCF_000008765.1). NCBI lineage: Bacteria > Bacillati > Bacillota > Clostridia > Eubacteriales > Clostridiaceae > Clostridium > Clostridium acetobutylicum. The sequence goes on from NC_003030.1 coordinate 1,548,440, forward strand.
GTATCTCCACAAGTAGTGGAGGCTTTTTTTAGAATAAAAAGTTCATTAAATGAATTATTATGTTGACTATATGAACTTTTTGAATTATAATGTTCATATAAGGAATACAAAATAATTACTGATGGGAAGTGTTGTAAATGAAAATGAAGGATGGCTTTTTGTGGGGAGGAGCTACAGCTGCTAACCAATTTGAAGGTGCCTGGAATGAAGATGGCAAGGGACCAAGTACTGCAGATATGATGACTGGAGGAACACATACAACACCTAGACGTATTACACCTGTTTTAGAAGAAGGAACTTATTATCCAAGTCATGAAGCAATTGATTTTTATCACCATTACAAAGAAGATATAAAATTATTTGCTGAAATGGGTTTCAAAACTTTTAGATTATCTATTGCTTGGTCAAGAATATTTCCAAATGGAGATGATAAGGAACCTAATGAGGCTGGACTTCAATTCTATGATAACGTATTCGATGAACTTTTAAAGTATAATATTGAACCACTAGTAACTATATCACACTATGAAACACCTTTTGGTTTAACTGAGAAATACAATGGATGGGTAGGTAGAGAAGTAATTGATTTTTATACAAGATATTGTGAAACTATATTTAATAGATACAAAGATAAGGTAAAGTATTGGCTTACTTTTAATGAAATAAACTGCTTAACAATTCCACAGTTTGGTGCCTATATGGGTGGAGGAATAATTCCAAAGGAGGGTGATAGTGAGGCTCAGCTTAGATTTCAAGCTCTTCATCATCAATTTGTTGCAAGTGCTAAAGCAGTTAAACTAGGTCATGAGATAAATCCTAATTTTAAGATAGGCTGTATGATAGCTTATATGTGTAATTATGCTAAAACATGTAATCCAGATGATGTACTTGAAACCCAGAGAAAGGATCAGATACATAATATGTTATGCTCTGATGTTCAAGTAAGGGGATATTACCCTGGCTTTGCTCTTAATTATTTCAAAGAGAACGGTATTGAAATAAAAATGGAGAAGGATGATGAAAAAATATTAAGAGAAGGTTGTGTGGACTTTTATTCTTTTAGTTACTATATGTCAAATCTGGTAAGCACAGATAAGAATGATAAAGAGGTTTCAGGAAATCTTCTTGGAGGATATAAGAACCCATACTTAAAATCATCTGACTGGGGATGGCAAATAGATCCTAAAGGATTAAGATGGACACTAAATCACATTTATGATCGCTATCAAATACCTGTTATGGTAGTGGAAAATGGACTTGGAGCTGTAGATGTAATTGAAGAGGATGGCTCAATAAATGATGATTACAGGATTGATTATTTAAGAGATCACATAGTTGAGATGGAAGAAGCCGTTAAGAACGGTGTTGATTTAATGGGATATACTATGTGGGGATGTATAGATTTAGTTAGTGCATCAACTGGAGAAATGAAAAAGAGGTATGGTTTTATATATGTAGATAAAGATAATGATGGAAATGGAACCATGGCAAGAAAACCAAAGAAGAGTTTTAATTGGTATAAAAAGGTGATAGCTTCAAATGGAGAAAATTTGGAGTAGTAATACAGTCAGGTTAAAAGATGCATTTTTAACCTGACTTTTTCAAAAAAATTAATTCATATTAAGATTGGATTGAATAGTTAGTATGTATAAAACAAAAAACGACTAATTACGATATTTTTTAAAAAAGTTATTGACAATTAATATAAAAGGGTATAATATTAAGACATGGTTAAACGATTACAAATTAATATCTGGGATTGTTACTGATTCGATCAGGCGAGACCCGAGCTTTTGAAAGTAATATTTATATTATTTTCATTAGTTGGGGTTTTTATTTTTAGATCAATGTTGTAAATGGGGTAATTCTGATGACGATAAAAAAGATATTTAATAACAATGCAATAATAGCTGAAAATTCAGATAAACATGAATTTGTTGTCATGGGGTGTGGAATTGCATTTAAGAAAAATATAGGAGAAAAAGTAGATGAGAGGCTAATAGAAAAAACTTTTATTCTTAAAGGAAAGGATGCATCCGAAAAGTTTAAAATGCTGCTGGAAGATGTTCCCACAGAGTATGTTTCGGTATGTTATGACATTATTGAATATGCTAAAAATGTTTTAGATGCAAAATTAAATGACCATATATATGTTACTTTAACTGATCATGTTAGCAATTGTTTTAAAATGATTGAATCAGGAATTATTATACACAATCCATTAATTTGGGAAATCAAAAAGTTTTATCCTAAGGAATTTAAAGTTGGACTTAAAGCTATAGACTTTATAAAGGATGAATTAGGAAAAGACTTGCCAGAAGATGAGGCAGCTAATATAGCTCTACATTTGATAAATGCACAAATTAACAATTCCTTAAATAATGTTGAAGATGCTGCAAAGCAAGCAAAAATGATACAGGATATTTTAAATATAGTTAAGTATACTTATAATATAGTACTTGACGAAAAGTCGATAAGTTATGAAAGGTTTGTCACACATTTAAGATTCTTCTTTCATAGAATTGATAAGTCAGAAACAGTAGATACAGCAGAGGAAGATTTTTTATTAAAGCAAGTTAGAGAAAAATATAAAGATGCATACCAATGTATGCTTAAGGTACAAAAGTATCTTGGAAAAGAATTGTCAGATGAAGAAAAGCTTTATTTAACAGTTCACATTCAAAGGGTCTCAAAGAAAAATTAAATAAAAATTTGGATTGTTACTGGTAATGCAGGCGAGACCAAAATAGACAGTATAAAATAAAATTATGCTATCTATGGGGTCTCGCTTTTTTTATATTATTTATACTAATGAACTTATACATTATTCTTATATTTTATAAATCAAAAGAAAAGGAGAGATTATCATGAAATATGAAAAGTTGGCCAAAGATATAATAGAAAATGTCGGAGGAAAAGAAAACGTTAACAGTTTAACACACTGTATTACCCGTTTACGTTTTAAACTAAAAGACGAAAGTAAAGCAAACACAGATGTGCTTAAAAATATGGATGGTGTTGTAACCGTTATCAAAAGTGGAGGACAATATCAAGTAGTTATTGGTAATCATGTTCCAGACGTTTATGCTGATGTAGTAGCAATTGGTGGATTTTCATCTTCATCAGAAGAAGGAACAAAAGAGAAAACAAACTTATTTAACGCATTTATAGACACTATTTCAGGTGTATTTACACCAACACTAGGAGTACTTGCTGCAACAGGTATGATAAAAGGCTTTAATGCAATGTTTATAGCTTTTGGATGGTTAACTAAAACCTCCGGAACCTACAATATTTTAAATGCAGTAGGCGACTGTTTATTCTACTTCTTCCCTATCTTCTTAGGGTATTCAGCAGCTAAGAAGTTTAAAGGTAATCACTTTATTGGTATGGCAATAGGTGCATCACTTGTTTACCCAACATTATCTACTTTGATGACAGGAAAACCATTATATACATTGTTTCAAGGAACCATATTTGCATCACCAGTTTACGTTACCTTCCTTGGAATTCCAGTTATACTAATGAGCTATTCATCAACTGTTATTCCGATAATTTTAGCTTCTTATGTAGGCGTTAAGGTTGAAAAAGCATTTGCAAAGATAATACCAGATGTAGTAAAAACCTTTTTAGTTCCATTCTGTACTTTACTTGTTATGGTACCTTTATCACTAATAGTTATTGGACCAATCTCTACTTGGGCAGGTAAATTATTAGGAGCAGGAACACTAGCTATATATAACTTAAGCCCAATTCTTGCAGGTTTATTTATAGGAGCTTTCTGGCAGGTATTCGTTATATTTGGGCTTCACTGGGGTTTAGTACCTATAGCAATGAACAATTTATCAGTGCTTCACTATGATCCAATACTAGCAGGAACTCTTGGAGCTTCATTTGCTCAAACAGGCGTAGTTTTAGCAATATTAATTAAGACAAAGAATGTTAAATTAAAAGGAATTGCACTTCCAGCATTTATTTCAGGTATATTTGGTGTTACAGAGCCAGCTATATATGGTGTTACACTTCCTCGTAAAAAACCATTTATCATAAGTTGTATAGGAGCAGCTATTGGTGGAGGTATAACAGGCTTCATGGGAACTAAACTATGGATGATGGGGGGACTTGGAATATTTGCAATACCAAGCTATATCGGAGCAAAAGGAATGGACAGAGGTTTTTATGGTGCGGTTATGTCTGTTGTAATAAGTTTTGTTGTAGGATTCTTAATAATGTTCTTTGCTGGCTTTAAGGATGAGGAAGTTAAACAAGAAACAACAAAAAAGAAGAATGAATTAGTAAAGCAAGAAACTTTAGTAAGTCCATTAAAAGGAAAAATTAAAACATTATCAGAAGTAAAAGATGAAGCTTTTTCAACAGGCTCACTTGGAAAAGGAATTGCAATTGAACCAGAAGAAGGAAAGCTTGTATCTCCAGTAGATGGTGTTTTAGCAACACTATTTCCAACAGGTCATGCAGTTGGAATTATAAGTGATAAAGGAACCGAGATATTAATTCATGTGGGCATGGATACAGTTCAATTGGAGGGAAAATATTTTAAAACTATATTAAAACAAGGAGATCACGTTAAGGCTGGTGATACAATATTAGAATTTGATATACCTAAAATAAAGAAAGCTGGGTATACTCTGACTACACCAGTTGTAGTAACTAATTCTGAAAGCTACCTGGATGTTATTGAAACAGATAAAATTAAGGTTGAGAGAAAAGATCAGTTATTAACAGTAATGTTATAAATAACTTTTACTTTGAGCATAAGGTTGACTTGTGCTCAAAGTTTTATAAGGAGAGATGTTTAATGTCAAAAGGTTTTAGTAAAGAATTTTTATGGGGAGGCGCTACGGCGGCTAATCAGTGTGAAGGTGCTTATTTAGAGGATAATAAAGGGTTATCTACAGTTGATGTAATTCCAAAGGGAAAGGACCGTTTTCCCGTAGGCTTAGGAAAAATGAAAATGCTTGAGTGTGACAGTGAACATTATTATCCAAGTCATGAGGCTATTGATTTTTATCACAGATATAAAGAAGATATAGCTCTATTTCATGAAATGGGCTTTAAATGTTTTAGATTATCTCTTGCTTGGTCACGAATATTTCCAAATGGGGACGATGAAATACCAAATGAGGAGGGATTGAAATTTTACGATGCGGTATTTGATGAATGTTTAAAATACGGAATAGAACCATTAGTTACTATAACTCATTTTGATGTTCCGGTGAATTTAGTGAAAACAGTAGGTTCCTGGAGAAGCAGTAAAATGGTAGAGTATTACGAAAAACTGTGTAAGGTTATATTTAGTCGTTATAAAAATAAGGTTAAGTACTGGCTTACCTTTAATGAAATAAATATGCTATTGCATTTACCTTTTATAGGTGCAGGTTTAGTTTTTGAAGAGGGTGAAAATGAGGAAGCTATAAAATATCAAGCAGCACATCATCAGCTTATTGCAAGTGCAAAGGCAACAAAAATAGCTCGTGAAATAAATCCAAATTTTAAAATAGGGTGTATGCTAGCTGCTGGAAATAATTATGCAAACACATGTGCACCAGAAGATGTGTGGAGATCTATAGAAAAGGATAGAGAAAACTATTTCTTTATTGATGTACAATCTCGTGGAGAGTATCCAAACTATGCTAAAAAGATGCTTAAAAGGAAAGGTATAGAGCTTCAAGTAGAGGATGAAGATGCTGGAATTTTAAAGAATAATACTGTTGATTTTATATCATTTAGTTACTATTCTTCACGCCTAACTAGTGCCAATCCTAATATAAATGGAAATACTGAAGGAAATGTCTTTGCTACCTTGAAAAATCCTTATCTAAAAGCCAGTGAATGGGGATGGCAAATAGATCCGCTTGGACTTCGAATTACATTAAATTCTTTATACGATCGTTATCAAAAACCATTATTTATAGTTGAAAATGGTTTGGGAGCCGTTGATACTCCAGATGAAAATGGATATGTAGAAGATGACTATCGAATTGAGTATTTAAGAGAGCACATTAAGGCTATGAGAGATGCAGTTAATGTTGATGGTGTAGAACTTATGGGATACACACCTTGGGGATGTATAGATTTAGTAAGTGCTTCAACTGGAGAAATGAAAAAGAGATATGGCTTTATATATGTTGATAAGGATAATGATGGGAATGGAACATTAAAGCGTTCTAAGAAAAAGAGTTTTTATTGGTATAAGAAGGTAATAGAATCAAATGGTATGGATATAGAGTAAGGTCTAAATATTAAGCGTTGAAGAAATTTGTTCGAGATAATAATACAAAATTAGATAAAATTGTAAAAACACAATCATAAAATACAATAAAAGCAGTTTGAGGTAAATAAAAAATGACCTTAAACTGCTTTTTTATTTTAAAACTATTGATGTTTTTTGCTATATTTAATATAATAAAATTATTTACAGAAAAAGATAGAATAATATACATTTTATGAAGTTAAAACATATTTGTTATGAAGTGTAAATTGGAATTTAAGGGAGATAGGTGCATGTATGGCGGAGGTGAGCTAGTATGGATAATTCATACAGCGGTAAATATTCGTTAAGTGACTTTACCATAAATAAAGATAATGTAGAGGTTAAAGAAACCCTTTTTAAGAATAGTGAAAATATTTTTCAAGATATTACGCTTAAAATTAGTGAAAGAGATAAACTACAAAATACAGGTAGTTTTAATAAAACAATAAGCTATTTCTACAGTGGCTTTGATGATAAGAAAAAGTATTTAGAGGATATACAAAAACTTCATAGTAAGCTTCTTGTTTTGAATAATTTATATATTTATTATTGTAATTCAATACCGGTGCTTGCAGATGAGGAAATTACTAAGAAGATATCTAATTTAGTATCAAGTTTACAAAATAATAACCAAGCTAACGAATTGAAAAAATTTATAATTGAAGAGGAGTTTTTCAATATTACTCCAATAAGCGAAATAAACAAGGAATATAAAGAAAAGTTTAATTTTATTTTAGATAAGTATATTAAAGAGGAACCAGCTGTTAATATAACTAAACTTAAAAACTTTTCAGTAAAAATACTTTCGTGGGCAAAAAAATATATTTGTCAGCTATTTAAGCTTGAAATAAAGGATTTTAACCCTAAGATTATATACTATGGTTCAGTAAAAAAACATGAAAGCTATTTTTTAATACTGTTAAACATGCTCGGATGTGATTTGTTAATACTTGATACAGCAGGGAAATCTGAGTGGACAAAAGTAGATAGAAGTAAAGAATATGCTGTTATTTTAGAGGGGAAAATTAAAGAAGATATTAGTGAGAATCCTTTTAAAAATAATAAAGAATATTTTAATGATAAATCATCTAAAATTGAAAATATATCAAATGCAGGATGTGCAGTATATACCAGCCTAAGAAAAACGGAGAATATTTTTGAAGATATTAAATTGAATGTTGAAAAAAGAGGTGGGCATAAAGATAGTGATAACTGCCAAATACCTGTATTTTTTTATAGATACATAGGTGCTAATAAGAGCGAAATAAATAAAGAAGAATACAATAACAGTTTGTATCTGTTAGATAAAGAGCTTCAAGCTGGAAAATGTAATTATGTGAAATTTATTAGTCAAATTGATCCTCCTAAAAGTGATGAGGTTAACAAGTTTGTAAATTTGGTTGGTAATATATTTAATAATGTAATTACCTTGGATAAGAAGTTAATTTTTACAGAAATAAAAAACAATAAGCTATTTCCAAAGCTTTTAAATAAAAGTATTTCGAATTCAATAGAATACGCATTTGAAAAAGTTATGGGTATGTATTTAAAGAATGAAAATACTAACACAACAAAGGTTAAAAATTTTATTGTAAAACTTATTGTTTGGATAAACAGATATTCAAAGGAATTATTCAAAAACGCTCCTATAAAAGGCTTTTTTAATTACAACCCTAAAATTTTATACTATGGAGAAATAAAATATACAGAAGTGTACCTTTTAATATTTTTTTCCATGATAGGGTGTGATGTGATTTATATAAATAGCGACTATGACAAAGATGATGAGTTTATACGTATAGATAAAGAAGAAAAATATACGAAGCTTCAAAAAAATCCTTATAGTTTTGAGTGTGAAAGTTTTCCTACAGAAGAGAAATTGGTTAGAAAAGCTACTGTAGCTTATAATGCATCAAATGAAGTGGAAAAGCTGTTGTTTACTCCAGATTCAGGAATATATAAGTCTTGGCAGTTTGAAAACTTCAATACGCTCCCGGTTACTCTTAAGACAACCTTTGAAGAAATAGCGATTCTTTGGAAAGAAGAAGCTATGATAAGAACTGGTTTTAAAATATCTAATAATACAGTGTACATTCCAAACATTTTTGCCAAAATAGATGGTACCCATGAGGATGTATGTGAATACAGAAACTATATTAGTAAATTAAGATCAGCAAAAAATACTTACTTCATTGATAAACCTAATTTTTTAAATATTAGTTTTACGCGAGAGCAAATTTTTTCTTTTGCGTATCTTATTAATAAAGATGGTGCTATTTGCAAAGAAGATTTAATTAAAAGTAAGCTTTATAGATACTCGTATCTTAAGGAGAGTACTCAAAACTTAATAATTAAGAAAATAAATGAAGTAATAAAGTGTGGCTACATACTAAATAGTATTGATAATAAATTTATTGTGAGAATTGTGGCTGTACTTTTAAATCTTAATGAAGAAATATTAGATTTAATACAAAAATTTGATTTTCCACATGCTATCCCTAAAGTTATTATATACACAAATGACAAAAATGATTTTAGTGAAGAGGATATAATTACTATTTTGTTTTTAAACTTAATTGGATTAGATATCCTTATATTAGCTCCTACAGGCTACAGCAATATTGAAAATCATGTTGAAAATAGTATTTTTGACAAGCATGAGCTTCCAAGCTACAAATTTGATTTGAACATAAATGAAATAGAGGAGAAAAAAGAACTTAAATTTCTTTTCTCCAAAATATTTAAGCACAACTAAGGAGGATATTAAAAATATGGATATTGGAAATACAATTAATTTTAATAAAGAAGCTGAAACTGAATTTGATTTAGATGCAAAAAAGAAGGAAATACAAGCTAAAATAAAAAATTCACCTGAAGTAGAGAATATTGTAAGGAGAATTGATATATCAAATCCAAGCTCAATACTAACCTTTGGAAAAGAAGCTACTGAGCAAATGGCAAGTACTGCTGATAATCTGCTGCATCAAATGGAAATAAATAAAGTAGAAGACTCTGGAAAAATGCTTGAACAGTTGAAAAAAATAATGGATAAGTTTGATATAAAGGAGCTTGAAGCAGATGAAAAACAAGGTTTCCTTAGCAAGTTATTTAAATCAACAAAAAACTCCTTAGAGGCTTTATTTAGAAAGTACCATACTATGGGTGATGAAGTAGATAAAATTTTTATAACAATAAAACAATATGAAGCAGAAATAGAGAAGGTAAATAAAAATTTGGATGATATGTTTGTAGGAAATGTTGAGGCCTATGAACAATTAGAAAAGCATATATACGCCGGTACTTTGGCTATAGAGTATATAAAACAAAATATAATTGCTGATTTAGAGAGTAAAGCGTCTAGTGGCAATGAAATGGATAAGATGAATTTAGAAAATATGAATAAGGTTGTGGAAATGCTTGAGCAGAGGGTACAGGATCTAAAACTAGCAGAGCATGTTGCACTTCAAGGAATGCCGGATATAAAAACAATGCAGTATAGTAATTTTGGACTTATAAGAAAGATAAATTCTGCGTTTATAATAACGCTTCCAATATTCAAGCAGTGTCTTGTAAAGGCAATAATGCTTAAAAGGCAAAAAGTACAAGCGAAGGGACTTTCAGCGTTAGATGAAACTACAAATGAGCTTTTACTTAGGAATGCAAATGCAACAGCTGAGCAAAATAAACAAATTGCAAAGCTCACTTCTGGAAGTTCTATTGAGATTGAGACGTTAGAAAAAACTTGGCAAACTATTGTAAATGGAATAGAAGAAACAAAGAGGATACAAGAGGATGCTAAGCAGAAAAGAATTGATACTAATAGAAGATTAGAGGCATTAAAGGAAGATTACAAGAAAAGAAATATTTTTGCAGATAATAGGGAGTAAAACGCTTAAAATTCTAAGCATATCTATTGTGGTAGTTTAGTGTTTAAGGCGGTTTAATCATATATAATAAACGTTATTTTAGGAGGGAAAATTATGGCTATAATATTAACAAAAGGTCAAAAAATAAATTTATCAAAAGAAGGAATTTTAAAAAAGATATTAGTAGGTTTAGGCTGGGATACAAATAAATATGATGGTGGATATGATTTTGATTTAGATGCCTCAGTATTTTGTTGTGGAGAAGACGGAAAAGCACATAAAGATACAGACTTTGTATTCTACAATAACTTAAAACATCCTTCAGGTGCAATAGAGCATTTAGGAGATAATTTAACTGGTGGAGGAGAAGGAGATGACGAGCAGGTAGTAATAGATCTTGAAAAAGTGCCTGAAGAAATACAGAAAATAGCTTTCTCAGTAACTATTTATGATCCGGAAGTAAGAAAACAAAACTTTGGACAAGTTTCCAATGCTTTTGTAAGAATAGTTAACTCAGATAATAATGAAGAATTAGTAAGATATGATTTAGGAGAAGATTTTTCAATAGAAACTGCAGTTGTAGTAGCAGAATTATATAGAAATAATGGAGACTGGAAGTTTAATGCTATAGGAAGCGGTTTCCAAGGTGGACTAGCAGCTTTATGTAAAAATTATGGACTTAATGCTTAGGAATTTTATTGTTATAGGAAAACAAATTTGTTTTGTTTTCCTATAACACAAATATAGGTAGGTGCAGCTTGTGGCAATAATATTAGAAAAAGGCATAAAAGTTAATTTAGCTAAAAAAGAATCTATAGGGAAAATCAATGTAAATTTAAACTGGAATCAAGGCAATAAAGAAAGTGATAAGGATAAAAATAAAGGATTTTTCGCCAAAATTTTTGGTAAAGATAAAGAACAGGTTGTAGATGAAAAAGTAATAGACTTGGATTTAGGATGTTTGTATGAATTAAAGGATGGAAAAAAAGGAATAGTACAAGCACTTGGAAATAAGTTTGGAAGCTACAACGAAAATCCATATATATTTTTAGATGGCGATGACAGAGATGGTAATTCACTAGATGGAGAAAATTTAGTTATTAATGGAAGTCATCTAAAAGATATAAAAAGAATACTCGTATATACATTTATATACGAAGGAGCAGTAAAATGGAGTGAAGTTGATGGTGTAGTTACCATTAAAAGACCAAATGAAGAGCATATTGTTATAAATATGGATGAATATAAAAGTGGCATGAGAATGTGTGCTTTAGCCATGATTCAAAATGTGAATGATCAAAATTTTTCTGTAGAAAAGCTTGTTAAGTATTTTCCAGGACATGAGGCAATGGATAGAAAATATCATTGGGGCTTGAAATGGAAAAGTGCAAAGAAGTAAAATTGAGATAAGGAAGATGATAATATGGCTATTAATTTACAAAAGGGTCAAAGAATAAATTTGACTAAAGGTGGACAAACATTATCAAAACTTACTGTAGGTTTAGGGTGGGATCCCATATCAAAATCTAGAAAATCAGGTTTTCTCTCTAGTATTTTTGGAGTTAAACAGAGTGAAATAGACTGTGATGCATCTGTACTAATGCTAAATGAAGATTATAAATTAGAAAATAACAATGTGGTATACTTTGGAAACCTAAGAAGTAGATGTGAAAGCGTTATTCATACAGGAGATAACCTTACAGGTGAAGGCAATGGTGATGATGAGGTAATATATGTAACTTTAGATAAAGTACCTAGTAACATACATAAATTAGTTTTTGCTGTTAACATATATGACTGTATAAATAGAAGACAAGATTTTGGAATGATTAAAAATGCGTATATTCGTGTTGTGAATAGCTCAAATAATGAAGAGCTCGTAAGATATAACTTAACTGATGACTATTCAGGTAAGACAACAGTAATTGTAGGCGAAATATACAGAAATGGAAGTGAGTGGAAGTTCGCAGCCATAGGAGAAGGAACAAATGATACTAATTTGAATCTTATTTCTAGAAGATATAGATAAATTTTATTGAAGTTGGAAATAATTTTTAATAGTAAATTAACTGTAGTGAGAGTATCTTAAAATTAGCTTTTAGAAAAGGTTAAAAAGATTCTCACGCATAAGGAGAAGATTATTATGAATTTTTTACATGGACTGGTAAATAACTATGCTCAGTTTTTTTCACTTAAAGTACTAATTGCTACTTTATCAGACCCATCAAATTTGATGATGATATTTAGCTTGATTATACTAGAGGGCTTATTATCCTCAGATAATGCGGTGGTATTAGCAATAATGGTTAAGCATTTACCAAAAAAACAGCAGAAGAGAGCACTCTTTTATGGAATATGGGGAGCTTATATATTTAGGTTTATTGCTATTGGAGTAGGTACATATTTAATAAAAATATGGTGGGTAAAGTTAATTGCGGCTCTATACCTATTAAAGATGACTTATAGCCATTTTGCAGGAAAAGCAGAAGATGATGATGTAGATGAATCGAAGGTTTCAAAAAAAGGATTCTGGGCTACTGTAGCAACAGTAGAATTAATGGATATAGCCTTTAGTATAGATAGTGTGTCTGCAGCTTTTGGAGTATCAAGTAAGGTTTGGGTTTTGTTCTTAGGAGCGGTTTTTGGAATATTGGCAATGAGAGGTGTAGCACAAATATTTGTGGCTCTTATAGAAAAGGTGCCTGAAATGGAAAGTTCAGCATATGTGTTAATTGGAATTATAGGTATAAAAATGTTATTGAATTTAATAAATATTGAAATACCTAATACTATTTTCTTTGGAGTAATAGTTGTTGTTTTTGGTGGAACTATAGCATTTCACTATATACGACAAGCAGGTGTTAAATCTCAAAAACAGAATTAAAGTAAGAGAACTTTCCGCAGTTTGAAGCTAATTTAAAATTGGTTTTGAACTGTTTTTTTATAGAATAAAGAAAATCTGTTTTTTTGCTTTTTCAAAATGATGTAGACAATATAATTGACGCGGTCTCGGAAATAATCTAATATAGATATATATGTAATTTATGGATATGAGGAAGGGGGGATAATATGGACAAAGAGATAATAGTACGTGAAGTATTAAAAGAAGATGACTTAGGTATGATAGAGTATCTCAAAAAAATTGCTGAAGAATCGAATTTTTTGACTTTTGGCAAGGGAGAAGTAAAGAAAAGTGTTTTAGAGGAGAGGGAATTCATAGAAAATGCTATAAAGAATAAAACTTCCCTTTTTATAGTAGCTGAAAGTGAAGGAAAAATAATTGGTAATCTCAATTTTTCTACAGGTGAGAATTCTAGAGTTAGACATACAGGTGAGTTTGGAGTAAGCGTGCTAAAGGAATATTGGGGACTTGGAGTTGGAAGAAAATTGATAATGAATCTAATAGCTTGGAGTAAAAAAAATCATATAGTTCGAAAAATAAATTTAAGAGTTAGAACTGACAATTATAGGGCAATAAAACTATATGAAAGCTTAGGTTTTGTTAATGAAGGAACAATAAAAAGAGACTTTTTAATTGATGGTGAGTTTTACGATTCATTTTCCATGGGGCTTTGCATTGACTAAACAATAAATTAAAGGGTAAGGGGTTTATTATGTTATATATTTTAATTATTTTAGGTGCAGCTCTAATTGTTTTATTGGGAGTTAAACTTATAGTGAGGCGAAAGGATAAAGTAGCGTTAACGGTTTCTGCAGATATTTCTTATAAAGAAGTTTTTTCAGAAGCAGAGACAAAGGGAACAAGAGTTGTTGATGATTACGGCAGAAGGTATGAAATATTAATAAACATAAAGGTTAAAAATAGTGGAGACAATAACTTTGAAATAGTAAGTGCTTTTATGGAAATAGAATTTGAAAATGGTGTTCTTTATGAAATTAGAATTATGCCAGATGATCTTCCTAAGATGTTAACTGAAGGAGAAATGATTGAAACTAATATACAAAAGGAATGGATTGATTATGAGAATATAAATTCCTTTGGAGTAATGGATTCAAAAGGAAGACACTATTATCTTCCTAAGGAAAAATTAGATAAGCTTTGGATTAAGTCCAATGATTTGCCTACTACAAAACTTGAAGGCTATGAAAAGGATAATCCCCTTAAAGTAATGGAAGCATTTGAGGCAAAAGATAAGAGCACCTTTATTAGAAAAAATTAATTTGTGAGGAGATTTTGTAATGCTTAAAGAGATAGAAGAAAGAAGAAGTATAAGAAAATACATAGATAAGCCAGTAGAAGAAGAAAAGATAATGGAGATTATTGAAAGTGGAAGATTAGCTCCTTCTGGAAGCAACACTCAACCTTGGCATTTTATAATAGTTAGAGAAGAGGAAAACAGAAAAAAAATTATAGAAGCATCACATAAACAAAAGTGGATGCTTACAGCACCAGTTATTATAGTATGCGTTTCTGATATTCGCTCAAGACTTGATGAAAATTTAGAGATATCCTTAAATGAAGATAGTCCAGAAATTGAACTAAAGCAAATCATAAGAGATACAGCAATGGCGACTGAAAATATGGTGCTTCAAGCTAAAAACCTTGGACTTGATACCTGTTATGTTGCTTGGTTTACACAAGAAGAAATAAGGCCTGTACTCAATATACCTGAGGATAAATATGTGTTATCCGTATTAACCTTAGGATATTCTGATGAAAAACCTAATATGCGTCCTAGAAAAAGCTTGAAGGATATAATTCATATGGAAAAATGGTGATAAGGTGAGAGAATTTAAGCTGAAAAAAGGAGATAAAGTTGGCATAATAAGCTGTTCTGATGGAATAAAAAAAGAAAATAAAAAGAGAGTGGAAAGTGTAGTTGATATATTAAAATCAATGGAAATTGAAGCTGAGCTTTCAAAATGCATATTTAGAGAGAAGGCTGAATTTTCAGGAAGCGGTAGTCAAAGGGCAAAGGAGCTTATGAGACTTTTCCTTGACAAGGATATAAAGGCTATTTTTGATATTTCAGGAGGTAATTCAGCAAATCAAGTATTAAGTGATTTAGATTTTAATATCATAAAAAACAATTACAAGCCATATTTCGGAATGAGTGATTTGACAGTTATTTTAAATAGTATATATAAAAAAACAGGACTTAAAAGCTATCATTATGCTATATACAATTTTGGTAGAGAAAACTCAAGACTCCAAATAGACAGGTTTAAAAAATCTTTCATTCAAGGAAAAGAAGATATCTTTGATTTTACTTACAAGTGGCTTAGAAAAGATGTAATTGAAGGAGAGGTAGTAGGTGGAAATATAAGGTGCTTTTTAAAGCTCGCAGGAACAGAATATTTTCCAAACCTTGAGGGTAAAGTTCTTCTTCTTGAAGCCTTAAGCGGAAATGTAAGTAATATATCCTCTTTAGTTGAACAACTTTCTATGCTTAATGATTTTAATAAGCTTTCTGGAATAATTTTAGGTACATTTACTCAAATTCAGGAGGAAGGCAATATTAATATCCTAGAAGAAATAATACTCGAAAAAACAAAAGTATTTAATATTCCAGTAATAAAGACAGAAGAAATAGGTCATGGAAGTGACAGTAAGTGTATTGTTATAGGAGAGAAAATTAAAATTATATAAAATTGTAGAGTACTATACTAAAATATAAAATTCATTTTAGTATAGTACTTTTTTATTTTGGTAAAACTATTACATAATTAAAGTTAAATAATTTTTAGAGGTGATTTTTTTGAGTCTTAATGGATTTTATTTGCTTCCTCACCCTCCAATAGTTGTTCCAGAGGTTGGAAGAGGGGAAGAGAAAAAAATAGAGAATACAACTAAAAGCTTTGAAGCTATTGCAAAAGATATAGCAGGTAAAGCTCCTAATACTATTATAATAGTTACACCTCACGGTACTATGTTTCAAGACTATATTGCACTAGCCTATGAAGATGAAATATCGGGAAGCTTTAAGGATTTTCGTGCTCCTAATGTGTCAATGGAGCTTAAAATAAACAAAGAGCTTACAAGCAAAATATATGAACTCGCATACGGAGAAAGAATACCTTCAGTAATGGCTACAAATGATATTTTGAAAAAATACAATACGTCTGTTTTCTTAGATCATGGTTGTATGGTTCCTTTGTACTTTATAAATAAATATTATAAGGAATATAAAATAGTACATATTACTTATGCAGCTCTAAGTGATATTGAGTTATATAGATTTGGAATGAACGTTACAAAAGCAGTAGAAGAATTAAATGAAAATGCTGTTTTTATAGCAAGTGGTGATTTATCTCACAGATTAAGAGAGGATGGTCCCTATGGGTATAATCCAGCTGGAGAAAAATTTGATAAGGAGCTTTTAAATAATCTGAAGGATGGAAATGTAGAGGGAGTTTTTAGTATAGATAAGGATACAGTTTATAATGCAGGAGAGTGTGGAAGACGTTCTGTAGCGGTTCTTCTTGGAACACTTGAGGGAAAGAAGTTTAAAGGAGAAATTTTAAGTTATGAGGGTACCTTTGGAGTTGGATACGGAGTTATGAAGCTTGAAGCTTTTTCTAATGATACTTCAAAATTAAAGGAATTAGAGAGAATAAGAAAAGATGAATATGAAAGTAAAAAACAAGAAAAAGATCCATACGTAAAACTTGCAAGAGAAAGTCTTACTCAATACTTAACTACTGGGGAGGCCATTGAAGAAATTCCAGACTATGTAACGGAAGAAATGCGAGATCTAAAAAGAGGGGTATTTGTGTCCTTAAAAAAATTTGGAGACTTAAGGGGATGTATTGGAACTATATTCCCAGTGACTGATAATATTGCAGAGGAAATTATAAGAAATGCTATTGAGGCGGGGTTAAATGATCCTAGATTTTATGAGGTAGGAAAAGATGAGCTTGTGGACATAGACTTTTCAGTGGATGTTTTAGATGAGCCAGAGAGTGCGACAAGAGAAGAGCTTGATCCTAAAAAATATGGAGTAATTGTAACACATGGACGAAAAAAAGGACTTTTACTTCCTAACCTAGAGGGAGTTAATACAGTTGAGGAGCAGCTTGAAATTGCACTTGAAAAAGCGGATATAGATTCTCATGAGGACTATACAATAGAAAAATTCATGGTAACAAGGCATAAGGAAAGTTAAAGATGAAAGTGGAAGCCATGTTTTATGAAAAAATTAAAGATAAAGTTCACTGCTTTTTATGTCCTCATAATTGTGTTATAGAAAATGGTCATTTTGGAAAATGCAATGTAAGAACTCACGAAGATGGAAAGCTTTTTACAATAAACTATGGAGAAATAACCTCAATATCACTGGATCCAATAGAAAAAAAACCTCTTTATTATTTTAAACCTGGTAGTAAGATTCTTTCGGTAGGAAGTTTTGGGTGCAATTTTGTTTGCGATTTTTGTCAAAATTATGATATATCTCAAAGGAAGGCCAGAAGCACATTTGCTCCAAAGGAAGAACTTATTAGAATAGCAATGACTACAGAAGATAACATAGGTCTTGCATTTACCTATAATGAGCCTAGCATATGGTATGAATATATGTATGATTGCGCAAAGCTCTTAAAGGAAACAGACGAAAAAAGATCCGTTGTATTTGTAACTAATGGTTTTTTAAGCGAAGAACCTTTGAAAAAACTTCTTCCATATGTAGATGCTATGAATATAGATTTGAAGAGCTTTAAGGAGTCTTACTATAAGAGTCTTTGTGGAGGAAGGTTAAATCCTGTGTTAGAAACCATAAAAATGGCTGCAAAGGTTTGTCATGTAGAGGTTACAACACTATTAGTGAGTGGGGAAAACGATAATTTAGATGAAATAGAGGAAATAGCTAAGTTTTTAGCTTCTGTAAACAGTGAAATACCTCTGCATCTTTCTAGATATTTCCCAAGGTATAAGCTTGAAAATCCACCAACAGATGTAGAGTTTATGCAGGAGGCTAAGAAAACAGCTGAAAAGTATCTTAAAAGGGTAATGCTTGGGAATGTATAGATGGTAAGAGAGTAACTTTAGGAGGGGTTATGCATGGACAATTTGTTAAACATCGTTATTATACTCTTACTTGTATTTATGAATGCATTTTTTGTTGCAGCAGAATTTTCAATGGTTAAGATAAGAAAATCTAGAATAGAAACGCTGGTACTTGACGGAGATAAAAATGCTAAATACGCCCTAGGAGTAATTAATAATCTAAATTCTTATTTGTCTGCATGTCAATTAGGAATAACTTTGGCATCTTTAGGCTTAGGTTGGGTTGGAGAGCCAGCAGTGTCAAAGATGTTATCCCCATTATTCAATCTCCTTAAAATACCTAAACAAATTATTGGTTCTATTTCGGTTGTGGTGGGTTTTATAATAATAACTGGATTTCATATTGTCCTTGGAGAGTTAGCCCCTAAATCTGTAGCTATTTTAAATACAGAAAGTATAGCAAAAGCTACAGCTATTCCATTAACACTATTTTATAAATTTACTTATCCAATAATAGTAGCCTTTAATAAAAGTACGGATCTTGTTTTAAAGCTATTTGGCATAAAGCAGGTAGATGAGCATGAAGAGGCTCATACGGATGAAGAGATAAGAATGCTGGTTGAGGAGAGCTATAAGCATGGTTTAATTGATAAAACAGAGTTAACCTTTGTGGATAATGTATTTGACTTTTCTGAAAAAACTGTAAAGGAAATTATGGTTCCAAGAACAGATATGAAATGCATTTTTGTAGAGGATTCCTTTGATGATATAGTAGGAGTAACTATAGATGAACATTTCACAAGGTATCCTGTATGTGAAGAAAGCAAGGATAATATCATTGGACTCATACATATAAAGGATTTATATAAGCTAAAAATTAATAAAGAAGATGAAAAGATAGAAAGTATTATAAGGGAAATCAAATTTGTTCCGGAATCAATGTCCATTAGTGAACTATTTAGAATGTTTCAAAAAGAAAGAATGCAGATGGCAATAGTTATTGATGAATATGGTGGAACCTTTGGGCTTGTTACAATTGAGGATATTTTAGAAGAAATAGTTGGAGAAATCCAAGATGAATTTGATGAGGAAATGGAAGAAATTATAAAAACAGAAAATGGAAGCTATGTAGTAGATGGCAAGGTTTTAATAGAAGATATCAACGAGCTTTTAGATATAGAGATATATGAGGAAAATATTGATACTATAGGAGGATGGATTTATTCTAAGTTGAAGAAGTATCCTAAAACCAATGAAAAAATAAATTATGGGAATTATCAATTTATAATATTAAAATGTGATAGAAGAAGAATAGAAAAAATTCTTATTAAAAATTTATGAAATAGACTTGTTTGTTTAACATTCTTAAGAGTACAAGAATATAATGTAATTGAATTATTTTAAGGAGAACATATATTATGTATTCAGAATGTCCATATTTTAGAGAAACAAACAACTGTCCTGTGCCACCTACAAATTTTCCGCCTCAGCATCAAAATCGTCAGCCGGGAATAGAGAGCGTAATGCGTCCTAGACCTATATATAATAATCCATGCTATTATGCCTCAGGAAAACTGAGAAACAAGGTTGCATTAATCACTGGAGGAGATAGTGGTATAGGAAGAGCAGCAGCGGTTGCCTTTGCTAAAGAAAAAGCAGATGTAGCTATAGTATATTTGTATGAGCGTAATGATGCCATGGAAACAAAAAGGGTTATAGAATCCTTAGGGCAGAGATGTCTTACCATTGAAGGAGATGTGAGAAGAGATGGATTTTGCAGGGAAGCTGTTGAGAGGACTATAAGAACCTTTGGAAATCTTAATATTTTAGTTAACAATGCAGCAGTTCAGTTTCCTCAAGATAGTATATTAAATATAACAAATGAACAGCTAGAGAACACTTTTAGAACTAATATATTTTCTATGTTTTATATAACTAAGGCAGCTCTTCCTTATCTTAAATATGGCAGCTCAATTATTAATACTGCATCAATTACAGCATATGAAGGTGAAAAAACATTAATAGACTATTCATCTACAAAAGGTGCAATAGTATCCTTTACTAGGTCGCTTTCAAAATCTTTAGTAGATAAGGGAATTAGAGTAAATGCCGTAGCACCAGGACCTATCTGGACACCACTTATACCAGCTAGTTTTTCAGCTGCAAGAGTTGCAACCTTTGGAAAAGATACTCCTATGAAGAGAGCTGGTCAACCGTATGAACTTGCTCCTGCATATGTGTATTTGGCATCTGATGATTCCAGCTATGTTACTGGTGAGGTAATTCACATAAATGGTGGAAGAATGGTAACCACTTAATGCTTGGGTGCTGTATTAAGCAGCATCCTTTTTAAATTTTATTAGTGATATAATTAAAGTAGGTTAAAGAAAAGAAGTGGAGTGTTAAGTATGAAGCTAAAAAAACTAAATAAAAGTACATATATTTTTACTTATGATAATATTAAAGAATACTCTACAAATGTATTTTTGATTAAGAAGAAAAATAGAGTATATGTTATAGATACCTTTTGTGGAACTAAAAGCATGGAGCCTATTACGAATGAAATTGGAGACAAGGAGATCTGTGTTATAAATACACATTTTCATTGGGATCATATTTTTGGAAACTCTGCTTTCAAGGATGCCATAATAATCAGTCATAAGAAATGCAGAAAAATACTAGAAGAGTCTTGGGACAGTCAGCTAAAGGAGAACGAAAGATATGTTCTAGGAAGCGCAGAAAAATGCATTCCCAATTTGACATTTAAAAGTGAGATTATGTTTGAGGAGGATGGAATTGAAATATTCTATAGCCCAGGGCACACCGAGGACAGTATTTCTATCTTTGATCATGAAAGCAGAATATTATATGTTGGTGACAACCTTGAAAAGCCTATAGTATATGTTGAAAATAGTGATATTGATGCGTATATGAGTACACTTAAAAAATATATCGAATATGATGCTGATAAAATTTTTGCTGGACACACTTTAAATTTGACTACAGAGGATATTTTGGATACAATTAATTATCTAGAAGCCTTAAAAAGAGGAGATAAATTAGAGTTTGATACTGAGCATGAAAGAAAAGTACACAGTGATAATGTAAATATGGTGTTTACGAAAGGAGAAATTACTAATGGTAAACTTAAAGATTAAAAAGATAGATGATGCAGCAATATTACCAGAATGCGCACACGAAGGTGATGCAGGATTGGATTTATTCTCAGTTGAGGAAAAAGTGATTAAGGCAGGAGAAAGTGCTTTAATAGGTACAGGTATTCAAATGGAACTTCCACCTGAAACTGAAGCGCAAGTAAGGCCTAGAAGTGGACTAGCATTGAAACACTCAATAACAGTTTTAAATTCCCCAGGTACTATTGATGAGGGGTATAGGGGAGAAGTAAAGATAATACTTATAAATCATGGAAAAGAAGACTTTAAGGTTGAAAAATCTATGAAAATAGCACAGATGGTTATTAAACCTGTTTTAAAAGTTAAGGTTGAAGAGGTAAAAGAACTGTCATCAAGTGATAGAGGCACTGGAGGTTTTGGTTCCACTGGACTAAAAAAATAGTAGGTATTATATAAATCTAACATAAGTATTTAAACTTATGTTAGATTTTTTTATTTCACAATTTAATTATAAATATAAATATTGCATAAAAATCGTTAATAAAAACATCTATTTGATAATAAAATATTAAAAAAATATTATTTTTTTATGATAAAATAATATCAAGTAAAACCTACATAATATATAACATGTTAAAGGGGGTAAAGATATGCTTACTACTTGCAAAAGTGTTTTAAAATTGCCTTACCTTGAGAAAATAAAAGTTGTTGCAGGAGAAAAAGGCTTAAATAGAATTATAACTTGGGTTCAAGTTGTTGAATATCCCGAATATTCAAAGTGGCTTAAGGGTGGGGAGCTTATACTTATAAGTGGCATTGCTATAAAAAATAATATAAATTCTCTTGTGAATTTTATTAGAGATATAAATTCTAGAAGTCTTTCAGGAATTGTTATTAGTATAGGACCATATATAAAAGAAATTCCAAAGGAAGTAATAGAAATTGGGAATCAGCTTGATTTTCCTATATTTGAAATTCCTTTTGAGGTGAAGTTCATTGATGTAAGCCAAAGCATATGTAAGGCTATTTTTGCAAACAAGGTTAACCAAGAATCTATGGAAAATTTTATGAAGGATATAATTTTTAGAGATTTTACATTTTCAGAGGACATACTTAGTAGAGCTGTGGCCTATGGATATAATCCTAAAACAAAATATATTTCTTTTGTAGTGGAGCTTCATAATGAAAAAGATATGCTGGAGTGTGATTTGAAGACCAAGCAATATATAGAACAAATTGTTATAGAGGTTCTGGGAGAGTGGAACAAGAGAAGCATACACATAATGCAATATAATTCAATTATTCTTATGCTGCCTAAAAATGAAAAGAGGACTATAAAAAATATAGCTATGAACATTATCGAGGAAATCATTTCAAAAGCTAAAAATACAAGTGTAAATATTGGAGTAGGGGGAGAGTTTAGCGAGCTTAGGGATTTTAAAATAAGTGTTAGTGAGGCACATAGATGTCTTAAGGTTCTAAAGCTTAATAATGACAATAATACTGTTATAAGTTATGATGAGCTCGGTATTTATAAATTATTTTTTCAGATGGATAATTTAGAGGAAATGAAAAAATTTTATTTGGATGTGCTAAAAAAATTGATTGATTATGATTCTAAAAACACCACTGAGCTTATGAATACTCTTGAGATGTATATAAAAGAAAGTACTAATATAAATAGAACAGCAGAAAAACTGTTTATTCATAGAAATACCTTAAAGTATAGAATAAGAAGGATAGAGGAGATTACGAAATGCAGTCTTAAGGATGTAAATGTACTATTCAATTTTGACACTGCGCTTAAGATAAAGAAGTTTCTTACAATGGAAAATGCAGTATAGCCGTATATGATAAATGTAAACAAAAAAAATCCTCCGAATTTGTCTATTTTGGATATATGAAAGTTATTTGAAATATGATAAATTATATACAGTGAAATTGATAAATTAATAATTATATAACTAAAAAATAATAAAGTATTAATAAAGACTGAATATATCTATTAATTTAATATGCGATTTGGAGGAGTTAAATATGGAAGAAATAAATGCTAAAGTTGTAACTAAAGTACCAGGACCTAAATCAAGAGAGCTTCTTAAAAAGAGAGAAAAGTATGTAGCAAAGGGAGTAAGTTGTTCATATCCAGTATTTGTAGAGGAAGCAAAAGGCGCTTTAGTAAAGGATATTGACGGCAATGTATTTGTTGATTTTGCAGGTGGGATTGGAGTTCAAAATATTGGACACAGGGACGATGGAGTTGTAGAAGCAGTTAAAGAGCAGCTTGATAAATATATTCATGCATGTTTTCATGTTAATATGTATGAACCATATGTTGACCTGGCAGAAAAGCTTACGGAAATAACGCCGGGTAATTTTGCTAAGAAGGCCATGTTTGCTAATAGTGGAGCTGAAGCTGTTGAAAATGCTATAAAGATAGCAAGAGCGTATACAAAAAAGTCAGGTATAATTTCTATGAATGGTTCTTTTCATGGGAGAACAAATATGACTATGTCAATAACAAGCAAATATAAACCGTATAAGAACGGATTTGGACCTTTTGTATGTGAAACCTATAAAGCGGACTATGCATACTGCTATAGATGTCCATTAGGTTGTAAATTTAAAGACTGCGGCATAGCTTGTGCTGAAAAGTTAAAAACTATGCTTAAGACAGTTGTTTCTCCAGATATGATTGCTTGTCTCATAGTAGAACCTGTTCAAGGAGAAGGTGGTTTTGTAGTTCCACCTAAAGATTACTTTAAAGCTCTTCAGCAAATATGCAATGAAAATAACATAGTATTTATTGTTGATGAAGTACAAGCTGGTTTTGCTAGAACAGGTAAGTTTTTTGCCCACGAGTATTTTGATGTTGATGCTGATATTATAACTATGTCTAAATCCATAGCTAATGGACTTCCTATATCTGCTGTGGTAGGAAAGGCAGAAATAATGGATGCTGCTTGTGTTGGAGGAATTGGTGGTACCTATGGAGGAAACCCACTTTCTTGTGTAGCGGCAATTAAAGTTATAGATAAAATTAAGGAAGCAAACTTAAATGAAAAATCAATAGAACTTGGAAAATCAATAATGAATAGACTTAATGAAATGAAAGAAAAGTATAATGTTATTGGAGATGTACGAGGGCTTGGAGCAATGATTGGAGTTGAATTTGTAAAGGATAAGGATACCAAAGAACCAAATAAAGAGATAGTTTCAAGTATATTAGATTACTGCTTTAAGCATGGAGTTATTTTTCTAAATGCTGGACTTCTAGGGAATGTCCTTCGTTTCTTGCCTCCAGTTGTAATGACCGATGAGCAGCTAAAGTATGGATTAGATACTTTAGAAGAAGCTATAAGAATAGCGATTTAAAAAGATAATAATTAAATATATATTGGGATGGCTTTTTTGTGAATGTTTCAAAGAAGTCATCCTTAATTTTTTGTTTTATATTTGTAGATAAATGTATTAACAAAGGTGTACAAAACCCCGTAAATTGTATTACCAATATTTTTGTATTTCTGAACCTAAAAGTAAAAATGAGAAATTAAGTTATATATTCAAATATTGGACTCAACTATAAAAAAATTAATTACGATAATATATATAGGTGCAAAAGAATCCAATTTTTTATAAGTTATGAAAAAGTTATAATGGACTTACTTGAAAGGTTGGATTATAATACTTTAAATTTATAAGTTATGGTTATGGGTTTAGAGGTTGGCTATACTTCAAGTTATGGGAGGAGAGTATTTTATGGTAGTAAGAGAATTAAATGATGGTGACATTAAAAGTTGGGGAGATTTTATTAATGAAAGTGTTTTGAAATCTACCTTTGTTGAAGACTTTAAGTTTAAATTGTGTTTTAAACTTGGAGTAGAGACTAATGGAAAGCTAATAAGTGCAGTTGAAGTTAAAGGCGGAGAGGATGAGGTCAAATTGTACAGTTTGCCTCAGTATAAAGAAGTTGACTTTGAAGGTATTCTAATAAGTGCAGCAAAATATTATAACAGCTGTCACTAGGAGTATTTTAAGATAAGAGGGTTTCTAAAGTAAATATTTAAATTAGAAACCCCGCAATTTTTTTATTTATAGCCATTTGGATGATTTTTGTGCCATTTCCAAGCTGTTTCTATTATAGTTTCAAGAGAATTAAATTTTGGCTTCCAACCAAGTTCTAAGATAGCCCTATCTGAAGATGCTATTAAAGTTCCAGGATCACCTGCACGTCTTTCACCTATCTCTGCTTTTATATTTATTCCGGTTACCTTTCTAGTTGCTTCAACTACTTGTTTTACTGAAAAGCCTTTTCCATTTCCTAAATTATATATTGCACTTTTGCCGCCGTTTTTTAATCTTTCAAGTGCTAAAAGGTGTGCAGAAGCTAAATCTGAAACATGAACATAATCTCTTACGCAAGTTCCATCTTCAGTATCGTAGTCATCACCGTATATCATTATTTTATCCCTTTTTCCCAAAGCCACTTGAAGAATTAATGGTATTAAATGAGTTTCAGGATTGTGATCTTCACCTATATTTCCGCTTATATGAGCACCACAGGCGTTAAAATATCTTAATGCAGTATACTTTATTCCATATGCATTGTCACACCATTTTAATATTTTTTCTACTGCAAGCTTTGATTCTCCATAAGGATTTGTTGGAAAAGTTTTATCGCCTTCTAATATAGGGATATTATCAGGTTCTCCATAGGTTGCAGCAGTAGATGAAAATACTATGTACTTTACATCATGATTTTTCATAGCTTCTAAAAGTTTAACAACTGATTGAATATTGTTATCAAAATACTTTAATGGATTTGCTACACTTTCCCCAACTAGAGAGTTAGCAGCAAAATCTATAACAGCATCTATTTTATTTTCATCAAAGACCTTGTTTAAAAAATCCTCATCTCTTAAGTCTCCTACATAAAGCTTATTGTTTAATATAGATTCCTTATGACCAGTGGTAAGATTATCTACAATAACTACATTATGACCATTTTCAAGAAGATAAGCTGCCATATGGCTTCCTATATAACCTGCTCCTCCGCAAACTAATACGTTCATAAATTATATACCTCCCTTATAACCTAAATATATTACGTATTTATTTTAGCATATATTTACTATTTAAAAAAATATTTTTAGTGAATACATTGTTAAGATTTGTATTTCAAATGAAACTATATTGATTTCATTCGAAATGGTAACTATAATAAATGGAGGAAAGCGTATTATAGCTTTTTCAAGAAGGGTGAGTAAGTTTGAATTTAAGACAAAATAAAATTTTTAATATAATAGTAAAGAGTCCCAAGATTACAGTCAAAGAGCTAAGTAAATTGCTTTCTGTGTCAGAGGTTACAATAAGAAAAGATTTGTCTTCACTTGAGGAAGAAAGATTAATTAAAAGAATACATGGTGCAGCTGAAATTTCTTCAGATTCTATTGAAAGTAAAATATTATCCAAATATGAAGAAAAGCTTAGGATAGCAAAAGAAGGAATAAAATTTGTAGACAATGGCGACACTATTTTGATTGAAGCAGGGTCAACTAATGCTCTTTTAGCAAAACAAATTTCAGAGGCTAGAAATGTTCATATAATTACAAATTCTCTTTACATAGCTGAAAATTTGAAACTCAAGGAAAACGTTAAAATAACGCTTATAGGAGGAGAACTACAAAAGGAAGGGGATGCGCTTGTTGGTCCCGTTGCAAAGGCTTGTTTAAATGAGGTAATTGTGGATAAGGCGTTTATTGGAATGGATGGCTTTTCAAAGGAACTGGGCTTTTGCTGTAGTGATTTTTTTAGAGCTGAAATTGCAAAAGAAATGTGCAGTAAGGCAAATAAAGTTATAGTTCTGGGGGAAGCCTCTAAATTTGAAAATGTTGGAGTTACACTTACAGCTAAGTTTAATGAGGTTTATACGGTTATAACTGATACAAAGATATCGAAGGAAAATATGAATATACTGAAGGAAAATAAAGTTAGAACTTTAGTAGTTTAAAGTAAATATTAATTGGAGGAATACAAAATGGCAAAGGATAATCTAAAAAAAATATCTGCTAAGAAGGCTTTAGAATATATAAAGGATAACACGGTAATAGGGCTCGGCGGAGGAGAGACAATAGGATATTTATGTGATTATTTAAAGGAAAAAATTAAAAGTGGTTTCAATATTAAAGTGGTAACACCATCTATAAAAACTAGAAACACCTGTATTGAAAATGGTATTGAGGTTTTATATACATCAAGTGTTGAACATTTGGATGTGGCTTTTGATGGATGTGATCAGCTTGATGAAAAATTAAACGCCCTTAAAAGCTGTGGAGGAATACATTCAAAGGAGAAGATTATTGCTTCTATGGCTGATAAATATATTTTACTTACTAATGAAAGTAAATTCGTAAAGAAATTAGATTCTACATACCCTATAGTTTTAGAAATATTGGAGGAGTCAGCAGGTTATGTTAAAAGAAGAATAAGTGAAATTGGTGGAAAAGCAACCTTTAGATCAAGTGCTGCAAAGGATGGATTCACTATAACGGATAGTGGAAATCTATTGTTAGATGTATTCTTTGATGAATTAGGAGATGCTAAGGAACTTCAAAAGGGGCTTAAGGGTATAACAGGAGTTGTTGAAACTTCTTTATTTGTGGATTTAGTAAGTCAGGCGATAATAGCTTATGAAGATGATATAAAGATTATTTCTAAATAAATGAATATATAATTCCAAATTTACGAATACTAACAATATATTAGGTATTGGAGGGATTATTTATGCGTTTACCAAATCATATAGGTATAATTCCAGATGGAAATAGAAGATGGGCAGTGTCGAAGGGTATGTCAAAAGAAGAGGGATATAATCCTGGTATTTCGCCTGGGCTTCAACTTCTAAGACTTTGCAAACAAGTTGGAATAAAAGAAGTTACATACTATGGTTTTACAGTTGACAATACTAAAAGACCTAAAAATCAGAGATTAGCATTTACAGACGCTTGTATAAAAGCAGTTGATGTTATTTCAAAAGAAAATGCATCGCTTTTAGTAGTTGGAAATACTGAATCCGATATGTTTCCCAAAGAACTACTTCCATATACTAAAAGAAAGTCCTTTGGAGATGGAGGAATTAAAGTTAATTTTTTAGTAAACTACGGATGGGAATGGGATTTAAATAAAATAAAAGAAGGGGAAAAAAGCAGCAAGAAAGTGGTAAGTTATATTAATTCTTCATATATATCTAGGGTTGACTTAATAATCAGATGGGGAGGAAGAAGAAGGCTCAGTGGATTTCTTCCTGTTCAGTCTATATATTCTGATTTCTATGTTGTAGATGATTATTGGCCAGATTTTAAACCAGAGCATTTTTTTGATGCATTAGATTGGTATAGTAAACAGGATATTACCTTAGGTGGTTAATAAAATATAGAATTTTTCGTAAAAATCATTCTAAAAGAGAATGATTTTTATTTTTTTGGGGCAAATAAAGCTTTAATTATTGATAATAATAAAAAATTCGAGTTTATTTAACAATAATCTTATAAGATTGTAAAATTTATTGTTTACATTTGACAAAAAAAATAGTATTATTAGTTGTAATGAAGATATTTCATATTTTATAAAAAAATTTACTAATATGTTATTTTTATTAAACAGGCGTGGGGGAATAGGATTATGTATGAAGGATTACTTATAGATATTGACTATTTATTGAATGTAGTAAAGGAACTAAAAATAAACTTTGATAAAAAGATAAAAACACTTAACTTACTAATAGAAAGAAATATACCTATAGTTTTGTACACAGAAAACAACAAAGAATATGTAGATACTATTATGAAATATTTGAAAATAAAGGAGCCAGCTATAATTGTTGAAGGGGCACAAATATATTCTCCTTTTGATTTAAGCTATGAAGCCGTTTTTCCTTTATCAATTAACACTGTTTGCAAACTTGGAAATTGGGCTATGGATAGAAAAATGGACATGAGTATAAGTACAGATAAAAAGGTTATTGATTATTCAGAGTGGCTTAAGGAATTAAGACAAGTAAATTATAAAAATGCAGGCGATAAGTTGCCAAGTGCTGTAAAGGTTGACATATGCATGAAAAATGACGATAAGAGGATTGAGCTTTTGAACTTCATAGGGAAGAATAATTTAGAATGTTATGCTCATATGTATTTAAATCATGTGGCTTGTATAAATTCAATAGTAGATAAGGGAAATACACTAAAGTATCTTGCAAATAAGAAAAAATGGGATATCAAGAAATTTGCTATGATAGGGGATTATTCTAAAGACACATCTATTTTTGATGAAGTTGGATTTTTAATGTCAATTTCAGATTTTACTAAGGATTTTGAAAAAAATTTCGACAAAACACTTAAAAGTGATATGATGAGTATAGTGTAATTAGAGTTTAAAACAATTATATAATAAAATTTAATGTGAGTAAATTATAGGCAGAAATTAAGCTCAATCCTTAATTCCTGCCTTTTTATTATTTCTTTTGTTTAACTGTAAACTTCTTTATTAAATTGTGGTTTAAAGTATTATCCGAATACTCAAGCTGTGTAAGGGCATTATCCTTTTCTTGCTTTAATTTAGTGGATTCGGGAATAACACTTCCTGTTTTTATATCATAGTAGGTGTTAGTCCAGGATACATAAAATACATTTCCATCAGTAAAAGAGCCATTTCGAAAGATTACATTTCTATTTTTTGAAGCAAATAAATCTGTACCAAGCATATAATTTTGTGGTAAATTAAACATATTAGCTATAGTAGGATATAAATCGATTTGCCCTGAATACTCGCTGTTTATTCCCTTATATTGATCTTTTGGAAAATGGATTAACATAGGTACTTTTTGAAGCTCATACCAGTCTAAATCAGTTGGATTCTTAATGTTCTCAAAGTCATAAAGATCATTTATTTTGTCCTTTGGTATAGCATAATGATCTCCATATAAAATCACAACTGAATTATCCATAATTCCGCTCTTCTCAAGCTTATCAAGAAACGTTCCAAGTTGAGCGTCCGTATAGTGTATTCCTTTAAGATAATTTCCAAGCAAAGTTCCCTCATAATCACCAACGTTGAAATCGCCATAGCCCTTAGTATCATCATAAGGATAATGACTGCTTAAGGTTATTATAAAAGAGTAATAAGGCGAAGAAAAACTTTTTAATTTATTAAAGCTTTGGTTCAAGAATGATTTATCACTCAAACCTAGACCAACATTTTCATTTATATTAAAGCTCTTTTCTCCAAAGAAATCCTTGAATTTTTCAGCCTTATACATAACATTTCTATTCCAGAAACCCTCCTTGTAGCCATGAAGCACAGCAGTATAATAATTATTGTCATTCATTTCTTTAGCAAGGGAGCTGTAAGTATTTCCAGCATATAAATAATACGCAGCACCAGAAGCAGCTGGATAAAATGAATTATTAGCCAAAAATTCTGCATCAGAGGTATTCCCAGAGGATACTTGATAGAAAAAGTTATTAAAATATAAGGATTTATTAATCCACCTATTTAAATTTGGAGTGATCTCCTGATTTTCAACCTTTGAATTTATTACAAACTGCTGAAGTGCTTCAACTTGAATCATTATAAGATTTTTACCCTTGTAAAGTCCCGTCATAGAAGATGGAGCATTGGCTTCATTTTTATTAAGGGCATTTTTTATGGTATTTTCTGTGTCCTTTGAAAGCCTCTTGCTGTTAGAAATTTTATTTTCTGTTACATTATACAAGTCAAGAACATGAAAATCTAAGGTTCCTAAAAACTTATTTATGTAGACCTTATTGTACATAGTTTTTAGTAAATTTGGTTGGGACACGGACATCTTGTATATAGTTTTTCCATTAACATATCCAGCAGGTATAACTAAAATAAAAAATAGAGCAAATCTAAAGATCAGTTTTAATTCATATCTTTTATGTCTTCTATAAAAAAATAAGAAAGGTATTAATAAAACTACATCAATTAAATATAAAAAGTCATAAGGGCTTATTAAACTTGTTACACTTGACTTTACTCCTCCAAGCATAACTCCATTTTTTATAACGCCTATAGATATTATGTCTTTAAAATACCTAAAGTAAACAGTATCAACTATTACCAAGATACTTATTACAATATCTAAAATGTACAAGATTCTTGTTCTAATCTTGTTTTTGAAAATTACAGCTATGCTTAAAGCGCATATGGTAGAAGATAGTATTGGCTTAATAATTAATTTATAATGTGTGTATTCAGGATAAATCAATCTGTCAAATTTAATCAATTTCATAGGAATGATTATTACAAAAAGCACTATATCTAAATTATCAAGCAGGAAATTTTTTAGTTTCTTTATTAAGTTTCTCATAAATCCTCCGCTTTTTTAAAAAATTTACTGATTTTATAATATTCCAATAAAAAATCATTGTAAAGTATTTTAGATATATAAACTAAAAATTTATAAAAAGTAATGTTTACATAGTTTTAATATTAGTGCATAATATTATGAGAAAGCTTTAAAGTAGTAAAATGAAAGTACATGAGGAGAAATGAAATTAATGAGAAAAAATGAAACTAGAGAATTTTTGATTGAAGATATAGAATTTCCTGCGGTGGGAGTTGCATTTTATAACGATAAAAAGGTTTACATAAAAGGGGCAGTGCCAGGACAAAAGGTTTTAGCTCGAGTTAGCAAGGTAAGGCGTGAAAAAATAGAAGCAAAGCTTAAGGAGATAGTTACAAATATTCCAGGTGCAGCTCAGCCAAAATGTCCTGATTTCGGAGTGTGTGGAGGCTGCGTTCATCAGTTTTTACCCTATGAAAAACAGCTTGAGTTTAAGGAAAGAGAAGTACTTAAGCTTTTTAAAGATGCAAAAATAGAGGGCTTTGAATATTTAGGAATACTAGGCAGTCCTGAAAAGGAAGAGTACAGAAATAAAATGGAGTACACCTTTGGAGATTTTGTAAAAGGAGGAGAGCTTACCTTAGGAATGCATGCTAAAAACAGCGGCTTTTCTATAGTGAATACTGATAAGTGTAATATAGTTGATGAAGATTTCAGAATAATACTAAAAACTGTAGTAGAGTATTTCAGAAAAAAAGACCTTCCTATATATAAGGTTATGCAGCATGTAGGTTATCTAAGAAATTTGGTAGTAAGAAAGGCTAAAAATACAGGAGAAATCTTAATAGCCCTTGTAACTACTTCTCAGGTCGATTTTGATTTAACTGAGCTTACTGAAATTCTTAAAAGTATAAATTATCTTGGAGAGCTAAAGGGAATACTTCATGTTATAAATGATGGTTTAGCTGACATGGTTCGTGGAGACAAAATCGTAACTTTATTTGGTCAAGATTACATAACGGAAAGAATTCTGGACTTAAAGTTTAAGATATCTCTATTCTCCTTTTTTCAAACAAATTCTAAGGGAGCAGAAAAACTATACAGTGAAGTACTAGAGTTTCTAGGCGATGTTTCAAATAAAACTGTTTTTGATTTATACTGTGGTACTGGAACTATAGGACAGCTTGCTTCAAAAAAAGCAGAAAAGGTAATAGGCATTGAGCTTATTGAAGAGGCGGTTGAGGCAGCAAAGGAAAATACAAAGCTTAATAATATTTCAAATTGCAGCTTTATAGCGGGAGATGTTGCAAAGGTAATAACGGAGATAAAAGAAAAGCCTGACACAATAATTCTGGATCCACCAAGACCAGGAGTTAGTCCAAACGCAATGAAGTATGTTATTAAGTTTAATGCGCCTGAAATAGTGTATGTTTCCTGCAATCCAAAGACACTTGTAAATGATCTTGGAGTTTTAAGGGCGTACGGATATGAAGTTGAGAAGGTTAAAATTGTTGATATGTTCCCTGGGACGGGGCATGTGGAGACGGTTGTGTTGCTACAAAGAAAAATTATATAGAAATCCTTAATTTTAGGCACTTCTTCAACCATTTTGTTTTTACAAATGAGGGGGATAAAATCCGCAATAAACAGTTAAAAAAATATATTAACGTTTATGTGGTTATTGATCTGGAATGTGGGAACACAATAGAATAAAATTAAAAGTTATGGGATACTGTGAAAATGGTATCTCTTTTTTATGATTGGATATTCAGAAATGACTGCCTATTTTTGTGTAAAAATTAGGGAAAAAGTGATTAGCATACAATGAAAAAATGAGGGATTTTTATCTTTATTTATAAAAGAAATAAAATCATTCTGTTTAATTGATATTTACCTAATATAAAGAAACACAAATATATTTTGGCATATTTGTGGAAAATGAAGAGGGATATTTAGAATTTTGTAGAATATTAAAAATAAAATTCATTATAGACATATAAAAAGTGAGTTTTTAAGAGTATAGTAATTTATTAAAACATTGTGAGATTATAGAGGTGAATTTACTGTGAAGGAAGCAACAGGAGCAAGGGAATCAAACGCAGGAGATGATTTTCATTTTATTTGGTCTGCTAAAAAATCACTTCAATTGTTAGAACCTGATACGGAACTTGAAGCAATATGTGTAGAAGGACCAAGTATTGAAGATAGCATAATTTTTGAAGATGATGAAAAGGCATTATTATCAATAGATGTCGCTGAGTATTTTGGAGGAAAAAAATATGAAGATGCAAGCAGAGTGATTTTTTCTCAATTAAAATATAGTACTCGCCATGGGGACTTGCCCTGGACACTTTCGTCTTTATCAGTATCTACAAATTCTGGGAAAGATAATTCAATTATTCAACGATTAGCACAAACATATAAAGGGTTTAAAAAAAAACATCCTAAAGACATAGAGAAATTAAGATTAAAATTAGTAACCAATAGGACTATAGAAGAGAAATTTAAAAAGCTTATAGATAATTGTAATGAAGAAATTGAAAAGAATGATTGTAAAAAGTATCTCGATTTAAAGAATGTATTACCTAAAGAAAATCATGATTATTTAAAGTCGTTTTACCAAGAAACAAAGTTGAGTACCACAGAATTTGTAGGCTTTTTAAAATGTATTGATTTGAGTGAATGTGGAAGTGACATAAGAGATATACATGAATCAGAGGTAATTAGTTCTTTGGCTAGACTTGGAATGTTAGATTTGAAAACCAATTATGATAAGCTAATTCAATTTATAAGAAAACAAATGTCTCCGGAGGAAAATGAGTCAGTGCCGATTGACAAAAATATTATGGCAAATTTCTTTAATACAATTCCGGATGGTTTGTTTCCTGCTAATTCACAAGTAATAAAACCACAAAAATATATTAAGAGAAATATTAGTGATGATATTGTCAGAGAAATAATTATTAATAGAAAGCAACATATTTGTTTACATGCGACTGGTGGAATAGGTAAGACTACAGTAGTGTCTGATTTGGAAAGTGGATTGCCAATTGGTTCAATAGTATTATTATATGACTGTTTTGGTGGTGGATCATATTTAGATCCATCTACACCATTACATACATACAAAAATGCTATAGTACAGTTAAGCAATGAATTAGCATTAAAATGTTACACCCCATTTCTTGTTAAAACTAATTTAGATGAAAGTGAGTATTTAAGAAATTTTTCCATTAGACTTAAACAAGCATCTAACTATATAAAAGCAATTAATAAAGAAGCTGTTATATTATTAGTATTAGATGCAGTTGACAATAGTTATTTAGCATCAGAAGTATTAGGAGATACATGTTTTGCAGACAAACTTTTGAAAATTACTTTGCCGCAAAATGTTTCAATTTTAGTTACATCAAGAACAGAACGATTAGAAAAATTTGAATTACCTTACGGAACAACTATGATTAAATTAGAAGGATTTAATAAGGAAGAACAACGTAATTACATTGATCTGTTTTATGAAAATGTATCAGATTATCAATGTGAAGAAGTAAGAAAACTTACTAACGGTAACCCGAGGGTTCAATACTATGTTTTTTCGAAGATATCTGGTACTATTGAAGAAGCATTGCAATATCTTAACCCAAATGGGAAAAACTTGCATGGAATATTCGAAGAAGCTATAAAAAAGATAGATACTAGAATAACTTCAGAGATAATATCTTTTGAAGAGCTGTGTAGAGCATTAGTTGAATTACCAAGACCAATTCCAATTGATATTATTACAAGTTCTACTGATTATGATATTGAAAAATTGGAAAGTGCATGTTCTGAATATTTGATTGGAGTTTATTTTGGAAATGGAATTATAACTTTTAGAGATGAAGATTTTGAAGATTATTTAAGAACAACAATTAAAAATGGTGAATCGGCAATAATAAAAATTGCTGAAACGCTTTATAATAAGCGATTTGATGACTATTATTCTGTTAAATATTTGCATATATTTTTGGGAAAAGCTCGAAAACTAAATGAAATTTTGGATTCAATCTATACTATAAATAATATTAATATCTCATTAATTGAAGATGAAAAAAACGAAATTATATCAAAACGAATTAAAAGTGCTTTCTCAATCGATGATATCTATAATAATAATTATAGATTGGATGCATATAAACTTTTATATTTTTTAACTAAATGTAGAGCTACTGATGCTGGAGTAAAGGAAATTATATTAGAGAATATTAGACTAGCTAAGAAATTAGGATTTGAAAGTACTATTTCCAGATATATTTCGGGAAAATCAGATTTTAATTCATTAAGTGAATTGACATTACAAACATATGCAAATTCATTACTTAAACATACTGAGTTAGCAGATCAATTTTTTGCTACATCTTCTGCAATAATAAAACAGTATTCGAAAGAGGAAAAGAATAATAAAAATTTTCAACATACAATTGAGAGACTAGATGTATCACGATTAGGTATATACATGGCAATGAGATATGATTCGGAAAGATTAGTCAATTGGATGCATGGTTGGAGTCCATATCCTACTCAAGAATACTTTGATATTACTTATAGTTTACTTTTGCAAGGGAATATAGAGAAAGCTAAATCAATAATTAGCCTATCTGATGATATAGATATGTTTGCAGCATGTGCAATTGCATTTGAAGAATTAAATCATTCTATAAACGATGAAATTTGGATTTTAGGTGAAAATCTTACTAATTATATGGAAAAAAAGAAAAAAATACATGTAACAGACTTGAAATATAGGATTAGTCTAGCAGAGTTGTTATTAAAAAGAGGAAAAATTCAAGAAGCAGAAAATATAGCTTATAATACCGATATAAGAATGGATTTTTCATATATATCATTTTATGAAATGAATGGTGAATTGCCAAAAGAATATACATTTAGATTGTATGCATTAAAGAAGTACTTAAAAGGTGAAAAATATTGTTTTGATGATTTTTGGATACCTAGCGTTAGAAAATATGAGAAAAATGGTAGTCACGAGATAAAAGAAAAGCGAGAAGAATTGAAAAAAATCATAGATTTTATTATTGATTCCTTTTTTATTAGAGTTAGAATGTTAGCTGGTTCAAGTATAGATAAACCAGCTAACATGGATCAATTTCTTGAAAAAATTTCAAATTGTGAACATGGATTTTATCAATTTTATAATGATCATAATTCTTATGATTATTATAGAATAATCATAAAAAATATATTTGACATATTGTTTAGTCAAGAAAAAAGTTTAATAAAAGAATATTGTAAAAGAAATTTAGAAAATAAATATTTAGATAATAAATTTCACTTTAAAATAATACACGAAATTATAAAAAATAAAAAGTATATAGATGTTGCAGCATGGTATTTAAACGAGCTTGATAAAAAAATGAATAGATATCCACAGTCTGCATATGAATTAAAGGAATTTTATTTAGAGTGTTCAAAGAAAGCTGTAATATTTGATAATAAATTATCGTATCAGTATTTCCTTAAAGCAATTAAAGCTATTATAGGTGTAGATGATGAAGCTTATAGAAGGATAAACTTGTTTAGACAACTTTCAGAAAATTATATAAAAGACGAAAATGCATCTGAACTTGTATATAATTTTACACGTATTATAGAAGATAGTTATAGAAGGCTAGAGGATAGAAAACATCTTCCTACAGATAATATTTTCAAACTATTAACCAACATTCACCCGTCTTCTGCAATAGCAGCAGCTTGTAGATTGGAAGATAGAGATGAAGGTTATGCTACATTAGGCTTTGAAATTTCAATACCATATATTATTGAAGAATCGTTATATAAGGATGAAATTTCGAAAGAAATTGCCATAGCACTTTCTAATATAGATGTTAATTATGGAACTACATATGATGATATTGTGGATATGGTAATAGAAAAGATTAGGAGAGAAAAAAACAAAAGAACAGAAAAAATTATGCAAGTTATTGCATATGATATAGAAAAAATATCAGGTGGCTTTGAAAACAGAAATATCATAGAAAAAATTTCTTTATGGTGTAGAAATAATTATAGCGATTCGATTGAATTTATAAAAAAGTTAAATGAATCATATTGTCTTGTGGCAAGTACCATTAGAAATATAGATTCTGGTGAATATGATAATAATAAACTTTCATGGGATGAAATAGATAAAAGTAAAATTGAATATAATAAAAAATCACTAATAGTTACAATGGAATCAATTTATTATAAGGAAAGTGTAAAGCTTGCGAAGTATGTATTGGAGAAAGCAACATTTGAAAGTCAATTAAGCACTGTAAAATTATTGATTGATATTATGTACACATCATCAACTAATTGGAACTATGATGAGTGTTTTGAAATTTTTATAGATTATTTAAATAAGTGGAGTGAATACAATCCCAGCATTCTAGAATGGCGTAAAGATGAAGAAAATTTAGACGATGTATTAGACTTATATGCTAAAAAAACTGAGTATCTTAAGGAAAAGGGTTTAGTTCAAATATCTAGAATATTTCTAATTGATAAAGATATTGTTTTATCAAAGGTAATTAAGAGAGCAACTAGTTATTTGTCTTGTGAACCTTGGGAAATCTTTTCGTATATGGAAAGCATGATATCAATTGATAATGGTGAAAATTGTAGTAGATTGTTAGAGTGGTGTTGTAGAGAAGAAATTAAAAATGTACACGTAAACTCCAGTGATAGAAAATATAAAGAAGATAAAAAGAATATGTTTTCCACAGAAGAAAGTATAGCTTTTTATTTGATTAAAATGTTAGGACATATGGAAAAAGAAAAACGTTGGTATGCGGTACATGCTATATATAACTTATATAAATTAGATCAGGGACAAATTATCAATCTTATTGTAAAATATATTTTTGGAGATATGCCTAAATTATATAGTGATGAACAATATTTTTATTTCAAAGACAGTGCAATTGTATATTTGTTGGTAGCTCTAAGAAGAATTGTAGAGGAAGATACTTTATTTTTAGAGAAATATTCTCCTGTTCTAAAGGAGATAGCTTTAACTAGCAGAACAATTAATGTTTTACAAAGAGAGTTGGCTAGAGAGATTTTAGCTATTATAAAGCCTCTATCAAAAGAAATACAAACAGCATGTGATGTAGTTAGCAAAGAAAAAGTACAAGTTAAAAGAAGATATCTTCATGATAAAGAAAATAAAGGAACTAATTTTAGATTTGATACTATGGATATTGTACCTAAAGTATATTATTTTCTCGGGCAAATTTTTCAAAAAGCTGAAGGAGAGATTATGGAGGATTGCGATAAGTTAATTTCTTCTTGGGGTATTACTAATGAGATGATACAAGAATGGAATAAAAAATATAAAACATATGAATACCAAAGAAAATCATATGGATTAAATACAGAAGTTGAAGATTTGTCAAAATATGTACAATACAATGCAATGTATTATGTAGCAGATGAGTATAGAAAAACTTTATCTGTTACAGATGATGAATATCCAATATATACGTTTGAGACTTGGGTGAAAAGCTGGTTAACTAAGATACCTGGAAGGTGGACTTCAGATATAAAAACATTACCTCCCAATAAAAAAATATTTTTAGATACCAAACAATATGTTAAAGATGGAAAATATATAATAGATGATAATGTTTTTAATGATGCATTTTGGTATATTTATCAAAATAAAAAATACCTTATTCTTTATAGTAATACTTCCATAGAATATGAACATAGTGGGAAGCATTATAGTATATCTGTTGGAATAATGGATAAAAAGTATATAAATAGGCTTTTAAAACAAGCTGAAAGGGATAATTATTGGATTGAGGAAAATTTTATATCTCATGACGATGATAACTATGAATTTATTGAGGATGTAACAGGTGAAAGTTATGAAAAAGAAAGTGAATTTGAAACGTTTGATCCATATACTAATAAAATGAAATATAACTTTTTAAAACCAAATGAAGATATAGAGCACTTTTTTAATTTGGTTGATGTATTATCGGTAGATTACAGCATTACAAAAGATGAAAGTTATCCAATTAAAGCTCAGTATTGGTCATATTCAAATAGCGAGAGAGTATATAACAGACTTTCAGAGGGTGAAATGCTATTTATTCAAAAGGAAGCATTTATTGAATATTTGAGTTCAAAATCAAGTAAAGTTGTAGTTGCGCAAATTGATGTAAGATATTCGGATGGTTATAAAGAATATGGTGAAAAGGCAGAGGAAACGGAGAGACGTAAGATTTTTATATTGGATAGCTGCTTAGATAATGTACTTGAAGAGATAGAAGTTAAGATTAACAATAGATACTGATTATATATAAATGTTTGATCTATAGCTTAGTAAAAATAACTTTTATATTTTAGAAAATTAACCGAAGTTTTAAGTTTCACCATATGAGCTATAGAGTATCTCTTGATAAGAAATTTGAGAACTATAAAATGCATTATAAAAAATAATTCAGGAAGAAGATTGATTTCATGAAAAAAAATGTTGTTTTACAGGAAATAATTGATTTTTATTTACAATCAAAAGATTTTAACGGATTACCAATTTATCAAATGAATAACTATGATAAAGAAGAACTGCTTAATCTCATTGATAATGATTTGATAGAGGCTATATCGGAAAAAGAGGTATTAAATCCACACATTCGAGGATTTAATCTAGATATTCCTAAAGATATACAGAAAAATAATGCTTCAGATCTAGAAAGTCATACTTGCTTTTATCCAACTGAAAAAGCATTGGAAGGAGTAAAAATTGATTATAAAAGTCCTTATACCATATTAATGCAAAAAGGGAGAGAACAGTTTGACATTATATTTTTTGATATAGAAATTTTGGAAAGGTATATAAATAATCCTAAATTTTTGATAATGGATAATGGATATAGAGGTTCAATATGTATTCGTGATGAGTATTATGATGATGAAGATGATAGCGAGTATATAAAAGATTATGGTATGGCATATATTGAAGGTGAAAAACTAACAAGAGCAGTAGCAATATTTTTAATAGATTTGGCTAAATTATCTCCCAAAATACAAATGTTGTGGAAAGCATTTGAATTAAAGAATCAGAATAGGTGTAAAGTAAATTCTGGATTTATAAAAAATTTGATATATGGAGAATGGGTGATAGATTATTGGATATTTCATGCAATTATAGATGAAATGATTATTATTAATAAGCAATGTGAGTCTATGGAAATTCCTCCATTATTCTCACATACTTATGGTACTCATTTTTTCGAAATGCCAGAGGGATATAGAAATATATTTTTACCAACAATGAAAAATTATTATGATTTTGTATTAGTGTTAGAAAAAATGTTTGTTCATAATATATCTGTTAAAACATTTCAAAAAGATGGATTTTTAATTAAAGGTATTGAAAGAAAAGATAGTAAAGGATATGATAAAGGCAGCTTAGTTATGCTTAGTGAGTGGCTTAATAGAAATATCAAAACTAGTATTAATATTGATGAGATTATCATTAATCCATTAAAAAGTATTAGAAAGATAAGACAAGTTCCCGCACATGAGCTTACAAGTAATAAGTATGATATTGATGTATATAAAAAGCAGAATGATTTGGTTATAGAAACATATAGAGCAATTAGAGGAATAAGACTTTTATTTTCAAATCACCCAAAAGCTAATAAAATCGAAATTCCAGAATGGTTAGTGACTGGTGAAAATATAGTGTGTTATTAGGTTTTGTTAGTGGGCTATTTTAGAAGCAGAGGCTTTGATAATTAAATATGTACTAGAAATTAAGAGATATTGTTTTTAGTATAATATCTCTTTAATATTATTTTTTTACGTCACGGTTTTCACTGTGACGTTTTTTATATCTATCAAAAATGGAAGGAGGATTTTATATGAAAAGATATTATGTTCGTTCACCTACTGATAAAGCAATAGAGTTATTTATCAATCAAAGCAAAATTAAAAGAAGAGAGGTAAAAGAATATGGAATTAAAATATGTAATCCCAAACATGGAAAAGACATTTGGAAACTTAGAGTATGCTGGTGAAGGTAATATTGAACAGAGAAGGGTAAATGGGCATAATACAATTTTATCACGTAGCTACAATTTATATTCAGACATCCAAAGGGCAGATGATATTGTTGTTATTCTTCCAGCAGAAGCAGGTGAAAAGCATTTTGAAGTTGAAAAAAGAGTAAAGCTAATTAATCCACGAATTACCGCAGAAGGTTATAAAATTGGAACTCGTGGATTTACAAATTATATTCTTCATGCAGATGACATGGTAGAAGCATAAGAAAGGAAGGTAAGTTTATATGAGATTAGCAAATGGAATTGTTATTGATGTGGCTACAAATGATGAATTAATAGAAGTTAAAAATTCTACTACATCTATCCATCTTGAACAGTTAGACAAATATGCAAATAAAACAAATAAGAATTTTTTTAATTACAGTAGCAAAAAAGTAATAATATATATAGACAAACCTATGGATATAAGTAATAATAATACTGTAAAATTGATAGAAAAGATTAAGAATAAAGGAATAACAGTTGTAAATTCATTAGATGAATTAAAGGGGAAATTAAAATAAATGGGATTATCAGGAGTAATACTAAAAGATAGAAGGAATTATTCACCGGAAGAACTTTTAAGAGATGCAGTGACATCTGCATTTAGGGCTGACCTTAATTTAATGCTTTCGGAATGTGATAGGTATGATAAAACTACGGGGGATTTTAAATACGCACAATTTAACATATCGGTTGGAAATTTTGATAGTGATTACGAAAAAGATCAATTTATATTTGAAATATTTCCTTTAGATAATGATTTTGTAAATGATGATAGAGATACAACGTTTGAAGATATAGATTCAACTCAAAAACTTTATAATGTGGCAGTTATAGAAAAGGTTTCACAAAACGAAAATTCAATATTTAAATTTGCCTATGAATATCTTAAATTAAATCCCAAAGATTATATTTGGTTTGAGGATGATTTTGCATTTGATTTTCAGGATATGGAAAGATTAAGTAAGTTACCATTCGATGAAAATTGGTGCTATAAAAATCCGAAGAATTTACTATAATATCAGTTATAAAATTTTTTAAAAGAGTAAGGAGTTATATAAATCTTACTCTTTTTTGCGAGTTGTAGAAATTGCAAAACAAAAATTAGATGATTTTTCTGGAACATTGAGAGATTTGCAAGGGAATCTAGCTCCGAAACAATCCGGAGGATATTGGAATCATCTTCAGGAAATGAAAAATTCATATGTTGGACTAAAAAGAGCACAAAGTACTTTAGAAGGTTCTTTAAAAAATCCAAATTTACCATCACATACT
This sequence comes from Clostridium acetobutylicum ATCC 824, assembly GCF_000008765.1. Classification (NCBI taxonomy): domain Bacteria; kingdom Bacillati; phylum Bacillota; class Clostridia; order Eubacteriales; family Clostridiaceae; genus Clostridium; species Clostridium acetobutylicum. The sequence goes on from NC_003030.1 coordinate 1,591,409, forward strand.
AAAGAGTTTATTCAAAGTAAGTATGAAACTACAACAAAATATTTACAGAGAATAGAAGAACTATTTAAAGCATATGGAGGTATTAATTAATGAATGAACCAATATTTAAATTAAAAAATATTAATATTAAAATTAAAGATATAAAGCAAGAGTGTTCGTTAGATAAGTGGTTTAGTGATATATTACAAAAAAAGTTAGTGAATTGAATCTTTTAGATATTTCAAGAATGCTCCGTCAGGAAATTTATCCAGATATTGCAGTACCAATGGCTTGGAAAATTTTAAAGGAGAATCCATTCGAAGGAGAAATGTATGATGGACAATTATTGGAATTACTTGTGAGACACTTAATGAATAGCCAAGAAAAAAAAGATGAGATTGATTATATTAATTTTAAAGATACAGTATATTATAAAATCGATAAATATGATTGGGAAACTCAAGATGATATAAAGGCTTATAAAGTGTTACTAGATAAACTAGATTTAATATTTAAAAATAAAGATTAATGTATTTTACTACAACGAGTCTAAAAAAATAAAATGGTGGCATAAATAAATTTGCCACCATTTTGCTATCTGTTTATGCCTCTAATTAAAATTTAATATATTTTGTTTTATTTTTTAGTTTCAAAATAAGGATAAAAAATACCTTGCTTAATCGCTTGTAATCTTGTAAAATAATTTGATACAAAGGTTCCTTAAAGTATTTAATAATAGCAGATATAAAATCTGTGACATTCTTTTAAAGGAGATTTAAAGTATGAGAAACGGACAAGAAAAAATTCTAAAGGTTAATGAAGGTCTAACAGATAGTTCCGAGGGTATGAAGGATAAATTACGTACATATATTTTTATAGGAACCATTGTATATACAATTTTAATATTGTATTTCATGTTCTTTGGGTTTAATAGAATAGAAGGTAGAAGTGCATATAATCATTATACGTTTATTCTTGTCCCAGAAGGAATCCCCTTAAGATTTCCAAAACTCACCATGTCATGGTTATACGATTTTGGGAACATCGCTGCTTTTATTCCTTTTGGAATAGTGATTCCATTGTTGTATCGTGTACGTTTTAGAAAGTTTATAGCATTATTTATATCAGTGATTTTATTTTTAGAAGTGTTGCAATCTTTAACTTTCATGGGTACGTTTGATATTATGGACGTAATATCTAATACATTAGGCGCAATGATAGGATTTGTGGGATATAGAGTAGGATTTTCTTCTAAGCTTAAATTTAAAAAACTTGTTGTATCAGTAGCATCTATGCTTATTATAATCGTTGGAGTTATGGTTGTTTCTGAAACAATTGATTATGGTGTAAATGTTAATAAAAGAATAGCACCTATTCAAGCATTAAATGAAATAAATACAAAAACACCAATAACTAAGAATTTTAGAGCTTTTACCGTGCAAGGTGAAAAAGTACAGCCCAAATTTAATTTGTTTAGCAGCAAGGATGGAATTGGTAAGGAGTATTTATTTAATTTAGGTAAGAAAAATCTATGGTTCTATGCCAAGTGTGGTATTCCAGACAATGAAGAATATAAAGGTTCGGTTAAGATTGTGATCAATGGTCAAGAGTGGTTTCAATTTAATGATAAAGACGAAGATAAACATATATGCAAAGTAAAGACGTTTTTTGAAGGGGAAGCAGAAGATGTTAAAATTATAATTACTGGAAACGCTAAAGTATGGGATGTTAGTATCGGAGAAATAAAGCATTGGTGGGAGTGATTACGAAAAAGATCAATTCATATTCGAAATATTTTCTTTAGATAATGATTTTGCATTTAGTTTTCAGGATATAGAAAGATTAATTAAGTTACCATTCGGTGAAAATTGGTGTTATAAAAATCCAAAGAATTTACTATAATATCATTTATAAAACTTTTAAAAGAGTAAGGATTTAGATAAACCTTACTCTTTTTGCGAGTTATAGAAGCTTCAAAACAAAAATTAGATGATTTATCTAAGATAGTATTTGATGGAAAGAGTGTTGAATGGATGGAATATTGATAAGTTCATTATAAGTATTAAAAAGAATCCAACTGTTGATGAATATGCAAAAAATCGATTAAAATTCAAAGGATATATTGATGGCGAAACAGGGGAGATTACAAACTTTTTTTCCACACTAAATTGTATGGAGGTAAATGATGATAATAACTAATAAAGAAGATATAAATAAGTATATTAAATATTACAATGTAACTTCTTCTAATTATATTTAATCAATTAAAAGAAGTTACTGAGAAAGAAATTTTGGTAAGTCGTACGCTGAGTTAGCTATTACTTATGAAAGAAGATTCACTGAATAAAAAATTCAATTAAGACCGTTAATTATAAAATTTTGATTTGATTCATCACAGAAATCAAAAGATTGCTTTGGAAGTTGAATATAATTTTGTTTTTTCGCAAAGTTCTTCAGTGTTGAAAAAATTTAAAATTCATGTATAATGTAAATATACTAAAATATAAATATGAAAAATATAAATGTAAAGGTGTTGTAAATATGCGCAAAGAGGTAGTTTTTAATTAAACTAACTGAATAAGGATTATTTTAAAAAGTATGTGAAAAAAATCTTGAATAGCTCAAGGTTTATTTGTGTACTCAAAAATAATCAATATTATAATGAGCATGTTACATCTTTATTTGCAAAATAGCAAAACCGTGTTCTAGACACGGTTTTTTTGGGTCTATTTTTGCTACATTTATAGATATGATATAATGCTTTAATTTGCATAATTTAGTCATAAGTTATATAAATTAAAGTTCTATATTTCATGTTTATATTTAGGTTATATGATTATGAGGTTGTAAGTGAATTCGTTCATTTACGGCCTTTTTTATTTAAGGAGATTATTATGATAATTTGTATATTTAAATATAAACCTTATGAAGAAAAAACAAATTTTTTAAGAAATATTAGGATGGTGATGACTAATGGTTAATAAACCTTCAGCATATAAAATTTATTTATTATTTTCAGCTATTACAGCAATGGGTTTTTCATTGGTATCCACAGTTATGATAGTGTACCATATTGAAAATGTTCATTTAAATCCACTTCAGCTTATACTTGTTGGGACCACTTTAGAAGCAGCATGTTTTTTATTTGAAATTCCTACAGGTATAGTTGCAGACGTTTATAGTCGTAAATTATCTATTGTTATTGGTACAGTTTTAACGGGATTAGGATTTATTTTAGAAGGTTCTATTTCTAGTTTTATTTTCGTACTTGCAGCACAAATTGTATGGGGATTAGGTTCTACTTTTATAAGTGGATCTGTTGAAGCATGGATAGCCGAAGAAGAGAATACTAAAGAGTTGAATCAAATTTATATAAAGGGAGCACAAGTAGGACAGATAGGGTCAGTCATCGGAATAGTACTAAGTACTATAATAGCTAATTTTTCAGTAAGACTACCTATGATAGTTGGTGGGGTCTTATTTGTGATTTTTTCAATATTTTTAGCGATATATATGACAGAAAATAATTTTAAACCATCTGCTCCGGAAGGTTTAAATACTTTTAAAAAGATGGGATATACCTTTAAATCTGGTCTTGATATTATAAAACGTAAAGCTATGGTTATGATTTTGCTTTCTGTAACTTTATTTTATGGATTGTCTAGTGAAGGTTATGATAGACTTTCTAATGCACACTTTTTACAAGACACTATACTTCCTAGGCTTTGGAACCTTAAACCAGTAACTTGGTTTGGAATTTTTGGAGTATTAGGAATGATATTGAGTGTTATAGCAATGCGCCTTATGGAAAATAAGCTTAGGAATGATTATAAAAATAAGAATGGAAAGCTGCTGTTGTATATAAATGTATTTTATATATTATTTATGTTGGTATTTGCTATTACAAGGAACTTTGGTTTAATGTTAATAGCTTATTTAGCAACAAATACACTTAGAACTATAAATGAGCCTATATTCAGTGCATGGTTAAATGGTCATATAGATGATAAGGCTAGAGCTACTATACTTTCTATAAATGGACAAATAAATGCCTTAGGTCAAATTTTAGGCGGACCAATTATAGGAATAATAGCTACAAATATATCAATAAGTATCGGTATAGCGTGTACTTCATTATTATTAACACCAGTATTAGTGCTATATGTTATTTCAATGATAATGGATAAAAAAATCGCTAATAAAGTTGGAGGTGGTGGGAACTATGAAGAAAATAATTAATATAGGTATTGTTGCCCACGTAGATGCAGGAAAAACTACTATAACAGAAAACTTATTATATTACAGTGGCGCTATAAAATCAGTTGGAAGTGTCGATTCAGGTAACACACAAACAGATTCCATGGAGCTTGAACGTAAGAGAGGAATTACTATTAAATCATCAACCATATCCTTCAATTGGAATGATGTTAAAATAAATATTATTGATACTCCAGGGCATGTAGATTTTATTTCAGAAGTTGAACGTTCACTAAGTGTTTTAGATGGAGCGATAATAGTTATATCTGGAGTAGAGGGAATTCAATCGCAAACAAGAATATTATTTAACACATTAAAGGAGTTAAACATTCCAACAATAATTTTTGTGAATAAGTTGGATAGAATTGGAGCAGATTTCAATAAAGTATTTGAAGAGATAAAAAAGAATATATCAAATAGAGTAGTTAGACTACAAGAAGCATATGATATGGGAAGTAAAGATGTTTATATAAGAAATTTATCCGATATATGTCCGATAAATAATGATGCAGTTGATGTTATATCAGATTTAGATGAAGTTTTTTTAGAAAGATATATAAGTGGAGTAGAACCTAATAAAGAAGAAGTACAAGAAAAACTTTCCTTATACGCAAGAGAAGGAAGCTTATATCCAGTATTTTGTGGTGCCGCAGCAATTGGACTTGGCATTGGAGATTTATTAGATGGAATTTGTAGTTATCTCCCATTTGCAGGGGATGAGTGTGAAGGGAATTTATCAGGAGTAGTGTTTAAAATTGAAAGAACAAGCACTAATGAAAAAAAGGTTTATGTAAGGTTATTTGGAGGAAGAGTATCTGTAAGAGATAGAATTCAAGTACCTAGTAAGGAGATAGTAGAAAAAGTAAAGAAAATTAATAGTTTAGAAAATGGTAGAATTATTGAGACACAAAGTATAGAAGCAGGGGATATAGGAATTTTATATGGACTTACAGATTTCCAAGTTGGAGATGTTATTGGGGTTTCAAATAATAAAATTAAAAATATATCTATAGCTAAACCAACGTTAAAAACAACGATTTCTGCAATTGATAAAGAAGAAAATCAAGAGCTATTTAAAGCATTAACATTACTTGCAGAGGAAGATCCATTATTAGAATTAGAGATGAATGATATTGATGAGGAGATTTATGTTAACTTATTCGGCGAAGTTCAGATGGAAATATTAAGTTCTATATTAGATGGTTTATATGGAATAAAAGTAGAATTTTCTAATATTCAGACTATCTATAAGGAAAAACCTAAAGGTGTTGGGATGTCAATAATGCGTATGCAGGAAGATTTAAATCCTTTCTGGGCAACAGTAGCATTGAAAATAGAACCAAAAGGGAGAGGTGAAGGGCTTAGGTATATTTCTAATGTTTCGGTAGGATCATTACCAAAATCTTTTCAAAATGCAATTGAAGAAGCAGTTGTTAAGACAAGTAAACAAGGATTATTTGGATGGGAGGTTACGGATGCAAAAGTTACACTTACCTGCGGTGAATTTTTTAGTCCAGCTAGCACTCCGTCAGATTTTAGAAATGTGACACCCATGGTATTCATGGAAGCATTATATAGAGCGCAAACTGTTTTATTAGAGCCATTATATGAGTTTGAGTTAAGAATTCCTCAAGATGTTTTAAGTAAAGCAATTTGGGATTTAGAAACAATGAGGGCGATCTTTGATAGTCCTATTGTTATAGGGGATGAATTTTCAATAAGGGGACTAATTCCAGTAGAGAATTCTAAAGAATATAAAATGAAAATAGCTTCATACACAAAAGGTAAAGGAATGTTTACAACAAAATTTTATGGCTATAAGGAAGTCTCAGCTAAATTTGCAAAAGCACGTCCAAAGACAACGTATGATCCATTAAATAAAAAAGAGTATTTGCTTTATAAATTAAACGCAATTAGAGACTAAATTTTAAATAATTATATTTTATATGTTCCCTCAAACTAATGGTTTGAGGGAATTTCGTTTATTAAAAAGCATGTTTAGGTTTTATAACAAGAATGGAGAGAAAAGGAAAGTTTAAAAATGTCCACAAATAAAGGATTTACCGGCACCTGACTTTTCTTACTCAACTTAACATACAATCGAACGGGTATATTGACTTTATGTCCGTATCACCCGCTCAAATATACCATTTGTCTACAGTCTGAAAGCGTTATTTCTAAGACTCGAAACACTTGTGAATAAATTTTACATATGGTAGTATTTTGTTAAAAGGAGGAATCAATATGCATAATCATACTTATTTCCAAGAACGTATCGACAGGTTGGCAATGCTGTATATGGAACATCATTATGATATTAAATCAATGCCAATTGAAGAATTTGTAAAGACATTCGATAACATTTGCAATGAAATAACCGATTTTCTTAACTCTTCTAAATAATTGTCAATTCCTCCTAATAATATGTAAAACATATTGTGATTACCATTAATTGGTGTGAATATTACTGTTATCAAATTAATTACGTTTGCTGCAAAATTTTTTGAATTATTCAAATATGTTAAGATGTACTTTTGTACTATTATTTTCAGCTTTACTTGCAAATATATGTAGGTGCTATATCCTAGTAATTATAATTAGATTAACAAATAAAGTGACAAAAATCTAAAAACATATATGAAACGCATAAGTTTTTAAGTTGAACTGGTCTTACTATATTTTTGAAATGAAAGGGTGATATCATATGAAATTTAAAACTGTTGGCAATCCTAATGGACCTAAGATATTACTTATACATCCTATGTTTGCAACTTCAGAATGTTTTGTTAATTTAGTAGAGTATTTAAAAGAAGACTATTTTGTAATTACCCCAACTTTAGATGGACATGACATAAATGAAAATTCTATATTTTTATCAGTTGAAGACGAAGGGAATAAAGTGCTTGCTTATTTGAAGGATAATAGTATTAAAGAATTAGATTTTATGTTGGGGACATCCTTAGGTGCTATCATTGCATTTGAAATATATAAAAGAAATGAAATTCGTATAAATAAGGTATATTTGGACGGAGGACCATTCTTTAAATTTGGAGCATTATTACAGAAAGTTGCAGCAAAAAAATTTTGTAATATTTGTAGTGAGGTACGACAAAACCCTCAAAAGGCTATTAACAAAATAGAAAGGTTATTTAAAGGACTAGGCAATGAAATGTGTGAGGTAGCTTGCCATATAACAGAAGAAAGCATTAAAAATTTGGCACATGCTTGCTATAGTTTTACATTACCTAATTTAAAGCCAGTAGAACAGAAATCTGTTGTTTTCCTATATGGGACTAAAGAACCAGCACGTTTTTGTATTTTTAGATTGAGAAAATATAAATATAGTCGTATTATTAAAAAAAATGGTTTTAGTCATTGTGGTTATCTATTATCTTATCCCAAAGAGTATGCAGAAATGCTTAAGGAGAATACTCAATAAAAATGCGGATTTGAAAAAAGCAAAAAACGTAGCATGTATTCCAATTTGAGTTCTACATGCCACGCTCCTTAAATAATCTTCGAAAAATGTCCGGCATACAATTTTCTGTATTTTGTAGGTGTCATATCATAATGTTTTTTAAATAGACGGCTGAAATAATTATTATTGTCAAATCCGCATTTTATTGCAATTTCTGTAATGTTTAAATCCGTTTGCTTTAGGTAATTAGTTGATTTATATAATCTAATTCCATTTATGTAATCCGTAGTAGTTTTACCAGTCATTTGCTTAAAGGTTCTGCAAAAATGATGTGTAGAGAAATTGACGCAATCTGCAAGTTCATTTAGAGTAAGCTTTTCAGTATATTTTTCTTCAATTAAACGAAATACACACTGAAATTTATTTAAAATACGTTTTCTTTCCTCAAATTCATTTTCATTTAGTATCTTATCTACGTATCCTCTCAATAAATAGACAATTAGTTGATAAATATTGGCTTTTACAGCAAGCTCATATCCAATATTTTTGCTGGAATATTCTTTTAATATGGTTTTAATACATTCTAGAATCTGCAAATCATTTTCAATTAGATTTTTAAAGGTAATACGATTTAATGCTAAAGGAGCAAGATATTTGGTTTGCAGTAAATCTTCTTTATTACTAAAAAGGAAAGTAGGTTCAATACGAATTGTATAAAATTTTAAATTGTTTGAATGGCTTTCTAAATAGTGTAGTTCATTACTATTTATAATAGCAATACTCCCGGTTGTTACATCAAACTTATTTTGTGCGCATTCAAGGTAGGCTGTGCCAGCAGTAAAATAATAAATCTGTAAATGTTCATGCCAATGCCTTTTGAAATTTTCACCATTTAATATGTCGTCTTTAAAAAATATATCTACAAAACAATCTTCTTTTTTACTTTTTCTATCAAAATAAGTACTTTTATCATTCATAAATTTACCTCAAATCAATATTGTGCTAATAATAAGCAACACAGTTCTTTTAAATACTGGTATATAAGAATATTATATGGAATGTAATAAGCATTGTAAATAGCGAAATAGTGCTAAGTATTTTTAAGATGGAGGGTAAAAATGAAAAAAGATTATTTAAGAAATGACAATAAACAAAGAAATATTGTTTTACTTGTTGTTATTGCTATGACATTTATGGCTACCTTAGATTCCAGCATAGTAAATGTGGCACTGCCAGTGTTGTCTAGTAAACTGAATGTGCCACTAGCGTCTATTGAATGGATAGTCACAAGTTATTCAATTGTTATATGTTCAACATTACTATTTTTCGGAAGACTTGGCGATATTATTGGAAAAACAAAGGTATTTCAAGTCGGTACCATAGTATTTACTATTGCGTCTATGCTATGTGGATTTAGCAGTTCTTTTATCTTACTTATTGTATGCCGATTTATTCAAGGAATAGGTGCTTCTGCCTATATGGCAAATAATCATGGTATTATAACTGAATTATTTGAAAAAGAAAAGAGAGGTAAGGCATTAGGTATATTAGTTACTGCTGTTGCTATCGGAAATATGCTTGGTCCATCAGTCGGAGGAGTAATTTTATCTTTATTAAATTGGAATGCTATTTTCTTCATTAATGTTCCAATTGGTATTATTGTTTTTATTTTAGGAATTAAATTTCTTCCAGTAAGTAAAAGAAATCCTGAAAGAATGGATAAAAAAGGTGCGTTACTTCAATTTTTAGGAACCACATTATTATTTGGTTCATTAATTGCTTCACAACAAATAGGATTTTTTAATCCTTATATGATGGTAGGAATTTTGTTTGCTTTTATTTTTATTATATGGTTTTTAATGTTAGAGAGGAAACAGAAACAGCCACTGCTTGACCTTACAATTTTTAAGAATATGCAATTCTCATTGAATCTACTTTGTGCACTTACATCATTTGTTTGTATTGCAGCTTCAAGCATTTTGATTCCTTTTTATTTGCAAAATACATTAAAACTTTCACCAATTCAAGCAGGAATTTTTATGATGTTATCTCCGTTTATACTAGCGGTTTTTTCTCCGATTTTTGGGAGTATTTCTGACAAGGTTGAATCTGAAAAAATTATTTTAATTGGTTTATTTGTAATGAGTGTAGGCTTTTTCTTAATGTCAAGACTTTCGGAACATTCTCTTATTGTTTTTTGTGCTATTTTTATTTCTACAATGGCAGTTGGACAGGCGCTGTTCCAACCAGCTAATAATGCCTTAATTATGTCCACTTGTTCTAAAAATAAGCTTGGAATAGTAGGAAGCGTAAATTCGCTTGTACGAAATTTAGGACAGATAGTAGGAATCACTCTTTCTACAACTTTGCTTTATAGTTTTATGAGCTATAAAATAGGGTACCGAGTTTATGATTACATTAAAGGTAAAGATTTTGTATTTGTGTATGGAATGAGAAACGTTTATCTTATACTTGTAGTTCTTTGTTTACTTGGTGCGTTACTAACAGCCTTAAGAATTTTCAAAACAGCTAAAAGTAGAAATATTAAAAATTAAAATTAGTTTTACATGTGGTAAAATTTGTAATGATTTGATATAATTAAATACAAGATTTGTGATAAATAATCAATATTTAAATTATTGGGCCATGATAGGAAAAGAGCGGGATGTAATAATGAATAAGAACTATAAAAAAATAGTAATATTCATATTGTTAATTTTTACTGTTGTTTTTATTTTAATTAACCTAAAAGTACTTGAAGGAAATGGTGGAGAGAATTCTGCAAGACAAATAGGAAGCAGAAAAAAATTTGGAGCTACCTATATGACAACTAATAATAGGTTCTACGAAATAATTAACGATGAAATACGTTCGGTTGTAGAGAGCAATGGAGATATATTAGTAACAAGGGATGCAGCTTTAGATAAGAACAAGCAGATGCAGCAGATTTATGAGTTTATTAAATTAAAGGTTAAAGCTATTTTTATAAATCCTGTAGATTGGAAACAAATAAAGCCAGCATTAATAGCAGCTAAAAATGCAGGGATACCTGTTATTGTCGTTGATACACCTGTTTATGATGATAAGCTAGTTGCATGTACAGTAATATCTGATAATTATGATGCTGGAGTTCAATGTGCAAAATATCTTATGAAATCAAAATCGAAAGCTAATATTATGTTAATTGAACACTCTAAAGCGAAATCTGGTATTGATAGAATTAAAGGATTTGTGGATACTATTGGGGCTAGTAAACAATATAAAATAGTTGCTGCTGGAGATAGTGAAGGACAACTAGATAAAACTATGTCTTTAGTGGATGATTTGATTAAAAAGCATACTAATGTAGATGCAATTATGGCATTAAATGATCCAAGTGCTCTTGGTGCGTTAGCGGCGCTTAAAGAAAATGGACTATTAGGCAAAGTTATGGTATTTGGAGTTGATGGTTCGCCTGAAGCTAAGACAATGATTCATGATGGATTTATGACTGCTACTTCTGCTCAGTTCCCTAATAAAATTGGACATATAGCGGCTGAGAAAGCTTATGATATTTTAAAGGGAAAAAGGCTAAAAAGAGATGTAATTGTTCCTATAAGTTTAATATCAAAAGAAAATCTTCTTAAGTATGAAATAAGTGGATGGAAGTAAGGGATGGAAGATGGAATCAGATAGGAATCTAAATTATATTAACTTGTTTATGATTTTTGTAAACCTTATCATTATAGTTTTTACTTCAGAAATTATGACTATAACTTTATATAAAATTAGTTCTGAATTTATGGCAAGAGATTTTTTAGACCAAATTACAGTTATACCTTGGAAACCACAAAATATAACTATAGTGTCTATAGGCGCTTATATAATATTAATCATACTAATTACGGTAAAAAAGAAATATGCAAAATTCCTAAACAAGTGGGAAATAGCTGCTTTATTATTATGTGAGATTTTTTTTAGTGTTGCAATAATGACGGCATTGAATATGAGTTATAATGGAATCATACTGTTTATTATTGCTGATTTAGTAACAAACACCAAAGATAAAAGTAACAAAATTATATTTTTGATTCTTATGATAATTATATATATATTTAGTGTTTATGATTTCATATCACTTAAAATAAAGATGGTTTCTTTTGAAAATTTTCTTTACTACTATACTGCTAACAGACGAAGCTATTTAATGGAGTTAAAGAGTATATTGAATTCTATAAATATTATAGTATTTATATTGTATATGATTGTGTTTATTCAAGTTCAAATGAGAGAAAATGAAAAGATTACTTCATTAAACAAAAAACTAAATTTAGCTAATGAAAAATTAGAGGTTATGAATGTACAATTAAAAGAGTATGCTGTAAAGATAGGATCAATGGCTGAGACTAGAGAACGTAATCGTATGGCTAGAGAAATTCATGATACCTTGGGTCATGCACTTACAGGAATATCGGTGGGGATTGATGCTTGCTTAACAACAATAGACGTTTCTAAAGAGTTAACTAAAAAGCAGTTGAATATAATTGCAGATGTAGCAAGAGAAGCTATTAAAGATGTAAGGCGTTCCGTAAAAAAACTTCGACCAGATGCACTGGAAAATTCTAGTTTGCAAGATGCATTAAATAATATGATTTCACGCATAAGTAAGGCTACAAAAACAAAAGTTTTTTTAAATGCCAATATAAAATTATTGAAATTTGGTCATGATGAAGAGGACACTATTTATAGAATTATACAAGAGGGAATAACAAATTCAATTCGTCACGGACAAGCTGAAGAAATTTATATAGATATGATAAGGAGGGATAAACAATTAAATATAACAATAAGAGATAATGGCAAGGGATGTGCTAATGTAGAAGAGGGCTTTGGATTAAGACATATAGAGGAAAGAGTTAAGTTATTAAATGGAACTGTAGAATATGATGGCAGCGATAGTTTTTTAATAACTGTAAATATTCCAATTAGATGGGGAGATGGAAGTTGATTAAAGTATTAATTGCTGATGATCAAGAGCTAATTAGGCAAAGCTTAAAAATTGTTTTAAGTGCGAATAAGGATATTGAAATCGTTGGAACTGCATGTAATGGAAACGAAGTAGTTGAATCAGTACGTAAGTATAAACCTGATGTAATATTAATGGATGTTCGTATGCCAGAAATGGATGGGGTTCAGTGTACAAAAGTTATAAAAGAATCCTATCCAAACATTAAAATTATAGTGCTTACTACTTTTGATGATGATGAATATATATTTAATGCTTTAAAATATGGAGCTAGCGGATATTTACTTAAGGGTGTTTCTATGGATGAACTTGTAAGGGCAATTCACACTGTTGTAAATGGAGGAGCAATGATAAATCCAGATATAACGGCTAAAGTGTTTAAGCTATTTTCTCAAATGGCTCAGGGGGATATTTCTATTCAGGCTGGTACTAAAAAGAATACAGATGATATATGTGATGCAGAATGGAATATAATAAAGTGCGTAGGTTTTGGTTTATCAAATAAAGAGATTGCAAAAAAACTCAGATTATCAGAAGGAACTGTTAGGAATTATTTAAGTAATATATTAAATAAACTTAATTTTAGAGATAGAACACAATTGGCTATTTGGGCAGTTCAGACTGGGGTTATAAGAAAAATGGTGACGCAAAAATGAATTTTAAAAAGCATAATAAATTTATAATAGCAGCTATTTTAATTGTAATTATAGCAGGAGGTTCTTTTTTGTGTATAAAGTTTTTTATGGAAAGAAAAGATGCAGTATTGACTGTTGGAATAGTCTCTGGAAGTTGGAATACTCCTAGTGAAAATACTTATAAAATTTTAAATGATGATATACTAAAGTTTGAAAAAAGTCATCCAGGTGTAAAAATAAAATATACAAGTGGAATATTAAAAGAGGATTTTTCAGAGTGGATTTCACAAAAAATTCTTTTAGGCAAAGAACCTGATGTATTTATGATATTGCCTGATGATTTTAATGTATTTTCTTCAACCAGGGCATTAAAAAATTTAGATAAACTAATTAAGAACGATAAAGATTTTAATAGTAGCAAATATTATAAAGCAGCTTACGAATCTGGAAAGTATGATAAAAGTCAGTTTGCACTTCCTTATGAAAGCGTGCCAACATTAATGTTTGTAAATAAGACACTTTTATATAAAGAGGGCATTCCTGTTCCTAATAATAATTGGACATGGGATGATTTTTATAAAATTTGTGAAAAAGTCACGAAGGATACAGATAAGGATGGAGTTATTGATCAGTTTGGATGTTATGATTATACTTGGAAAGATGCGGTATACTCTAATGGAATAAAGTTATTTAATGGATCTGGAACGGAATCATATTTTGGAGATGCAAGGGTGGAGCAAGCTGTAAATTTTGTTGAAAAGTTAAATTCTTTGAATAATGGTTATCAGGTGACTTCACAAATATTTGATATGGGAAAAGTAGCATTTCGTCCACTATCATTTTCAGAGTATAGAACATATAAACCATATCCTTGGAGCATAAAGAAATATTCGAATTTTGAATGGGATTGCATTAAATTGCCATCCGGTCCAAATGGAAAAAGTGTTTCACAATTAAGTACTTTGCTTATGGGGATAAGTAGTCGTACAAAGCATGAAAAGCTTTCTTGGGAATTTTTAAAGTCATTAACCTATAATGAAGAAACGCAGAAAAATGTTTTTAAATATTCAGAGGGAATTTCACCAATAAAAAGTGTAATAGAGTCTCCCAAAAATATTGAAGAAATAAATAAAAGTATGCCTTCAGGAAGTTCTTTAAATATGAAAATTCTTGATAATATTATGGACAGTTCAGTAGTTACTCCTAAATTTAAAAAATATAACTCTGTTATGCTTAAAGCAGATAATGATATTAACAACGTAATAAATGGAAAAGAAAATTTAGATACAGCTCTTTTGATCTTGCAAAGAGAGATAAATAATATGCTGACAAATTGAATAAGCACTCAAATTTAAGTGTTGTCGTACTAAAAAGTATTCAAGTGTAATTTTAAAAAATTACGCATGAAATAATAGTACGGCAATTCTTTTTTTGTTAAAAATATAAGAAAATTACAAATGTCATATAGGAAATTACATTTGTAATGAGGTATTAATGACAAATTATAGGTGCCTATAAATTAAAATATTATTAAAATTAAAGATGTAAACGTTCGTTAGCGCTGATGAGGTTAGTTGAATTTAAAAATTACGCATATAAGTTGTTGCTTAACTATATTTAGGCTAGGAGGGGAAAGATGAGATATGTAATATTAGTAAGTCATGGACAATTTGCATCAGGACTTTATAATGCATTGTCAATGCTTGCAGGTAAAGACAGAAATGATGTAATATTTCAAGGATTAGAGGACGGAATGAGTACTGATAAATTTGGAGAAGAATTTAATACAGCTATTGAAAACGTTACAAGTAAAGACGAGATTATTCTTTTCGGAGATATTATTGGTGGATCTCCTTTGACTACAGCAGTAAATATATTAGCTAGTAAAGAAATGTTATCGAAAGCTTTTGTCCTTGGAGGAATGAATTTACCCGTTGTATTAACAGCAATTTTGATGAAGGATTCTATGGGGATAGAAGAGCTAAAGAAAATGTTATTTGAAACAGCAGAGGAGTCAATAAAAGAATTTAAAGTTGTAGATACAGATAAGGAAGATGATATTTAGGAGGGATAAAAATGTCAGTTTCATTTTTAAGAATAGATGACAGAATGATACACGGACAAACATGTACAAGGTGGGCTTTAGAGTATCCATGTGATGGTATAATAGCTGTTAATGATGCGGCAGCTAATAATCCTGTATTAAAAGCAGCTTACAAAAGTGCTAGTGGCAAAAAAACATTTGTATGGACATATGAACATTGGAAATTAAAATGCGATACAGTTTTGAAAAGTAGTACTAGATATTTTGTAATTACAAAAGAACCTATTATTATGTCTAAGATTTTGGTGGATGATAAATTTAATCCTGGTATTAAAGAGGTTATTGTAGGACCATGCAATGATAGGCCGGGAACAGTAAAATTGGGAAATAATCAATCTATAAATCAAAAGGAAGCAGAAGCTTTTGAACGTATTATGCAAGCCGGCTATAATGTGGAATTTGCTCTTCTTAAAGAAGAAGCAATAGGCAATTGGAAAAAGTTTAGAGGGCAATTTGGATTTAAATAGTTTTTAATAATATATTAGGGGGGAAAATAACTATGGGGATAAGTTTGATTCAGGCAGCTATATTTGGATTATTTGCATGCCTATCAAGTATGCCCGGTATGGGAGGAACTACCTTTGGTAACTATACCTTAGGAAGACCTTTAGTAGCAGGTTTGCTAGTTGGAATTGTTTTAGGAGACGTACAAACTGGTATTATAGTTGGGGCAGCAATTCAAGTTGTTTATATTGCACTGGTTACTCCAGGTGGCACTGTATCTGCTGATGTACGTGCAGTTAGTTATATTGGTATTCCTCTAGCTGTAGTAGCAATTAAGGGAATGGGTTTAAATCCAAGTTCTGCACAGGCAACTCAAATGGCAACTGCATTAGGGGCAGCAGTTGGAACCTTGGGGACTGTTTTATTTTATGGAACAGCAACTATAAACTTGATATGGCAGCATATAGGCTGGAAATCAATAGAAAAAGGTGATTTTAAAAAGCTTTATTTAGTTAATATGGGATTGCCATGGGTTTCTCACATTATTTGTAGTTTTATTCCAGCATTTATTATTACAAGAATGGGTTCTAGCATGGTTAAAATTATGAAGGTAGCATTGCCAATGAATGGTATACCAATGAAAACTTTATTTACAGTAGGAAGTTTGCTTCCAGCAGTAGGAATTGCAATATTATTAAAACAGGTTGTATTAAAACCAAGTGATTTTATAACCTTCTTTTTAGGTTTTACTTTGGCAGCAGTTATGAAAGTTAACTTGATTGGAGCAGCAATAATAGGTATTTTCTTTGCAATAATTAATTATAGAATTAGAATGCTTCAACTAGAAAAGCCATCTGCAGCTAAAGCGACGGGTAACGATGATGATGAGGAGGATATATAATATGGAAAAGAAAAAAATATCTAAAAAAGCTTTAAGTAAATCTTTTAAAAATTGGTTTTATGGAAATTTAACTTGTTTTTCTCAAGAGCACATGCAAACTTTTGGTTATCTTTGTGCAATGCTTCCAATAATTAAAGATTTATATGAAACAAAAGAAGAACAAAAGGAAGCTATGGAAACTTATAAAGCATTTTTTAATACAGAACCTCAGATTGGAACATTAGTTGTTGGTATGACAGCCGGTCTTGAAGAGGCAAGAGCTAATCATGAAAATATTGATGGTGAAATGATAAATGGTATTCGTGCTGGACTTATGGGGCCTTTAGCAGGCATTGGAGATTCATTAATAGTAGGTACTTTAATACCAATACTTTTAGGTATAGGGTTAGGACTTTCAACAGGGGGTTCTCCTCTAGGAGCAATATTTTATATTGTAGTGTGGAATGCTTTAATGATTTTTGGAATGAGATGGGCCTATTATAAAGGATATGCGTTAGGTGGTAAAGCTGTTCAGATGATTGTTGGAGATAAAGCTAATGCTGTCCGTGAATCTGTAATTATGGTTGGAACTATAGTGATTGGTGCAGTTGCTGCTACTTGGGTAAATATTAATACATCTTTGAAAATGTACAATTCACATGGTGGAGTAATTATAAATTTGCAAAAAACTTTAGATGGCATTTTTCCTAAAATCCTTTCAGCGGCAGCTGTAATTTTTGCATGGTGGCTTATGTCAAAGAAGAAAATATCCCCTACAATAGTAATGTTAATCTTTTTGATAGTAGCTTTTGTAGGTGTGCTCTTAGGATTCTTTAATCCAGGACTATCTTATTAATTTGTATGAGGAATCAGTATGGAAGATGAAGAAAAAAAGCAAATGTTTTATGAGGCAAAGCAGCAAAGTAGGCTCTTAAAAAATTTATCTAAATGGTCTAGAAATGTTATGGGATTATCTAGTATAGGTGTTGTAATAGCTTACTATGGTTTGTCACACTCTGGAATAAAATTTGCTTTTGGAGTTTTTGGTATTTTATTTACTGTAATTTGTGCTTCAGCATGCTTTCTAATTAATTTAGCAATAAGGAACGGGAGAAGAAATGTTAATCATATTTTAGAGATGATTAACAGTAAGTAAGAGAGCTATAGGTGTTATTTCAAACTAATGGTAAAAAGTAAGGAAATACTTTTATTCAAAAAAGACAGTAGATAAGCGAGTTTAACTATTGAAATTCATATGCACCACAATGTTCATGAAACAAAATTTTGGTATATATGAATTTCAAGTTTTAGTTTGTCAGTATGAGGTTATTAATTAAGAAGACAATGTAGAGTTGTAAAAATAAAATCAGTGTTAGTAGAATGTATCATTTGAAAACGTTTTTATAAAATGAAGTAATTTAAAGTGTAAGGGGGATAAATATGAGATTAAAACAGATAGCTGTGTTATTGCTTAGCAGTATTGTTATTGTTACAGGTAATAATTGGGTAAAAGCAAACACATCAATATCAAGTACTTCAGCATATAGACGTGAGGCATATCGTCCACAATATCATTTTACACCAGATATTGGCTGGATGAATGATCCAAATGGAATGGTTTATTATCATGGAGTATACCATTTATTCTATCAATATAATCCATATGATACAGTTTGGGGACCTATGCATTGGGGACATGCTGAAAGCAAGGACATGATAAATTGGAAACAGAAATCGATTGCTCTTGCACCGGATACAAATGGAGATATTTTTTCAGGTAGTGTAGTGGTAGACTGGAATAATAGCAGTGGACTGTTCAACAAAGTATCAGATCATACTGGTTTGGTTGCATTTTATACAACTAATTCAGCAGTAGCTAGTCAACAATATCAGAGTATGGCGTATAGTACAGATGATGGAAGTACCTGGACAAAATATAATGGCGGTAAGCCAATAATAGCTCAGCCAGAAAATACGCCTGATTTTAGGGACCCAAAGGTATCCTGGGATAATGAACATAACAAATGGGTTATGGTTCTTGCAGCAGGTAATCAAACACAATTTTATTCTTCTAACGATTTAAAAAATTGGACAAAAACAGGGGAGTTTGGAGCAGAAGGTCAAGCATCTCATGCTGGTGTTTGGGAATGCCCAGACTTATATCAAATGACTGTTAGTGGGCAAAATATAAAGAAGTGGGTGCTGTCAATAAATTTGGGTTCATCTGTAAGCCCTGATTCACCGCCAGCTGGAGGATCAGGAATGATGTATGTTGTTGGAGATTTTGATGGAAGTAAATTTATTGCGGATCCTAAATTTACAGTATCAAATAATATTGGAGCTAGTGATATTGTTAAAGGGTACTATCTACTTCCTGGAGATACTATTAATGTTTATGATGCCAAGGAGGGTGGAAACTTGTTAGGATCTGCTACAGTAGAGGATAATCAATCTACGGCTACTGTAAATTTGACTAAAGATTTAGGGAATGGTAGTGGAAAGGTATGGGTGGCAATAGTAAGAAATAAAATAGAAAAAAATAGACAAGAGATTGATTATTCTTCTGAAGTTGCTTCAACAAGTACTGGAACAAGTGCTGTAGCACCTTCAGGTCAGGATATTATCAATCCTGACTTTGAAACAGGTGATTTAACAGGATGGACAGCAACAGGAAATGAATGGTCAAATAAGAATGTAGTAGATAATAAAACATGGGGAGGAGGATCTGGTAAGTATCACTGTTCTGGTTACAGGGACCCTGCAACTGGAGGTGCTGGAGATCCTGGAACAGGTACATTGGAGTCTACTGTATTTACTTTAGGTGGAAATGGAAGTATCAATTTCTTAGTTGCAGGTGGAGATCTTCCAAAATCCGCGTATGTTACGTTGGAAGATGCTACTACCCGTAAGGAATTAACTCAATTTAATGCATCAGGTTTAAGCACAGCTACCGTTAGAAGGGTAAATTGGGATGCATCAGCATACCTTGGTAAAAAGCTTAGAATAAAGGTAGTAGATAATGCTACTGGTGCTTTTGGTCATATTGATGTAGATGATTTTCATGTATATAATACAGTTCCATATAAACCACCTGTAAATCAATTGCCTTCATATCCAGTAAATTGGATTGATTATGGACCAGATTTTTATGCGGGAGTTACCTGGAATGATACTACACAACAAACTAATGCAACAACTTCAGAATATGGGAAATATGTTCCAGATGGAAGGCGTATTCTGTTAGGTTGGATGAGTAACTGGGCATATGCAGATAGAACTCCTACAACTACTTGGAGAAGTGCTGATTCTATTCCAAGAGAAGAAAAATTAGTAGCCACAAATGATGGATATAAAATTACTCAGCAACCTATAAAAGAGCTTTCAAGTATTCGAAAAAAGCCAACAAAAACTTTAACAAATACAACGATAACTAAAGGAAATACCATGTCTTTAGGGTCAGAAGGCATATATGAAATTACATCAAAATTTAATATTAATTCAACTACCTCCAGTGAATTCGGGATAAATGTAAAAGTAGGAGGAAATCAGTATACAACTATTGGCTATGATAAAGCAACGTCAATATTATTTTTAAACCGCCATAACTCTAGTAGTTTAAATTTTCTGGATTATATGCCAAATAAACAGGAAGCACCACTAAAACCGGATGCAAAAGGTAATATTAAGCTTCAAATTTTGGTGGATAAAGACTCTGTAGAAGTTTTCGGAAGCAATGATGATAATGCTTCAGTTACAATTACGGATCAAATTTTTTCAGATAATTTAAACAATGGAATAAAACTATATAGCGTTGGTGGAAGTACTAAAGTAAATTCTCTAGCAATAACTCCTTTAAAATCAGCAGTATTTACTCCTTATATAAATAATACTTTGCCATATAACCCTAAAAGTGTCCAAAAAACTCTTCCTACAAGTGATTTTGAGTCAGGGGTTGTTCCAGGCTTTTGGAAACAAGCCGAAGGTTATGATACAACATTTACTGTATCAAATTCTACTAGTTGGTGGGGTGGAACGTACAATCAAGACGGTAAAAGTTTCCTTACTACTTTTGGGGAAAATGGTGATACGGCTTCAGGCATATTGAAGTCTAATTACTTTAAACTTAGTGGAGATGGAAAAATTAGCTTCTTAATTGGTGGAGGAAATCATCCTACATCAGAATATTTGGCTCTAGTAGACGGTGTTAATGGTAATAAATTATTTTCAGCAACAGGTGCAGATAGTGAGACATTAAGATCAGTGACTTGGGACGCTTCAAAATATGTAGGAAAAGTTGTATATTTAGAAATTGCAGATGAAAGTCAAAGTGGTTGGGGTCATATAAATCTTGATGATATAAATGTACCTCATTTTAATTGCAATATTAAAAAATATAGAACTACAGGAACTTGGGGAGAAATTGGACCATATGGTATGAAAGGCTCAAGTACCTCTGCTGTTTCTAATGGAATATACATGGCTTCCCAAAATGCTAGAAACTTAAGCTATGAAGCTAAGGTAAGTAATGTAACCTCTCTTAGTAAAACTAAATCGGGGGAAGCAGGATTAGTATTTGGAGCTAGTAAAAATTTAGCAAATGCTTATGAGTTTAATATTGATACAAGTAAAGGAGTGGCTCGTTTATTTAATAAAAAGAATGGCAAAGATTTGGCACCTGAGGTTAAGGAAACATTAAGTAGCGATAAATCATACCAACTAAAAGTATTAATAAGTGGAACAAACGTTAAAGCTTATTTAGATGGTACAAAAATATTTGATGTAAATATAACTTCTTATGCTGGTAGAAATGTAGGACTTGACGTATTAGATGGATCAGCAGATTTTCAAGATGTATCTTTCCAAAATTAGAGTAAAGATTAATTTAGGAACTTATTTATCTGTAAAGTAGACCATCAATTTAGGTATAACTGCTACAAATGAGGATAATCAATTATGATGGTCTGAACAAACAAAAAAAGAAAGTTCATTTATTAGAAAAGGTTCCTAAACACTCTAAAACTATGCCTAATTATTTTAAAGCATTTTTTCATTAAATGCAGCCTTTGCATATGATTATGAAGCAAGAACAATTAGCAAAATTAGTAGGGGTAAGAAGAGAGACTATAGAGCATTTAGAAAATGAAAAATACAACCCATCATTAAAGTTAGCCATGGATATTGCGAAAGTATTTGGAAAATCAGTGGAAGAAGTATTTCAATTTGTGGATGATAATGAAATTTAGTAAAGCATTTAAACAGATGATTTCTGAAATTAAACTTAGGAAAAAATCTAGTAGTTAAAAAGAAGCTCGTTTTAAATGAGCTTCTTTTAGTTTGGTCTGTATTTAGAGAAAAGGAGTATTTATGGCTTTATGCTTAATAAAATTATTTCAATAATAAAATATGACCCTTTCTAAGTATTGTAATGTAAGAACTAAAGTATTAAAATATAGTTAACTGGGTTATACATTAACCAGGTTAATTAAAATATTATTGAGGGGTGATTTTATGTATAAGAAAAGTACTGAAGAATATATAAATGTAATTGGAGCTAGAGAAAGAAATTTAAAAAATGTGAACGTAAAAATTCCTAAAAGAAAGATAACTATTTTCACTGGAGTTTCGGGTTCAGGAAAATCGTCCTTGGTATTTGATACTATAGCGGCAGAGTCTCAAAGACAATTAAATGAAACTTACTCCAGCTTTATAAGACATCGATTGCCTCATTATGGAGAGCCCAAGGTAGATGCTATAGAAAATTTATCTGTAGCCATTATTATTGACCAAAAGAGAATTGGAGGAAATTCAAGGTCAACAGTTGGAACTATTACAGATATATATTCACTGTTAAGACTTCTATTTTCTCGTATAGGAAACCCTTTTGTTGGTTATTCTGATGTTTTTTCATTTAACAATATTAAAGGGATGTGTACTAAGTGTGAGGGACTTGGAAAAGTTGATATGATAAGTATTGATAAATTATTGGATAAAAATAAATCCCTTAATGAAGGAGCAATACTATTTCCTACTTTTGAACCAGGAGGATGGAGATTAAAAAGATATATTTATTCAGGCTTTTTTGACAATGATAAAAAGATAAAAGATTTTACAGAAGAAGAAATGGAGCTCCTTTTATATAAGTCAGATATTAAAGTTACTACCTCTGATCCTAATTGGCCTAAGACTTCACTTTATGAAGGTCTTATTCCTAGAATAGAAAGAAGTTTTTTGAAAAAGGAGGAAGGGGAAGCAATTAAATATAAAAAGCAAATATCTAAAATTGTCAGTAGAGAAACATGTCCTATTTGTAAGGGAGCACGATTAAATAATGATGTTCTTAAGTGTAAAATAAATAACAAAAATATATGGGATTGTTCTGAAATGCAAACTATAGATTTATTGAATTTCATTCGAGGTGTCTATGATCCTAAAGGGATAACTATAGTTAATGAAATTGTTAATCGTTTAGAGCAGTTAGTTTCTATTGGTTTAGGTTATTTAAGTTTAAGCAGAGAAACCTCAACGCTTTCTGGAGGAGAATCGCAAAGAATAAAAATGGTTCGCCAATTATCCAGCAGCTTAACAGATCTTACTTATATTTTTGATGAACCGAGTGTTGGCTTACATCCTCATGATATAGATAAAATAAATATACTTTTAAAACTTTTACGGGATAAAGGTAATACAGTATTAATTGTCGAGCATGATCCTGACATCATAAAAATTGCTGACCATGTTGTTGATATGGGACCAAAAGCAGGTGTAAATGGAGGAAAAATAATGTATGAGGGGACATTAGATGGTTTATTGCAGTCTAATACTCTTACAGGAAAGTACTTACATAAAGGGTCACAAGTTAAAGGAAAGGTTAGAGAACCTAAAGGATGGTTATCTTTAAAAGATGCAAACTTACATAATCTTAAAAATATTAGTGTTAATATCCCCATAGGTGTTATGACGGTTGTGACTGGAGTCGCGGGTTCAGGAAAAAGTACATTAATTAGTCAGGTACTTCCAAAGTTTTATCCAAATACGATTTTTATAAGTCAGAAACCAATACAAGCCTCAAAACGATCTAATATTGCTACTTTTACAGGAATATTTAATGGAATAAGAGAATTGTTTTCTAAAGCTAACCATGTTAAAACTTCTTTATTCAGTTTTAATTCAGAAGGAGCTTGCCCGAATTGTAAGGGATTGGGAGTAACTTATACAGATTTAGCTTTTATGGATACTGTGATTACTACATGTGAAGTGTGTCAGGGACGCCGTTTTACAGATGAAATTCTAACATACAAATTTGGTGGCAAAAATATAAGTGAAGTTTTGAATATGACTGTTGAGGAAGCTTTAGATTTTTTTAATGAAAAAGAAATATGTGATATACTAAAAAGGTTAGTAGATGTTGGAATTACATATATTAAGCTTGGGCAATCTTTGAACACTCTATCTGGTGGTGAGCTCCAAAGGGTAAAGCTTGCATCAGAACTTGAAAGCCATGGAAATATATATGTTTTGGATGAACCTACAACAGGACTTCATATGTCGGATATATCGCAGCTTATAAAGGTTATCAATCGAATTATTGATAATGGCAGTACTGTAATTGTGATAGAGCACAATCTAGATGTTATAAGTCAAGCAGATTGGATTATTGATTTAGGACCTTTTGCTGGCCAAAATGGTGGTGAAATTATGTTTGAGGGAATCCCTTCAGATTTAATAAATAGTAAAAGGTCTATAACAGGAAAATATTTAAGTAAATATATACAGTAAGGAGAAAATGCTTATGCCTAAAAAAGAGCTAGAAGAATATTATGTTCCTTTTCAATGTATGATTATAAGTAATATTAATAGCTTTAATATTGATGGAGTAACAACAGCACAATATAATACATTGGATATTTTAGATAAGCAGGGGTCTAAGACTACAAAAGAGCTAGCAGAAATTCGAGGTATTTCTCAAGCAGGAATATCTAAGTTAACAAAAAGGTTACTAGAAAAAGGGTATGTTACTCAAGAGCGTAGAAAAACTGATCGAAGAAACTATGACATTATAATTACTGAAAGTGGTAAGGATTTTTTAATTAGATCAGAAAAGTTTAGAAATAAAATAATGAACTTAATTGAAAATACTCTTACAGAAAGAGAATTGGATTGTTTTCTCAAATTATGCAAAAAGATTACTGATTCCTATGAGGAAAAATAAATCAACATGGTTTAAACAATGGTGTGGATTTATGTCTGATATAGACATAAATCCATTAAAATATTAAATTATTGAGCAGGTCATTTGCAAATCAGTTAATGCTCCAAATTTTTGAGAGGCTGTTATAAAGCATATCAGAGCTAAAAGTTCAGAGATTTCACTATCGCTAAATTCATTTCTTAGTTTATTAAAATATTCATCATTAACAAGTTGATTTTTTGAAATAATATCAGCTATTTCAGTGGCAATTAAAATTTTTGAATCAGTTAGGTCTTTAGAAGGCTTACCTTTAGCCATACAATATTGACATCCGTTATTAAAAGCAAGGGTACGTCTCACCTCTTCCTTTAATTCAGAAGTAAATGTACTGCTATAAAAAAAACATTCCTCTAAAGAAGTCCATTTTTCCATTATGTCTTTATTGTGACCTAATAATTGTTGAAATGGTGTGTTTCCTTCATTTGAAAAAGTTATTTTTGCCATGTTATCTCTCCTCTATAAATATATTTTACTTACGACTAATATTATACAAATTATATTTTGAATATTGTATTTCACGTGAAATATAATATAATAGTAAATATAGCAATTGAAACAATAATTCAAGAAAGGTATTGACAAATGAAATTAGACGAAATAGATATATTAATTTTAAGGGAACTACAAAATGATAGTAGGTTATCTATAAGAGAATTATCTAAACATGTAAATCTTTCACCACCAGCTGTTACTGAAAGAGTGAGAAGGCTTGAAGATAATGAAATTATTGAAGGATACACAATAAAAATAAATAAGAAAAAACTTGGATTACCCATTGATTGTATAGTCAAGGTAACTATGAAGAATGGGCAGTATGAAAAATTTAAGATATTTATCAAAGAATATAAAAGAAGTGAATGGTGTTATAGAATTGCAGGAGATGGATGTTTTTTAGTTAAACTATTAGTACAATCACTAAATGAAATAGAAGAATTTATAAATGATGTATCTTCTTATGCAGTAACAGAAACTATTATAGCGCTTTCGGAAGTAGCAATAAATAATGATATTAATAAGTTTTTAAAGGAGTAAGATATGATTAAGGAATTAAAAGATTCTCAAATAAAAAGAATTATGGATATTTGGTTAGAGACTAATATTACTGCTCACAGCTTTATAGATAAAGATTATTGGGTTAAGAATTATGATGTAGTAAAAAATCAATATATAC
The DNA here is from genome assembly GCF_000008765.1 of Clostridium acetobutylicum ATCC 824. Classification (NCBI taxonomy): domain Bacteria; kingdom Bacillati; phylum Bacillota; class Clostridia; order Eubacteriales; family Clostridiaceae; genus Clostridium; species Clostridium acetobutylicum. Next base: position 1,617,550 of record NC_003030.1, read on the forward strand.
CTATTTCTCAAACTTTCATTTGTGAAGAGGATGAACAAATAAAAGGGTTTATAAGCGTTATTGATAATTCATTTATAGGAGCGTTATTTGTTTCAGAAGAGTATCAAAGGCAAGGAATAGGGAAAAAACTAATAGATTATTGTAAAAGTTTATATTCAAGTTTAGAATTATGTGCCTATGTAGAAAACATAGCTGCAGTAAATTTTTATGAGCACTGTGGTTTTAGAGTATTAGGAAAGCAAATAAATGATGATTCTGGTTTTGTTGAGTGCAGAATGAAATGGACAAAATAGGATAATTATTAGGAGAAATAATGCTTCAAAAACATGGAGGATAAAGATGTATGAATCAAGAGAAAATTATTTGGAAACAATTTTGATATTGCAAAGTGAAAATGGAAGTGTGAGATCTATTGACATAGCAAAAAAGCTTGATTTTAGTAAGCCAAGTGTGAGCCGTGCAGTGGCTATACTGAAGAATGATAAATATATTGATATAGACGAAAAAGGATATATTAAGTTAACAAGTAAGGGAGAGGAGAAAGCTAAAAGCATATATGAAAGACACAGGCTTTTAACTAAATTTTTTGTTGAAACTGCAAAGGTTGAAAAAGCTATAGCAGAAGAAGATGCATGTAGAATAGAACATATCATAAGTGATGAAACTTTTCAAGGAATTAAAGAATTTTTAAAAGATGTTTCTAAATAGTATTTTTAGTACAAATAAAAAATTATTGATAATATATAGTGATATTGCTAAGAACATAGCTTCAAAACAGAATTACTTGTTTAATAGATTCTGTTTTGAAGCTATTTTTTATTAGCCAAGTAAAAATATTGGAAGTTATTTCTGTGGTACTATAGAACATTTAATATATTTGATGTATAATAGTTAGCGTAGGCTAACTTAAATATAAGAATAATATACTGCTTTTACTTTAAAAACCATAGTAGGTGGACAAATTTTTTATATGGACAATTGTGAAGGGAAGGTGATATTTATGAAAGTATATGAATTTGGAAAAAAAGAAAATCCAGCTATTATGCTATTGCCCGGAACTTGCTGTCATTGGAAAAATAATTTTTCTAATGTAATAGATTTATTAATTGAAGATTTTTTTGTTGTTTGTGTATCATATGATGGCTTTGATGAAACAGAAAAATCAGAATTTCAGGACATGGTCACTGAGGTAAGAAAAATTGAAAATTATATTAATGAGAGATTTCAAGGGAAGATACATGCAGTGTATGGTTGTTCTTTGGGTGGATCTTTTGTAGGACTAATGGTACAGAGAAAGAAAATTTACATGAAACATGGAATTTTGGGAAGCTCAGATTTAGATCAGGCTACAAAACCAATGGCTTTATTACAAACGAAAGTTATGGTTCCCATTTTATATAGCATGTTACATAAAGGTAAGGTCCCCAAATTTATTGCAAAACAGATGTTAAAGAAAGGTGGAGAAAAATATACTAAGAATGCACTTTATATGATGGGGATAAATGGCGTTAGTATGTCCTTTGTTAGTAAAAGAAGTATAAGAAATCAGTTTTATACTGATCTGGTGACAAGATTAGAAAATAATATTCAATCACCAGAAACAACAATTCATTGCTTTTATGCTTCAAGGATGGGAGAAGAATATAAAAGCAGATATAAAAAGCATTTTATGACGCCACATATTGTAGAGCATGATTTATTACATGAAGAACTTCTCCTATGCACACCAAAGGAATGGGCTGAGGTTGTCAAGGATTGTGTATTATAAATAAGAGCTGTGTAATATTTAGAGTTCAATCTTAAAAAATATTTGCTAAGGAGGAAGTACTATGAAAATATTAATATACGGAGCAGGGGTTTTAGGTTCTTATGCTGCTTATGAGTTAAAAAGAGTAGGTCATGAGGTTACTATTTTAGCTAGATCAAGTAGATATGAAGAATTAAAAGAAAAAGGATTAGTAATTAGACATTGGTTTCAAAGAAAAACAACAAAAAATAAAATAAATGTAGTGAAAGAGTTACTGCCAGAGGAATATTATGATGCTGTTTTTATAGTTATGCAGAGCTCACAAACTAATGCTATATTACCAGTTATTACGGCAAATGTTAAGTGTCCTTTATTTGTGTTTGTTGGTAATCAAGATAAAGCAAAAGATATAAGTGAGAAAATTAAAAGTACATCTAAAAGCAATCCAAGAGTGCTTTTTGGATTTTTTAGTATTGGTGGAAGGAGAGAAGGTGGCAAGGTAATTAGTGTACATACTAAGCATCCTGATTTTGATATTGGAGATTTAGAGGGGAGGGATGATTATAAAATTATTATAGAAAAAATATTTAAGGAAACAAGCTTTAAATTGCATTATCATGTAAATATGGATGATTTTTTTAAGACTCATATTGTAGTTATTATGCCGCTTGCATATTTAGCTTATATGTCAAATTGTGATTTGAGAAAAATAGCTTGGAATAGGAAAGCACTAAATGCAGTTATCGATGCTATGATTGAGGGGCATGAGGTATTAATTAAATTGGGACACAAGGTTGATCCTGAGAGTAGTGAAAGGTTATTAAGAAATCATAGAAAAGTAGCTTATTTGGGGTTAAAGGTATGTGCAATGACACCTCTTGGTAAATTAGGAATAAGTGATCATTGTAAATCAGGTTGGAGGGAAATGGAATACTTGGACAAGAGACTATTGGAATGGGCTAAAAAATCAAATTTAGAAACACCGAATATAAATAAGCTTAGAGAACACTTAATTAAGTACGTACATAAGAAAGTTATATAAAAAACAGAGGGATTAAGAACCTCTGCTTTTATTTATACTAATTTTTCTTTTTAGATTTAGATATAAAGTAGATAATTCCAAGAACTATAAACCATACAGGTGTTACAAATAAAGCTACTCGGGTTTCGCTATTGAGAGCTAAAGTAACTATAACAAAAGCGAAAAATGCTAAAATTATGTAGTTAGCTATTGGATAAAGTGGCATTTTAAAATTATTTTTAGAAGCAAGCTCTGGATTAGCCTTGCGATATTTAATATGGCATATAACTATTATTGCCCAAATGAAGATAAAGCAGAACGTTGATATGCTAGTAATTAGTACAAATACACCTTCTGGCATAATATAGTTAAGAATAACTGCAATAAGGATTACGGCTGCAGAAAATATTGTAGCATTAGAAGGTATTTTGTGAGAAGTTAATTTCTTCATTGATTCAGGTGCATTATTTTCATTAGCAAGAGAGAAAACCATACGGCTTGTGCTGAATATACCACTATTACAAGCAGATGCAGCTGAGGTTAGTACAACAAAATTTACAATAGTTGCCGCTGCTGCTACTCCAACTGCAGCAAATACTTGAACAAATGGACTTTTATCTGGATTAATTGAATTCCATGGATAAATGCTCATTATAACAGCAAGTGCTCCTATATAGAAAATAATGATTCTAACTGGAATATTATTAATAGCTTTTGGAATAACATGTTCTGGATCTTCAGTTTCACCAGCAGTTAAGCCAACTAATTCTATTCCGGTAAAGGCAAATACCACCATTTGGAAAGAAAGAATAAAACCATTTGATCCATTTGGAAACCAGCCGCCATGCTTCCAAAGATTTGTAAAGCTAGCAGCGCCAGCACTTGTGGAAAAACCTTTAATGATCATAAAAATACCAACTATAATTAGTGCTAAAATTGCAACAACTTTAATTAAAGCAAACCAAAATTCCATTTCACCAAATAATCTTACTGCGGTAAGGTTCATAATTAATAAAATTAACAGTATTACAAGGCTTGGAACCCATCTAGGCAGACTTGGAATCCAGTATTGTACATAAAGCCCGGTGGCAGTTACATCAGCCATAGCAAGTGAAATCCAGCAGAACCAGTATGTCCAACCAGTAATGAAGGCTGCTCCGTTTCCTAAATAATCTTGTACAAAGTCTACAAATGAGTGATAGTTTAAATTAGAAACTAATAATTCCCCAAGAGCACGCATAACTAAAAAACAAATTGCTCCTGTTATCATGTAAGCAAATAAAATAGATGGACCAGCTAAGTGAATAGACCTGCCAGAACCGAGAAATAATCCAGTTCCAATTGCACCTCCTATAGCAAGCAGCTGAACATGACGATTTTTTAGACCTCTTGATAAATTTTGATTTTTTGATTTTGTTTGATCCATTTTATCCCTCCATCTTAGTCGAGAGGCATGTATCAAAAATGCCTTCTTCGCTATAAATATTTTATGATTGGAGACACAAATGGGAATAGATAAGATATGAATTGAAGTAATTTATCATATTACTTGTGTAAGATATTTTATCTGTCCCCTGTCCTTTTACCTGAGAGTTTCGCTTTTTTTATGCTTTCTCCTTCGGTGCTCTTTAAGAGTCTCTCCAAGGGTTCATCCAATAGCGGTCATCTCTAATTAAATAGATACCTGAAAGATTTACTTCTTCGGTGTATGGCAAAAGCCAAAGCTCTCCCGCTAACTTCATCTGAACAATTAAATTTTACTGTTATATATTAATATATATTTAAAGAAAAAGCAACAATTTTTTCAGTTTGTTAAGAAAAAAGTATAAAAATGAGTTTTGTGTCATTATTGAAATTCTGTTCATATAAAGTTGTTATATATGGCTATAGGCAAAATCAATCCTATTATAATAATTACCAGGTTGCGTATTTTTAAACTATTAATAAAAAAATGCTGTACTAGTAAATTTTTAAATTATTAGTACTGCATTTTTTATATATACTTTTTTAGAACAATAAGAGAAGAAAAGTTTAAAGTTAAAACTTTTTAAGAAATAGTTTTATTTAGAGGTCCTTTGTAATATAAATTCATATTAAGTACACAATATATTGTAGGAGAAGAAATGAAGAGGAGATTGTTTTGAATAGTGATATTAAATTGCAGATTATAGATTATTTCAATAAGAATATGGGTACGTATCTTGCATCAGTTAGAGGCCATATAAAAATTAGTTTATTGGCACTTATGGTATCCATTGTCATTGGAGTACCTTTGGGATACGCTTGTGTAAAATACAGAAGATATGAGAATGCTATCTTAATAATTTTTCAATCACTTAGGATAGTTCCAAGTTTGGCAATCTTAATACTTTTAATTCCTATAATGGGGATAGGTCTTAGGCCTGCAATGACAGCATTAGTGTTATTGTCTATTCCACCTATTTTAATGAATACAGCATCTGGTCTCGAAGAAACGCCTGCCTTTATGCTTGAGACAGCTTATGGAATGGGTATGACTGAAAAGCAGGTATTACTAAAGGTTAAATTTCCTTTAGCTATGCCTATGATTTTAACGGGAATTAAAACAGCTATGATTGAAATTGTTGCAAGTGCTACTTTATCCTCTAAAATAGGTGCAGGAGGACTTGGAGACATTATTTTTACAGGGTTAGCCCTTAATAGAACAGATTTAATTTTAATTGGTGGTATTTCTGTTGCGGCGTTATCTATTATAGCAGGAGTACTGCTTAATTTCATTGATAGAGCTTTGCTCAAATACAAATATATAAGAAAGTAGGAATGTAGAAATGAAAAAAAGCATTAAGCGAATAATGGTAACAGCTTTGGCTATAGTGTTTGCAGTATCTTTAACAGCTTGTGCAGGTAAAACAACTAAAAGTGGTGAAGATAAAAGTGGAACGATTCGCGTTGGATCAAAAGACTTTACCGAAAATTTAATTATTGGAGAGGTGTATACTTTAGCATTAAAAAATGCTGGCTATAGGGTTGAAAGGGTATCAAATATAGCTGGATCAGTAATTCATACCTCCATTGTAAATAATCAAATTGATTTATATCCAGAGTATACAGGTACAGGTCTATTGTCTGTACTTAAGAAAAAACCGTTGACAGATCCAGAAAAAGTTTATAATACAGTAAAAAATGACTATAAAAAACAATTTAAAATTACGTGGCTAAATTATTCGAAAGCTAATGATGGTCAGGGGCTTGTTATTAGAACTGATATAGCAAAAAAGCTTGGAATTACAACAATATCGGATTTGCAGAAGCATGCAAGTGAGCTTAGGTTTGCATCTCAAGGTGAGTTTGACCAGAGAGAAGATGGAATTCCAGCTTTGACTAAGGTATATGGTGAATTTAAATGGAAGTCGTCAAAAATATATGATAATGCATTAAAATATCAGGTGCTAAAAAATAATGAAGCAGATGTTGCGCCAGCTTACACTACAGAAGGGCAGCTAGTGAATACAAAGGAATTTACATTACTAAAAGACGATAAGCAAGTATGGCCACCTTATAATATAGCTCCTGTTGTTCGTGATAATGTTTTAAAGGCACATCCTGATATTGCAAACATTTTAAATAAGATAAGTTCTAAGCTAGATACTAAGACAGTTACTAAATTAAATTCGAGGGTTGATGTTAATAAAGAAGACTATGCAAAGGTAGCTAGAGAGTTTTATAACTCAATTAAGTAGTTTAATTAGAGGAGGATAACATGTCTTGAAGGCTATAGAGTTCATTAATGTAAGTAAAAAATTTAGCAATGCAAAATACAAGGCGGTAGACAATGTTGATTTGACTATAGAGGAGGGAGAGTTTATTACCATACTAGGCTCTTCAGGTAGTGGAAAAACTACGTTACTAAAAATGATTAATCGACTATATGAACCGGATAAAGGAAGTATTGTTCTCTTCAATGAGGATATTAAGAAGATTGATGTAGTTAAGCTTAGAAGAAGTATAGGATATGTAATTCAGCAGGTAGGGTTATTTCCGCATATGACAATAGCGAATAATATTGCAACGGTACCTAAATTGCTAAAATGGGATAAAAGAGAAATTGAAAAAAGAATAGATGAATTATTGCACCTTGTTGGATTAGAACCTAATGAATTTAAGAAAAGGTATCCGTCACAGCTATCAGGCGGTCAGCAGCAAAGGATTGGTCTTGCTAGGGCCTTAGCAGTTGATCCAAAGATAATGCTCTTAGATGAGCCCTTTGGAGCTATTGATGCAATAAATAGAATGAAACTTCAAGATGAACTTTTGCATATTCATGGTGGATTAAAAAAGACATTTATATTTGTTACCCACGATATTAACGAGGCTTTTAAACTTGGCAGTAGAGTAATTATTATGGATAAGGGGAGAATATGCCAGTTTGATACACCAAGAAATATTGTTAAAAATCCAGCAGATGAATTTGTATCATCATTAATCTCATCATCACGAAATCAAGAACGCCTTTGGGAGGAATTAGGGTGATAGAATATGTAGTGGATTATTGGGATAAGTTAGGTTGGGCCCTTATTGAACACTTAGAGATAGTGATTATTACGCTTTTGATTTCAATTTTTATAGCATCAATATTGACCATAATTGCTATATATTCGAGAATATTATCGGAAATATTAATACACGTATTTTCAGTTGTTTATTCCATACCAAGCTTAGCGCTTTTTGCTATGTTAATTCCTGTGAGTGGACTTGGAAAGGGTACAGCTATAATAGTTCTGATAGCCTATAATCAATATTTGTTGCTTCGAAACTTTATCGCAGGTTTAAATGAAGTGGAACCTTCTATTATTGAAGCAGCAACTGGTATGGGAATGACTAACATGCAAATACTATTTAAAATAAGGTTACCATTATCTAAAAAGGCACTTTTTACGGGTGTTCGTTTGTCAGTAGTTTCAACTATAGGAATTGCAACTATAGCTGCGTTTATTAATGCAGGTGGTATTGGCAGTGTACTATCAGATGGACTTCGTACAATGAACGTATACGAGATTGTTTGGGGAAGCATATTAGCAGCAAGCTTAGCGATAGGTGTAAATGCAATTCTTAGCAAGATGGAAAAAATAATATAGAGAATAGTGTTACTTTGTCTACACTTTGAGGGCAGCTTGGGCTGCTCTCATTTGTAATTAAAACAACATTGGGTAGCATAATATCACTTCCTCTATTTAATTGATAATTATTATCATATGTTATAGTACTATATTTTGTTTTAGCGAGCTTAAGTGAGTGTAATCACATTTTATATTCGCAAATGAAAAATATTCTCATTTACAATTTTGCATTATTGTGTTATTATTTTCTCACGGCTACTGGCGCCAAATTATTACCGCATATACTATAAAAAAGTAGGAGGAATAATATGGCAAGGTTTATGGGACCTAGATTTAAATTAGCAAGACATTTGGGGGTTAATGTTTTTGGACACCCTAAGGCATTAAACAGAGGTGTAAAACAACACAAACTTTCGGAGTATGGTGAACAGCTGTTGGAAAAGCAAAAGCTGAGGGCTTACTACGGGGTTTTAGAAAAGCAATTTAAAAAAATTGTATTTAATGCATTAAAATCAAAAGAAAAGTCTGAAGATATTTTGGTGCAGAGTCTTGAAAGAAGGTTGGACAATCTAGTTTATAGATTGGGATTTGGTTCAACTTTGAGAGAGGCAAGACAAATGGTGAGTCATGGACATATTCTTGTAAACGGACAAAAGGTAGACATACCATCCTACAAGGTAAATATAGGGGATGAAGTATCACTAAGAAGTAAGTCCAGAAAGATTCAAACTTATGCATCTAATTTTACTACAATAATTCCAGCTGTAACTTATATTGAAAAAGATACTGAAAGTTTTTCAGGTAGATTAATTAGGCTTCCAAAGTCTGTGGAAGTACCTGTTATGGTGAAATACTCCAAGGTTTTGGAGTTCTATTCTAAAAATTAAAGTGGGGACAGGTCACAATTCTTACTAAAAATTGTGATCTGTCCTCTTTTATATACGAAAAAAGCTGTTACAAAACTTTTTTTTAGTTTTGCAACAGCCCATTCCTTTAAAATATTATTTATTTGATTATTTTAAGCCATCCCTTAGGTGCTTCAATATGACCCATTTGAATACCTGTCAATGTATCACGTAATTTTTTAGTGATAGGTCCCATATCTGACATTCCGCTTGGAAAACAAATTTCTTTGCCATGATCTACTATCTTTCCTACTGGTGAGATAACAGCAGCTGTTCCACAAAGACCGCATTCTGCAAAATCTTTTACTTCATCAAGGTAAACAGTTCTCTCCTCAATTTCTAGTCCAAGGTAATCTTTTGCAACTGTCATTAAAGAACGACGTGTGATTGAAGGAAGAATAGTATTTGATTTCGGTGTAACAACCTTATTATCTTTAGTTACAAATAGGAAGTTAGCTCCACCAGTTTCTTCAACCTTTGTTCTAGTAGCTGCGTCTAAATACATATTTTCATCAAAGCCTTCTTCATGTGCAGTAACAATTGCATGAAGACTCATAGCATAATTAAGCCCAGCTTTGATGTGTCCAGTACCATTTGGAGCAGCACGATCAAAATCACTAACACGTAAAGTTAAAGGCTTAACTCCTCCTTTAAAGTATGGACCAACTGGTGTAGCAAATACTCTGAATTGATATTCATCTGCTGGTTTAACTCCAATAACTGGTCCAGAAGCAAACATAAATGGACGAATATAAAGTGTAGCACCACTTCCATATGGAGGTACCCATTCAGAATTTGCCTCTATAGTTTTTACAACAGCATCTACAAAGCTTTCCTTTGGAAATGCAGGCATTTCTAATCTTTTACATGAATCTTCCATACGCTGTGCATTTAAGTCAGGACGGAAGGTAACAATATGTCCATCCTCAGTTGTGTAAGCTTTCATACCTTCAAAGCATGCTTGAGAGTATTGAAGTACACCTGCACATTCACTAATAGCAATGGTAGCATCTGAAACTAATGCACCATCATCCCATTTTCCATCTTTATAGTTAGATACGAATCTTTTATCTGTTTTAACGTATCCAAAGCCTAGATTAGCCCAATCTATATTTTTCTTTTCCATTAATTTTACACCCTTTCATGTATAATAATTGCTGATTTATACTCCATTAACCTTATCAATAACAATATGTACTGAAGCTGAAGGTCAACCTCATGATGAGTAGATTAACGCTGTATACATCATCTTTTACTTTGCAAGCTGGAATATAAAAAAAGAAATTCATTACTATTTCTATTGTGTTTTATGAAAGTTGCTTGCCCCTAAAATTACTAATTGTATTAATCGCCCCCTTAATTTAATTTTATATTAAAAATGAAAATAATCAACGGTAATTTGTATAAAATATGCAGAATGTTATAATAAAATAAAGTTTATTACTAAAAAATTATAAATTTAATTAATGGGGGATGACATATTGAAAAAAATAAGATGGGGAATATTAGGACTTGGAAATATTGCAAATAAGTTTGCTCAAACCATAAAATCTATGGATTCAGTGGAGCTTTATGCTGTTGCCTCAAGAAATAAAAAGAAAGCTGAAGCCTTTGGAAAAGAGTATGAGGTTCCTTCTAAGAAATGTTATGGAAGCTATGAACAGCTTGTTGAGGATGAAAGCATAGATGTTGTATACATTTCAGTGCCACATGTGTTTCACAAAGAACTCTCAATACTATGCCTAAAGAATGGGAAAGCTGTACTATGCGAAAAACCTGTCACTATGAATGAAAATGAAATTGAAGAAGTAATAAGAATTGCAAAAGAAAACAGGTTGTTTTTCATGGAAGCAATGAAAACTCGATTTCTACCAATTAATCAGAAAATTAAAAGCTTAATTAGTGAAGGAAGAATAGGAGAAGTTCGTTTATTGCAAGCTGATTTTGGGTTTAAAGCAGAATTCAATCCTGATGGAAGGTTGTTTAATAAGGAATTAGGTGGAGGTGCCCTGCTAGATGTTGGGATTTATACCATATCTTATAGCTCGTTTGTTTTTGGAAATCATCCTAGGAGTATCAAAAGTAATTTTTATATAGGAAAAACAGGAATAGATGAATGCGTTTCAATAAATTTAGTATATGAAAGTGGAAAGCAGTCTCAGCTTTATGCGGCCATAAATCTTGATACCACAAGAACTGCTAACATTATCGGAACTAAAGGAAGAATTTGTGTACCTAAGTTTTCAAATGCTAATAGAGCTTATATTTTGGTTGATGGGAAAGAAGAAAAAATAGAGATGCCATTTGATATAAATGGATTTGAATATCAGGTTAAAGAGGTAAATAAATGCATTTTGGAGGGAAAGCTTCAAAGCGAAATTATGAGTTGGAAAGACTCAATTGAAATAATGAAAATTATTGATGATGTTAAAAAGAACTTCTAATACTTATAAGTTTTATAACATACACTCATAGCTATAAAGAGTTAAGGGTGTATGTTATAAACTTTTATGTAGAAAATTCCAAAAGCTATTTGAAGCAGATGAATGTTTTTTAAGTTTTGATCTTACAAAAGCCAATTCGCTTTTAATTGTAACATCTATAGGAATCACTGTAATTTTTGAATAGTTAAGAAGTTTAATGGAGTTCTGCATCATAAGTGAGACTCCCATACCGTTAGAGATAAAGTCTAAAATATTATCAATACGAGTTCCCGTATAGCTTATTTTAGGCTCAAAACCAGCTTTTTGACATGTAGAATAAAACAAACTGAAAAGCTGTGTACTTTTATCAAGTTGAAAGAAAAGCTCATTTTTTAGTTCGAAAATCGAAATAATTTCTTTTTTTGCAAGATAGTGATTTTTAGGAAGAACTACTGCAAACTTATCTGACTCAACAACGACTTTTTCATATTTATCTAAAGTTGCATTAAAAATACGAGTGTATGCAACATCACAAGAACCAGCATCTAATTCTTTTAGTATATTTATACTTTCAACCTCTTTTAAATCAAGAAGAATGTCAGGATATCTATTGTGAAACTTTGCAATTATTCCTGGTACATTATAATTTGCCATGACTGGAATAGCGCATATTTTTAGAGTGGAGAATTTAGAGCTTTGAAATGGAAGAATTGCTCTATGAAGTTCACAATAGTCTATTAGGATTTTTTCAGCATAAGGAAGTAAGGTTTTTCCAGCCTCTGTTAATGTTATTTTTTTATGCTCACGTATAAATAAAATTGTATCTAATTCTTTTTCCAAAGCCATAATTTGCTTTGAAACATTGCTTTGAGTTGTAAAGTTTATTTCTGCTGTTTCAGTAAAATTTAAAGTTTTGGTCAAATCTATAAAGTATCTAAAACGTTCGATATTCATTATGCCTCCATTATTTTTAACTATTCTAATATGGAATAGTATAGCATAAAAGCTGAATTGATTTTATATTTTCTTTGCTATAGAATAAATTTAGGTAAATAAAGGACAAGCTATTCTACTATCTTTAGTGCCTTTTAGGAGTGTTTACACATATCTATAGTAAATTAAGATATTGACTGTTTTATTGATTAGAAAGAATGTTTTGAAAATTATTCTAAAGAGAAAATAGGAGAGAAGAATTATGCTAGCTGGAGTAATTATTAATGTGCTATCTGTAGTTTTTGGAGGTATTACAGGAACACTTGCAGGTAAAAAATTATCAAAGGAGTTTAAAGCAAACTTAACACTTGTTTTAGGAGTTTGTTCAATGGGAATGGGCATCAGTTCCATTGGACTTATGAAAAATATGCCAGCTGTTGTTTTTGCAGTGGTTTTAGGAACAGTAGTTGGAATTATATTAAATCTTGGAAAATGGATTAATAAAGCAGCAGAAGAGATGCAAAAACCTATTGTGAAATTATTTGGAAATCAGAACTCTAATTTATCTAATGAGGAGTTTATATCAACACTAGTAACAATTATTGTGCTATTTTGTGCAAGTGGAACTGGTATTTATGGTTCATTGACAGCAGGGATGACTGGGGATAATACAGTATTGATTTCAAAATCTATATTAGACTTTTTTACAGCTGCTATTTTTGCATGTAATCTTGGTTTAGTGGTTTCTGTTGTTGCAATTCCACAGTTTTTTATTTTCTTATTGTTGTTTTTAGGAGCAAAAGTTATTTTTCCACTTACAACACAAAGTATGGTTTTTGATTTTAAAGCCTGCGGAGGTTTCCTTATGCTTGCAACAGGCTTTAGAATGGTTAAACTAAAAGAATTTCCCATTGCAGATATGATACCAGCAATGGTCCTAGTGATGCCATTTAGTTGGCTGTGGGTAAACTGGATTTTACCAATGTTATAAAGCAGTAAGGTATAAATCTTTCAAAATACTAATTATTATAAGTTTCTAAATACTTAGCACCCCAATCACACATTGAATTTATTACAGGAATTATGCTTTCTCCAAAATTAGAGAGGGAATACTCTGTTTTAGGAGGAACTACAGCATAAACAGTTCTGATGATTAGTCCATCACTTTCAAGTTCACGCAATTGTTGTGTAAGCATTTTTGGTGTTGCTTTAGGAATAAGTTTGTGTAATTCATTGAAACGGAGAGTTTTGCCTATTAAGTGAAACAAAATAACTGCTTTATATTTTCCACCAATTAGGCTTATAGTAGCGTCTACTGGACAACTAAATGTTTTAATATCTTTCATTATGTACACTCACTTTCTTTTTGGGTAGTATGTTACAAAAAAGTACATTCTTGATTAAATAAAAATTACTGTTAAAATGATATCATGGATTAATTTGGTGAGCAAGATTAATCTATAAAAAATCAAATAAAAGAGAGAGGTAATAAGAATGAATTTTTTAGATATAGCAAAAAAAAGATATTCAGTTAGAAATTATACAAAACAAAAAGTTGAAAAAGAAAAGCTGGATTTAATATTAGAAGCTGGACATATTGCACCTACAGGAGGGAATAAACAGCCACAGAGATTGATTGTTGTACAAGAAGAAGAGGGGCTTAATAAGATCGGAAAAGCCGCTAATATTTATGGTGCACAGTGTGCAATAATTGTTTGCAGCGATGTAAATGAAACTTGGACGCGTCCGTTTGACGGAAAGAAGCTTACAGACATTGATGCAGCAATTGTTACAGACCATATGATGCTTCAAGCAACGGAGCTTGGACTGGGAACAGTTTGGATATGTTATTTTAAACCTGAGGTGCTAAGGACTGAATTTAATATACCTGATAATTTAGAACCAGTCAATATTTTAGCTGTTGGTTATAGTAGTGGTGATAGTTTGTCTCCAGATAGGCACAATAAAACTAGAAAGGCAATTTCAGAAACGGTTAAATTTGAAAGTTTATAATAAAATACGGTATTTCAACAAAAGTCGTAGAGTAAAGTCTGCGGCTTTTTGTTTTAAAAACTTGTTATGCATTGTGAATTATTAGGAAAGGTATTATTGATATAATCAGCTTGAATTTTGTGATTATAGTCATATTAAATATTTAATTAAAATATCGATACTAGTATTAATGATATTTTATGTAGACAACTGTGTAAAATAAGATAAAAAAGACATTAAATGTCTAATAAAGTTGAATAAAATATATACAAACTGGCGTATTATATACAGTTTTTTTAAAATATCAAATTTTATCAAAGTAGGTGTACTAATGAAAAGAGGATTGAGAAAGGAACGAAATAAGGAAGATGAAGCTGGAAAGATTGTAAATGAAGGCAAAGCGCATCTATTTTATAAAGTGATAATACTTATGGTGTTTTATATAAGCTATGGTATCTACTTGTATTGGAGATTTGCATACACAATACCAAGAGGTTATGGAGATATAGCTTTAATTGCAGGATATGTTTTATTTATCGCTGAGACAATCGGTTTTTTAGAATCTTCAATGTTTTATTTGACGCTTTGGGATACAAATACGCCATCAACGCCAGAAGTGCAGGATAAAGAGTTTCCTCACGTTGATATCTTTATTGCAAGCTATAATGAACCTAGGAATTTATTATATAAGACTTTAATAGGCTGCAAAAATATGGACTATCCTGATAAAAGCAAGGTCCATATTTATATATGTGATGATGGTAACCGTAAAGACATAAAAGAATTATGTGAGAGTTTAAAGGTAGGATATATAACGAGAGAAGATAATACTCATGCGAAGGCGGGAAACCTTAATAATGCATTAAAACAAACTTCATCACCTTATGTAGTTACTTTTGATGCAGATATGATTCCAATGCATGATTTTTTGCTTAAAACAATTCCATTTTTTATGGTTGAAGATAAAATTGGATTTGTACAGGTTCCTCAAAATTTTTATAATGCAGACCCATTTCAGTATAATTTGTTTAACGAGAGTAGGGTTCCTAATGAACAAAACCTATTTTCTAGGTTAATACAAGCAGGAAAAAATAGATTTAATGCAATAATTTATTCTGGTTCTAATACTGTATTGTCAAGAGAGGCCTTAAATGAAATAAATGGACTAGTTGTTGGAACTATTACAGAGGACTTTGCCACAGGTATGAAGATTCAAAGTAAAGGATATAAATGTATATACCTTAATGAAACACATGCATCTGGACTTTCACCTGAAAGCCTTGAAGATTTATATAGCCAGAGGATACGCTGGGGAAGAGGCGTAATACAAACTTTTAAAGCGTTTAATCCTTTATTTATGAGGGGACTTAATATTTATCAAAAATTAATGTACTTTAGTGCCTTTTCGTATTGGTATTTTGGATTATGGAGATTAATATTTTTTATGGCACCGATAGTATTTTCTGTTTTTGGTGTTGTTGTATTATCAACCTCGGCAATTCAAATGTTAGAAGTATGGCTTCCTATGTTTATCTTTACTAATTTAACTTTTTATCATTTTTCTAAAAAGGTAAGAAGCGTTTCATGGACTCACATATATGACACAATATTATTTCCACAGATAACAGTGGGAATTTTAAAAGAAACATTTGGATTTAAAATGTCCAAATTCAAGGTGACTCCAAAGGAAAATGTAAGAAGGGACAATTTTACAAATAGATTTGAGCTTGTTAGAGTTCAAATTGTTCTAGCTGTTCTTTCGTTTGCTGGGATTGTAAGGATAATATACTTATATGTTACTAACAATTTTGAAGCACAATATATAATCAATTTATTTTGGCTTACTTATAATTTTTACTTGCTAGTTATGGCGATTTTCTTTGCCTCTGAAAGACCTAAATTTAGAAATAATGAAAGAATGTTTGTTTCAGAAGAAGCCTATGTGGTTAATAATGAGCAGAAACTTTATGGAAAAACCATAGATATATCTGAAACAGGTATATCTATAAAATTAGAAAAACCTATTTGTATAGATCCAAATGAAAATTACAGTATAGGAGTAAAGACAGCTAGAAATTCAGCTGAATTTTCAGGAAAAATAGTTAGAGTTGATAATTTTAAAGATGGTCATAAATACGCGTTTAACATTACTGAAATTGATGAGAAAAACTTTTCAGAGTTAATACTAATACTATATGATAGAGTACCTCCGTCTCCTGAAAAGCAAAAAAGAGACTATATGACTGTTAATGTATTAAGAAATATAATAAATAGGAAAAAAAGGATTGTACCGTTAAATAGAAAACTTCCAAGAGTCAAAATTGACAAAAAAGTAAAAATATTAGTTTCAAAAAATGAAGAAGGAATACATGTGGTGGATTTTAATTACATGTATATTGCAGTTAAATGTGTGCAGGAATACGATAGTTTTATTCTTCCATTATCAGAGAAATTTAATATTAATCTTAATTGCACCTACGATAAAACACTTTCTGAGAGAAATAGAAAAAAGGTATCGATATACAAGGTGACAAATTACGATGAATTTAAGGATCATGATTTGCTAGAGTTATTAAAAGCTGTTCCTGTATATAACGAAGAATTGAATATACATGAGAAAGTAGCTGCTGTGAAGTAATAAATGGTTAAAAATTTTAAAAGCACAATATAGAAATACTTTAATTTTTGCAAAAAATAAACATGCATATCACCAGGTTCACTGGGGAAAATAAAGTTGAGGTGATAGCATATGAAAAAGATTGGAGTAGAAAGTGGATTATCTGCAATAGCAGATTATCTAAAGAATGAAGGATATTCAGTAGAACTTTTAGGTGGAAATCTTGAGAATAATGCTGCAAAATGCGATAGCTTTGATGCAGTTGTTACAGCAGATTATAATACCAACATGATGGGATTTTGCAATACATCAACAAAAACTCCTATTGTTAATGCCAGCGGTTTGACAAGAGAAGAAGTAAAAAATATGATTGAACAAAAAACAAGTAGATAATAGTTAAAAGCCTCCTTTGCTAAACTTCAATAAGATTTTATTGAAAGATAGCTTAGGAGGTTTATTTATATTATTCTTGAAATTATTCTAAAAATATATATACATATAGATGTTATGAGTGGGAAAAATAAAAAATGGATCTGAAGTTGTGATTTTATTAAGAAGAATATAAAAAAAGGAGATGCTTATTTATGAAGAGTAAACCAGATGATAGAAGAGATAATGTTGATAGAATTCAACAAAGCATAGACAATACAATTGAGAACATTCATGAGACAAATGAAATGATTGAAAATACTAATAGAGAAAAAAATAAAGACGATTTAAAGGCTAAAAATTGTAGAAGAGAAGCAGCACTAGATGAGTTTAAATCAGAAATTAAGGATGAAGCTAGGGCTAAAGAAAAAGGATACAAATAAACATTTTATTTTAAGAAGGGTGATTTATATAACCACCCTTTATTTGTTAATTAAATCCAAATACTTTTCTTGATAATGAATAACCTAATAGTATAATTTTTCTTCCAACAAAACCTTTAATTTGAATTAGTAGTCCTAAAAATGATTTATTTACTTCGAAGTATAATTTTCTGTTTTTGGAATGTAAATAAGACCAAAGTTCTCGTTTTTTGTTAAGACTCTGTTCTGTATTGTCCTTTATTAAGAGAACAGTACTAACAGTCATCATCATTACTAAGTATTTAACCATGTATTTGCGGAGTTTTTTGCAGTTTAAGAGCATAGGATTATAGCAGTCAATAAGTATTTTTGTTACTTTGATCTGCTGATCTATACGTTTAATCATTACTTTTTCATTAACGGATTGATCTTCTCTTCCAATGAAGTATCTGTATAAATCTACATCTAAATAGTACATTGTTTTTACATATGGAAGTGGCTTGTATACAAAAATATTATCCACATAAAATGTATGTTTAGGAAGATCTAAGTTGCACTCACGAAGAAGCTCTGTACGATAAATAACTGAGTGCATTAATATATTTTGGCTACTTTTAAGATGTCCTAAGCTGTCCCAGGTGAATATTTTTTCTTTTGGCATTGCACCTTTATAATTAATACTTCTAGATTTGTTAATACTGAAGTTTTCATACACATAATTTGAAATAAGCATATCCAGTGATTTAGAGTCTTTTATCATGTTCTTCAATACTTCAAGTACCTTTTTTAAACTAGCTTTATCAAACCAATCATCACTGTCTAAAACTTTAAAGTATACTCCCTTTGAATGTTTAAGACCAGTGTTTATTGCGTCGCCGTGACCGCCATTTTCTTTATGTATAACGCGTATTGTATTAGGATATTTTTTTTCGTATTCGTCAGCAATAATTGAAGTATTGTCCATAGAACCGTCGTTTACAATTAAAATTTCTAATTCCTCGTCTCCAATTAGCAGGGATTCTATGGCTCTGTCCATATATTCGGCTGAATTGTAACAAGGGATTACTACAGTAAGAACTTTCATTTATACCTCCTGATTGATAAATTTAAATGCTTTATAAAGCTGTAAATAATAAGATAATTGCCATGTTAATTCTGCCAATATTACGCCTCCGAAAACGTCTATTATAACATGCTGCTTTGTTGTTAAAGTTGAAACACATATCATAATTGCTATAAATAATGACAAGTAGCGATACCAGACAGGAATAGTTTTACAATTTCTAATTCCAGCAAAACAATACCAACTAACCAAGCAGTGGATAGATGGAAAGAGATTATTTGCTGCATCTACACTATACAAAAACTTAAGCATGTCCACAAAAATACCAGAGGAAACAATATGCGGTCTTATATTAGTTGTGGGATATACTATATATATAATACCACATATTAGTTTACCGAGTAAGTCAGCCATTATAAGGCGGTAACAAACATTCTTATTTACTTTGCTAATCAATATGTAATTAATAATCCAAAATATATAACTTCCCAAATAAATAACAGTAAAAATAGGTACAACTGGAATTTTATTATCCAAATAAGATGTTAAATTGTGAAAAACAGCATCCTTGTAAAATAGACGTGCACCTGAATACACTGAAAAATTAAAAATTACGCATAAAATTAAAGGTTTAATAGCATATTCTGGTATGTAGTTATATATTCTTTTCATCAACCTCATAATAGACTCCTCTTAAAATTATAAATATATTTGTATAATTGCTTAGTTTACATTTAAAAATATTCACTATAATATATATTACTAAATAACTTTAAGTATAATGTCTTATGTTATGTTTAGTCAAGATGCTATAATAAATATTAACTTAATTTTATCACTAAAAAGACAATAATTTGTATTTGTTTCCGTAATATTCATATGGAATTTATTAAATGTTTATAATTATGGTGGATTAGTCTATAATATAATAAGAGTATTATTTTATTGGAGGAAGCTATGGAAAATATAAAAGGTAAAAATAATTTGTATGAGCAATTTTTAAGATATTCCTACTGGGAATTAAAAGAGTTATTTAAAAAAGCAAAAACAAAAGAAGAACAGGATTTTTACATGATGCTCTCCGATATGGTATTGCAAAAAGAGCAGGAGAAGGTTATAGGAAAGCAGTAATGGCTACATATACTATATTTGCAGGGGTTAATGGTGTAGGTAAGACCTCAATATATGAGTCCATTTATTATAGAGAAAATAAGAATGAGAAAAGAATAAACACAGATGAAATGGTAGCGAAAATAGGCTCGTGGCATGATAATGCCCTCCAAATTAAATGTGCAAGACAAGCAGTAAGGCGTATAAATTGCTATATAAGGAATGATGTGTCCTTTAATCAAGAAACAACGCTTTCTGGTAAAAGTATTGTAAAACACATAAAAAAGGCTAAACAAAGAGGATTTTATATAATTATGAATTTTATTTGTGTAGATAATGTACAGATTGCAAAAGAGAGAGTTAAGCTTAGAGTTTTAAAAGGTGGACATGGAATAGAGGAAGATACCATAGAAAGACGATATTATAAATCACTAGAAAATTTAAAGAAAGTGTTCCATTTATGTAATGAAATAAACATATATGATAATACAGATAAATTTAAACATATAGCGTATGTATGCGATGGTGTAATTATATGGAAAAGAAGTTTCATTCCAGAGTGGAGTAGAGATATTTTAAAATAAAGCTGGCTTGATATTAGTTTATTAGGCTGGCTTTTGTTGTATATCAATAAATATTAATACACAAAATATAATTGCTAGAGACTATATTATAAGGGAGGAGTAAAAATTGAAAAATAACATAATTCAAATAGATAAGTTAGGGTTTCAGTGGAAAGGACATGATCCATTTTTATACTGTATGCACCATAAGGATGCATATCCAGAAGGCAATGATGAGATGGGACCAAGGGTTTCTTTAAGTGGAAGAGATCTTGGCGATGATTTTAGTTATAAAGACGGTTTTAGTATGTACCATGGTGCTTCTGTTCCAGGTTTTCCGAAGCATCCTCATAGAGGTTTTGAAACTGTGACAATTGTGCTTAAAGGATATGTTGATCATGCAGATTCAAGTGGTGCTTTAGGTCGTTATGGAGCTGGTGACGTACAGTGGCTCACATCAGGTAGAGGATGTAACCACTCTGAGATGTTTCCACTTTTAAACACAGAAGAAGATAATCCTTTAGAATTATTTCAAATATGGCTAAACCTCCCAAGTAAAGATAAGTTTGTAGAGCCTCACTATAAGATGCTTTGGGCTGAGGAAATTCCAGTTATAGAGTTGAAGGATACTAATAAAAAAATAAGTACTATGCGAATTATTTCAGGTTCATATAATAATATTAAAAGTTTGCAGCCGTCGCCAAACTCCTGGGCAAAGGATGAAAATAATAATGTAAATATATTTGTTATCAGTATGGAAGCTGGTGCTTTACTTGAACTTCCTAGAATATCTTCTACATTAAACAGAACGCTTTATTATTATTCTGGTAATGGTATAAATATCAGTGAAACTAGTATTGACGTTTTAAGCGGTGTAAGACTTAAGGGAGACGAAGTCATAAAAATAGAAAATGGATTAAAAGAAAGTAAGCTGCTGCTTTTAGAAGGAGAACCAATAGGAGAGCCTGTTAAAAGTTATGGGCCATTTGTTATGAATACAGAAGAAGAAATTGAAGAAGCTTTTTCTGATTACAGGGAAACTGGTTTTGGAGGATGGCAGTGGCAAAGAGATGATGTAGTTCATCAAAGAAATAAAGGCAGATTTGCTGAGTATCCTGACGGTACAGTTGAATATAGATAAGAATAGGAAAGGGCAAGTTTGCTCTTTTTTATTTTGGCTATGTTTTAAATCAGTGTTGAAAATAGATATATATTAGAAAAATAGGTTATAATATTAGATAGAATAGTGTTTAGGAGGTAGAATTATGCCAAATGTGAAGTCTATATTAAATCATATTGAAAAGTTACCATTACAGCAGAAAGAACAAATACTATCAACTTTAGAAGAAATTCTTGTCCTAGGTTCACAAGTAAGCCAAGTAGAACAAGAAGTTAAAGAATTTAGATTTTCCAAGGGGAAAGTATGCCCAATTTGTGGTTCTGAAACTATATCAAGAAATAGCAAGTATAATGGTAAACAAGGATATATCTGCAAGTCTTGTAAAAAGTCCTTTACTGACTTCACTAATTCTGCAACCTATAAAAGTAAGAAAACATTAGATAAGTGGCTTAAATATGCTAAGTGCATGGTTAATGGATATTCTATCAGGAAGAGTGCTAAAGTTGTAGAAATTAATATAGCAACAAGTTTCTTTTGGAGACATAAAATTCTTGATTGTGTAAGCACATTTTAGGCAAGGGGTATGTTGATGGTGTTATTGAAGCAGATGAAGTATTCTTTACTGAAAGTTTTAAAGGTACAAAACCTTCTAATATGCCAAGACGCTCTCGTAAAATCGGCAAACAAGTTAAGAAAAGTGGTATATCAAAGGAACAAGTCTGTATTACTACTGCTATTGATAGACAAGGTAATTTAATTATGGAATTAGCATGTAAAGGTAGAATTACCTCTAAGGAATTAGAAAAATTATATGATGGACATATAAGCAATGAATCTATACTTTGTACTGATAGTCGTAAAAGTTATATACAATTTGCAAATGATTTATCATTAGAACACAAACGTATAAAAAGAGGTAAACATAAGGAAGGACTATATCATATTCAACATATTAATGTTCTACACAGTAATTTAAGGAAATGGATGAATAGGTTTAATGGTGCTGCAACAAAATATATTAGTAACTATATTAAGTGGTTCAAATGGCTTCAAATATTTGATACACATAAAGAAATAATAAAGGCTAAAAACTTTATAGTTCAAAGCAATGTAGCACATGCATATATCAAAGTAAAAGACTTAAAATATAGAGAGCCAATATGTGTATAACATATGTAATATTTTGTAAATGATGCAATAATAAGTGCTATTAACAACTATAATTAGATTGAATTTTATAAATATGGAGGTTTATAGATGTACAACAATAGAAAATTAGTTCTATATATTGCAACAAGTTTAGATGGTTACATAGCGACAGAAGATGATTCCTTGGAATGGTTGTTTAAAACTGAAGGCGAAGGAGATAATGGATATTTTGAATTCTACAATACAGTTGATACTATTCTAATTGGTAGAAGAACTTATGATTGGATTATTGAAAAAGAAAAAGGTAAATTTCCTTATAAGAATAAAAAGTGTTATGTATTTTCTAAATCAGAAAAAGGTAAAAATGAAAATGTAGAATTTATTAATCAAGATGTAGTGGAATTTACAAATAAAATCAAAAGACTGGATGGAGGAAACATATGGCTTGTTGGCGGTGGTGTTCTTCTAAATTCTTTTATTAAAGAAAGGTTAGTTGACGAATTTATTATTACTATATCACCTACACTAATAGGTCATGGAATACCTTTATTTAAAAAAAATGATTTTGAGTTAGAACTAAAGTTAAAGGGGATAAGGAGATTTAATCAATTTGTTGAACTCCATTACGAGGTGAAATAAAACAATTGATATTTAGTTCATAAATTTCTTATAGTGAGTATTATAGGTGGACAATCCTACCTATAATTTTTTTAGGCTATATTTCAATACTATATTAAAACATAGCTTTTATTTTAAATAAACCGTTATATAAGATTAAGGTGCAATTTAATTTAGTGCTTGAAGTGATTGTGTAGAATAACTATAATTGGATAATAAGATAGTTTTATGACATTGAAAGGAGCGTCTTAAGATATGATTTCTAAAGATATACTAAAGAATAAAGAATATGATTTTATTAAAACTAATAAGCACCTAGGAAAAAATATTATACTTTTAGGCTTGTCTGGAAGTTACTCTTATGGAACTAATAATGAAAATAGTGATATAGATGTAAGAGGAGTAGCATTAAATAGAAAGTCAGATTTAATAGGAATGACATCCTTTGAGCAGTATGTTGATGATAATACAGATACCTGCATATATGCGTTTAATAAAATAATAAATCTTTTGTTAAACTGCAATCCAAATACAATTGAATTACTCGGATTAAATAAAGAACACTACTTATACTTAAATGAAATTGGGCAGGAATTGTTAAATAATAAGAAAATATTTTTATCAAAGAGGGCTATTCACTCATTTGGTGGATATGCAACAGCACAATTAAGAAGACTTCAAAACGCACTAGCAAGAGATTCTTATCCAAAGGAAGAGAAAGAGAAGCACATATTCAATTCAGTGAAAAATGCAGTACATGATTTCTCAAAGAGATATAGTAGTTTTGATGAGGGTTCTCTTAAAATTTACCTTGATAAGTCAAATCAGCCGGGATTTGATTTAGAAATATACTTGGATGCAAATTTAAAGCACTATCCCTTAAGAGATTACAAAAACATATGGGCAGAGATGAGTAATATAGTTAAGGATTATGATAAAATTGGAAAACGCAATAAAAAGAAGGATGATAATCATCTCAATAAACATGCTATGCATTTAATAAGACTGTTTATGATGGCTATTGATATTTTGGAAAAAGGGGAAATTAATACATATAGAGTACATGAAAAAGAATTGCTTTTAAATATACGAAATGGCAAATTTCAAAAGGAAGATGGCAATTTTAGCGATGATTTTTACAGCTTGCTTAAGGAGTATGAAAATAGACTTACTTATGCAGCAAATAACACAAGCCTTCCCGAGGAACCTAACATGACTAAAGTAGAGGAATTTGTAATGAGTGTCAACGAAAGGGTGGTTAAAGATGAAATATAATGATTTTGAAGGTACTATAGAAGAGTTAGTTAATATGAAGCTGGACGAAATAGAAAAAAAGGAAAATGTTAAGATACTTCATGCAGTGGAGTCTGGAAGTAGGGCATGGGGCTTTGCCTCACCAGATAGCGATTATGATGTTAGATTTATATATGTTCGTCCTAGAGAATACTATCTTAGGCTTGAGGATACAAAGGATATAATTGATTGGGAGCTTAATGAGACGCTTGATATAAATGGGTGGGATTTGAATAAAGCACTTCGTTTATTTCATAAGTCAAACTCTACTTTATTTGAATGGGCCAATTCACCAGTGGTTTATAGAACAACACCTAAGTGGAAGGAAATTTACTCTGAAGCTGAAAAGTATTTTTCTATGAAAGCTTCTATGTATCACTATTATGGAACTGCAAAAAGCAACTTTCATAAGTTTTTAGAAGATGACTATGTAAAATACAAAAAGTATTTCTATGTAATAAGACCACTTCTTGCTTTAAAATGGATTGAGGAAAAGTCATGTCCACCGCCAGTGTTATTTAGCACTTTAATGGAGAGTATGCTTAATGGAGAGATGAGGCTACTAGTGAATGAACTTCTTGAGATGAAGAAAACTATGAAGGAATCCGATAAGGGAAAGCGCGTTGATAAGTTAAATGAGTATATTGAAAATGAGCTTACTTATTATAAAGATGAAATTGTAAGGAGAGAAGACGATAGAAAAGCAGAGTGGGACGAGCTTAATGAGGTCTTTATGAAGAATATATTGTAAATTTTTAATAGAAGGAATAAAAGGATTATGATATAAATCATGGTCCTTTTAATTTGCGTTTAAGATTAATAATACAGTTACAAATAGATTTAGATAAAATTGATTATTATTGTAGCAAATCACTCAGAGATTGATCATAGCGGCATTCTTTTTTCTACAGCAGCTATACTGGAAATGATAAGAGGGCTTGAATTTAAAGATAAAAAGGCAGCTGCATTTGGAAGGTATGGATGGGGCGGTGAATCAGTTAAAATAATTACAGAGTGGCTAAAGAAAGCATGCTTTGAAATAATAGATGACGAAATAAGAGAACTGCGGAAGCCTGATAAAAAAGGGAGATTTAAATTAATAGTGAAAATAAAAAAATGTTTAAATCTAGTAAACTTGAATATTTCTGTGGATAGAAGACGTGGAGTAAAATCTACGGCTTTTTATTAGAATTATTCTGCTGGATTTTGTTAAAAATATTCTGCAAAGACATAGAATGTTGTTTGAGTGATAGATGCTGTTGAAAATAATGAAAGGTATTGAAGATGTAAAAGTAAATATAAATTAGAAAGATGCTGTGTGGAAAATCCGAGTGTTAAGGATACAGAAAGGTAGTTGCAAATTTCAACTAGTAATTTATATACTTATGTTGGATATTTTCTATAAATTGTCATGTGAAATAATAAAATTAAGTTGAAGTATAACAATTGTTTGAAAATGCAAAGATTAAATTAGAATTAGATTTTGTAGGATATATTTTAATTATAGAATTTTACTAAAAATTATATTGAGAGTTTTGCAATTAACAAATGGATAATTAAATGATAAGATAATAAGTATAAATAGGCAAATGAAAAAATGATAGGATTATATTGATAATTATATATCATGAATGCCTAGGAATCTATTATATAAAGAGGATTTTATTATGTATATATCAGATGAAGAAATATATATGTTTCAATGTTTTTTACTTGATTGGTATGATAAAAATAAAAGAAATTTTCCATGGAGATATACATTTGACCCATATAAGGTTTTAGTTTCCGAGATATTATTGCAACAAACAAACGTTGATAAGGTTGTTGAGCCTTATTTTAGAATAATTAATAAATATAAAAATATACATGAACTTGCAGAAAGCGAAGATGTTTTTTTAAAGAATGTATTTAAAGGCATAGGTTTATTTTATAGAGCTGACAGATTAAAAAACATAGCAGGTAATATAGTTAATTATAATAAAAAAGTGATTCCTGATAAATGGGATGAATTGATAAAGATAAAGGGTATAGGATACTATATATGCAGTGCCTTATTGTGTTTCGGTTTTAATAAACCGTATGCTGTTTTAGATACTAATGTAATAAGAATATTTGAAAGAATATTTGATATTAAATCTGAAAAGAAAAGACCTAGAGATGATATTAAATTATTTGAATTTGCACAATTACTTATACCCGAAGATAGGTATGTGGACTACAATTATGCTATTCTAGACTTTGGAGCATGTATCTGTACAATGTATAACCCAAAATGTAGTCAATGCATTTTTAGATTTAATTGTGAAAATATTTGACTTGCTTGGGATATGCAGCAGTAAATGTTAAAAAATGAACTGCTAAAAGTGATACTTTAGATGAGTATGAAAACATGTGATATAATTTTCCTTTAAATGGAGGAGGATCTGATGAAATTATAGATAATTTGGGAATAGAAATTTTTAATGGAGAGCTTAAGAAAGATTTGGTAAAAGAAATAAATCTCGTAGGTGGAATAAAAATACTTGATATAATTAGAATCACACTTAAAAGTTTATAGTTTGGAGTTAAAAAAGATACCATTATAATAAAAAGTAAAGTAAAAGAGAGGTTAGTTGAAAATAAGAAATTTAGATAATAGAATAAATACAGTAAAAGAAAAAATGGTACATAGTTGTTTTTTATTAGTTAAAACATAAGTTTTGCTTCGAATAAAAATCTCAAAGTTATAGTATAGTTTTTGATGAACTTGACAAATAGTACATTTTAAGATTATATTTTATTTAAAGTGATTTCATTGAATATTAATGATATAATAAAAAAGATTGTAGTGTATACCAAGCTGCAATTTTTTTTGTATAATTTAGGAGAATATATTACTAAAAGGAGAGAAGTTTCAAATGCACACTCATAAATTTACTGTAGGAAGTCTGTTTGCAGGGGTTGGAGGAATCTGTTTGGGATTCAAAACAGCAGAGTATAGAGGACTGGGATATAATCTTATATGGGCAAATGAAATAGATGAATATGCAGGAGAAACATATAGGCATAATTTTGACCATAATTTAATAGCTGGTGATATTGAAAAGATAGTAGACTTGAATATAATTCAAAGTGAGCAAAATAGATATATAAATATCATGAATGAAGTTGCTACTGATGAAGAAAGGATAAAGTATAAGGTTCTGATAGAAAAATGTGAGGAAGAGAAGCAAATATACAGAGAAAAGCAAAAACAAATTTTAAGTTCGAAAATAGATGTATTAAATGGTGGATTTCCGTGCCAGGCGTTTAGTATAGCAGGAGAGCAAAAGGGATTTGATGACCATAGAGGAAACTTGTTTATAAGCATTATAAAATTAATTAGATTACTTGATTCGGTTCATGGAAAACCAAGAGTATTATTTTTAGAAAATGTTAAAAATTTGATGTCACATGATGGTGGAAGAACATATAAAGTTATAAAATCAAAACTTGAAAAAGAAGGATATATAATAAAAGAAAAGGTATTAAATACAATGGATTTTTCTCATTTACCCCAGAATAGAGAGAGAATATATATAGTTGGATTTTTAAATAAAAAAGATGCTGAAAAGTTCACTATGTTTGATAATATAGGGGAGTTTTATATCAATAAAACAGTTGATGAAAGAGTGAGAGATATTAAGAAAGTTATCGATTATACGTTAACTAAAAATACTGGAGATAAGTATTATTATACAAAAGAAAAATATCCTAAATATTTTATTACAGAAGAAGAGTATGATAAAATTCCAGAAAGTTATAGAAAAGATGTAAGAATAAATTTGGATGAATCAATAACAGAAGAATATCAATTTTATCAACTTAGAAGAGGAATGTATGTTAGAAAAAATATGAGTAATGTATGTCCAACGTTAACGGCTAACATGGGAACTGGTGGACACAATGTACCATTAATTAAAGTAAAGGATGGAATTAGAAAACTTACGCCTAAAGAAACTTTTAAACTTCAAGGCTTTCCTGTTGGTAATGGGTATGAACTTCCAACTAAATATATTAATAGACCTTATCCTGAAAGTAGATTGTATAAACAGGCAGGAAATGCAGTATCAGTACCAATTATAAGATTAATAGCAGAACAGATTTTGAGGGTATTAGAAGAATAGTTACATTAGTGATAATACAGATTTTTTTGTGAAGAATAGATTGAATAATATAATTTTAAAGGCAAGAGAGTATGGAATGTTTTCTTGTCTTTTGGTAATTATCCAAAATACTTAGTCAGCATATTAAGATATTATTTTATGTTTGTGATAAAATATATTTAATAAGTGTTTAGAGGTGGTTACTATGGCAAATATTATTTGGGACAAGTTTTCCGAAGATGAAAAGAATGAGTATATAGAATTCTTAAAAATATTTGGATCATTAAGCGGTCTATTTAAAGATAATAAAGAAGGTGCAAATTCACGTAAACCATATTTATATTATAGGAATCATGAACAGCTTTTTTCTAGAGTTTTTAATGTGGAAGACTTAACTAGAAAAGATAGTGCTTTTGATGCACTTGCACCTTGGAAAGGTGAAAGAATTGGAATTGGTCTTAAGACATGGATACATACTAAAGATTGTACATATCAAAAGGTGGCTGAATTTAATAAGTTAGCTCCAGAAGTTATAGAACCACTTATAAAAAATGGTACACCAGAGGAAGTTATCTATAAAATTTCAGAGCTTAGAAATGAGCGTATAATGCTTGATAAACGTTTATATAGGACCGATATGGATGTATATCATTTTATAACTCGTGATGATGATGTCATGAATATCATAGAAACTTCCTATGATCTTATAGATATTAAAAGTATTGAACTTATAAAAAGTGATGGTAAAACTTATAGTTTTAAAGATAAGTTACATAAATATAAATTCTATAAGAGTAAGAGTGTATTACTTGAAGAATTTGATGCTTCACAGGGAGAAATAATAACAAAGATTCCAATACAACAATTTGATGATCCTTTCGAACTTATTAGAATGATTAAGATTCCGGAACAACTTTAGAGACTGTTTATCAAGAAATTTATCTTCCGTTATATCAGGATAAAAAGGAGGGAAGGATTGTATCAAATCGTTCTGGTGTAAATATCAGGCACTCTAAATCAAAGTCTAAGGGGAGTAATATTCCGCGTCCAGAGTATGAAATTGAAATTAGAATTAGTACATGGATACATCATATTTTTCCAAAATTCTTTGGTATAAATGCATTTGATAAAAATCAAATTAAAAATGAAAAGTTAAATGATTTTGACTTGATTTTACCAGATGGAAGAGTATTACGAGGAAGGATAAAACAAGAAGGTGGCAAAAGTTTGCAAACAAATCCACAAGGAGCACTTGGGGAATGGATACTTAAAGATATATTAGGACTTAAAGGCAGAAAGATTGTTACCTGGGAACTATTGGACAATTTGGGTATTGATAGTTTAAAGATAATTAAAATAGATAACAAACATTTCAAAATAACAGTTGCTGAAACTGGAGCATATGAGAAATTTAAATTAGATAATAGAGAAAATATTATCAGGGCTGGACTTAAAGGAATACAGAGGCCATATTTTAGACCAGAACTTGTACAAGAATTTGAGGAACGTAATTTAGACTGACTTTGTAATTTAATATATCCATATTGCTAAAATAGAAAATTATTAGAATAGGCTTAAATAATATAGTGGTTGAGGAGACTAATTGAGAAAAAGCATTAGACATATAAAGCAAAGGATGGAATACTAAAATTTATTAAGGGGTGAATGATAATGGTTATCGATATGAGCAAAGAACAAGTTTACACTACAGCTTTATTTAAAATAAATATTATGTAAACTTGTATGATAACCTGTCAGAAACTTTTAAAATAAAGGATAAACTAAAAGCCTAGGCAGAAGTCAAGGCTTTTACTATTTTTTGCATAAAAAAGTTAACCTTCATGACAGGCTTAAAATGGAGGAAATTTAATGAAAAACATATATAGAAACTCAAATTTTATTATTTATTTAATTGGCATATTTATATCGGGAATCGGTACGAAGCTTACAACTATAGCATTAGCTAATAAAGTAATAGGCTTTAGCGGAGGAGATTTTAATGTTAACTTAGTTTATATTCTTCAAAGTATACCAATTTTAGTACTAGGAATGTTTGCAGGCAACCTAGTTGATAAGAAAAACAAAAAGATAGTATTCATAATGCTAAATATAATGCTTTCTTTTACTTCATTTGCCTTTGCATTAACAAATAACAGACCTATTGTTTTTCTGTTGGTATTTATAACTGGTATTATGCAGGCTTTTTATATACCAGTGGAAACTACACTCATTACACTTTTAGTTAATAAGAAACATCTAGCTAAAGCCAATGGAATTATAATGTCTATTAACGGCATCATAATAGTTATTGGATATGCTTTTGCAGGTGTCTTAATAAGCTTTGTTGGCAATGATTTGGCATTTATAATTGATGGCGTATCTTTTATGATTGTAGGTATAATGGCTATTTTGCTTAAGGTGAGTGAGAAGCTAAATAAAAAAGAAGAGAAAGAAGCAGACTTAAGACAAGATATTATTCAGGGGTGGAAGTTTATTAAAAATAATGAAAATATAAAATGGATGTTTTTAATAGATGTAATTATAACGTTAATTATATCAATGCAAACCCCTCTTACATATATTTTTGTAGAGAAATATTTAGGAGGCAGTGTTCTTATGCCTAAAAGAGTAGGATTATTATTTGCCTTTGCAGGAATTGGGACAATATTTGGAGGAGCAATACTTGGAAGGTTTCAAAGCAGAAACAAATTAATGCTTTTAGCTATATGTCTTGTAATTGATAGTGTTGTAGTGACAGTTTTTGCAATTAATAGATACTTTCCATTTAGTCTTGTTTTATTTTCAATACTAGGAATATTAGATACCTTTAATGGAGGTATACTTAGAACAGTTCTTCAAGAAAAAACGCCAAAAGACTTGCTTGGACGTGTATCTGGTTTTGTGAACTCTGTAGTTCAACCTGTAAGTGTCTTGTCGCTTTTAATTGGAGGAGTTGCTTCAAGCTTTATAGAGGTAAAATGGGTATTTACTATAGGGGCTGCAATAGAGCTTTCAACAGGTATATATTTTATAGTAAAACAAAAGAGTCTCTTTCAATAAATTTTACAACTTTATGACAAGTACAGCATAAGTTTTAGAAACCTCGATTGTATAATGAGATTGTAAAAAGGTTTTGTGCACTAAACCAATAAGCTTAAAATTGGAGGAGAGAAAATGAGTATAAAAAGAATAAGCATGTTTTTACTTGCGGCTGTGGTAGTAGGGTCAGCATCATTGTCAATATATGAAAACAAAAATAGTGGTGCAGGAACTAAAAATGTGGTTGTTACAGCGCAAAGTAATAATATTAATAAAAATAATACTATAAGTGATGAGAAAGCGGTTCAGATGGCAATTAAGGCAATGAAGGACTATATGGGAGTAGATGCTGCAAGTCGTTTTTCTGGAACCGAAATTCATAGAACTGAGGCTAACGAATACAAGCAAATAGAGGATGCTGCTGAGGATACCATTAAGAAATATCCAAGCTATGAAAAAAAGGTTGAGTATGCTAAAAAACAATTAGAATGGGTAAAACATTCGGATTATTATATATATGTGAACTTTATGTCTAATGATGGCACATATTTTGTTGCAATTGATGAGAATACAGGAGAGGTAGTAAATGTGACACTTATAAGCAGAGAAGACACTTCTGGTACCTATAAGGTGGATGATGGTAAGGTCAAAAGTGCGGCTTTAAGCTATCTTAAGAAAATAGGTAAGGATTCTTGTGTGGATCTTAACTCCATTTCAATTGACAATGGGAATGGGCCACTTACAACTGTAACATTCAACATTAAAAATAAAACAGGTAACAGCAAAAGAGATGTAATAGTATTAGAGGCGAGCTTGAAAAATTATAATATTATACATTATCAAGATTATTCAAATTCGTATAATAAATAAATTAGCTTAACAACTTATGCAGGTACTGTAGTTTGGTTTATGCATAAGTTTAAGCTTTTTATACTAATTAATTGTTTGAAATAGTTAATACTTAACCTATAATTGTAAGTAAGTGTATTTTATGTGATTAAGGAGGCAAAAAACATTTTGATAAATATTCTAATTATCGAAGATGATGCAGCCATTTCAAATTTGATAAAGTTAAATTTAAATATGGCGGGATATATAAGTGAAGCTGTGTATAATGGTGAAGCTGCACTGGACTTAATTGAAGGTAGAAATTTTGATTTAATACTTTTAGACATAATGCTGCCTAAAATAGATGGTTTTAGTCTATTTCAAAAAATCAAGTATAAAGGTATACCAGTAATTTTTTTAACAGCTAAGACTTCTGTCACAGATAAGGTTAGTGGACTTAGAATGGGTGCTGATGATTATATTACAAAGCCATTTGATGGTATGGAGCTTTTGGCAAGAATTGATAATGTACTTAGACACTACGATAAAAATGAAAAATCACTAAAGTTTGAAGATATAGAAGTGCAATTAGAAGAAATGAGGCTTAAAAAAAATGGACAAATTATTGATCTTACCGTTAAGGAATTTGAACTAGCTGCCTATTTAATAAAAAACAAAAATATAGTTTTAACTAGAGAAAGGATAGCTGAGGAGCTTTGGGGATACGATTACCTCGGTGATTGTAGAACAATTGATAATTATATACAAAAGATAAGAAAGAAATTAGACTGGAAGGACAAGGTCAAAACTATATTTAAAATGGGATATAGATTGGAGGAATAAATGAAGCTTTGGGAGAAAATTTTTATATGTACACTTGTTGTGTTTGAGGCGTTTTTTGTTCCTTCCTCCATATATTTAATAAATAGTAGTTTTAAATCAAATCTTCAGGATGAAATAAGTTCAGGAATAAGCGAAGAGAAGAGATTTTCCTCTCTTATACAAGCTAATCTCACCTTT